>PCBO01000104.1 GCA_002730975.1 Opitutia bacterium
CCTTAGGCAGTTCCGGATTGGAAGCGAGAACAGGTAACGGTTCCTCAGAACCTTGCGAAGTCGCCGTATCATCCTCCACGACTTTCGTAGTTTCTTCTTCCTCCCCGCACCCTACCGCCAGCATCGCGCTGACCGCAGTCGCAGTCATGAGTGGTTTCAATACGATTTTCATTTTTTCAGTCCTTCGTAGGCGCGGTTTTTTTAATCTTGTTCAAAAGTGACTTGATCTCGTCGACGAACTCCCGGTTCCCCTCGATCGTGACCGTCAACGATTCTCCTTTCAGCGGTTTTGACCATCAGAAATTGCTATGGATACGGCACTTCGGCAGCGCCTTCTTGAATTTTTCCACCGCTGCTTTCGTAACTTTCGTGCGCATCACGCCGACCATGACAAGTTGCTCGAACTTGGCCAACTCATCGAGGCCCGCATCGGTGATTTCGGACCCTTCCAAGATGATGGTATTGAGTTGCGGCAAGGCGGCCAATTCCCTTAAGCCCGCATCGGTAATTTTCGTATTGCCCAAATAGAGTCTTTTGAGCTTTTTCATCGCGGCTAGCTCTTTGAGACCCGCATCACTGATTTGGGTATCGAAAGCATTGAAGGTATGAAGGTACTTGAAAGCAGCCAACTCTTTTATGCCTGCATTTGTAACCTGGGTTCGTGACGCATAAAGGCCTGTAAGATTCTCCGCTTTCGACAGTTCCTTAAGTCCCGCGTCAGAAAATTCGGTGGAGGACAAGTTCATGTTCGTAACCTTCATCCAATCCGCATCAGTGACTTTCCCTCTCGGTTTCTTCAGTGCCTTGAGAATCGCTTCCTCAATAATTGCAGTTTGCTCCCTTGGGTTTGAGGTCGCTTTGATTATTTCGGGCGCCGCAGGCGTTGCCGGCGCAATGGGCTTGGGGCTTTCTTTGGGGGTAACTTTATTGGTTGAAGAAGACCTGCGAAGGTAATCCTGATCAGCTGCGCTCAAACGATTGAGGGGAATTTGAACACGCGATCCGTCGCTTTTTTGAAGAACGGCTTGGTAGGGTTGCAAAGGAGGCCCCTTTTTTAATTCCTTCAATGTGGCCTCGATCTTGAACTTGCCCGTGCTGTCCGTCCATAACCGCATGGCGTGATCGGTACTCTTTGAAGTTTCGGCGGTAACGATCCCCGAGTTCGGCACTCTCGTCTTCCGTTCGAGTTCTCCATCTTCGGTTTTATAGCGGAAAACAGTTTCGTTGATTTCCACAATCTTGTCTTTCGAGACGGTACCGACAGGCATCATTTGCGGAACGTTGGACTTTTTTAAAGTCGCGATCAGCGTTCCGTTTTTAATTTCCCAAACTCCGGAAAGCTTAATGGGTATTTTTTGTCCCTGGAGGCTAAGCATACCATCGGCAATCAAGGTTCCGTCCCTATTGTAAGTTTCCAAACCTTTCATAGACGCGGGCCCTTGGACGAACTCCTGCTTCCATTGGCCTAGGATTTTCTCCTTGTAGTCTGCATCGGAAGCAGCCTCTGCCTGTAACGAAACAATCGCAGAGAAGAGCGTGACTAAGACAATAGGATGTGAGCGAATGGCTTTCATTCTTATCATTATTGCAAGAAAAAGACTTTGTGCCTAATAAATAACCTTCTTGATTCCTGTCCCTATTGGGGACAGGATATGCACGTGCCGTTTCAGACCATAACTCAACAAGTAGCCGCCAGCATCCGCCAAGATTTGCTGAATGGCCGATGGGTTGAAACGCTGCCTGGTCGTGACCAATTAAGACAGGAACTGGAAGTCAATCACAAGACCGTCGCCGCGGCCCTTGTTATGCTCGAGAACGAGGGTCTTTTGGTCAATCTAGGAGCTGGTCGCAAGCGTCGCATACAGATAGGGAACACAGGACCCCGGAAATCGGAGCTCCGGATTGCTTTTTTGCACCATACGCCACCGAATCAAACGGATCCATGGGTCCTTGCCATGAAGCAGCGCTTGCTAGACATAGGCCACAGGCCTTTTTCCGCACGCAAATCGCTAACTGAACTGGGAATGGATGCCCGTCGCATAGCGAGGATGGTCAAAAGCACCGCTGCCGACGCATGGTTTGTCTCTGCGGGATCAAAAGACGTACTTGATTGGTTCGCCACGCAGAAGGTTCCAGTCTTTTGCTTTGCCGGGGTTCGCCACGGCATACCTTTGGCAGGCACAGGACCGGACAAGGTTCCCCCGTTTGTCGTCGCGACTCGTCACTTGCTCGAATTAGGCCACAGCAAGATATCTTTTCTTTGCCGCAAGCAGCTTCGCCAACCGCAGCGGTCAAAAGCAATCCAAGCCTTTCTCGATGAGCTTGAAGGGGCCGGTATTGATACAGGTCCATTTAATTTGCCGGATTGGGCGGAGAGCGGCGAAGGGTTCAGCGATTGCTTGGAATCACTTTTTAAGGTTACTCCGCCTACCGCTCTAATCCTAGATGAACCTTTTCTCTTTCATGCGGGATTTCATTATTTGGTTCGTAAAGGCTTACGAGTTCCGGAAGACATTTCCCTTATCTGCACAGATCCTGATCCGAACTTTGCTTGGTGTCGACCCTCGGTTGCCCACGTCAACTGGGATTACAATCTAGTCGTACGCCGTTTCATTCGCTGGGTAAACAACTTGGCTTCAGGCAAAGAGGACCGTCGGCAAACCTTCACCAAGGCGGAATACGTCCGTGGCGGAACGGTTGGACCCGCTCTTGCTCGGTGAATTGGTTCCTCAGCTAGAGCTGAGATTGTCGTGGTCCGGCGACTCTGGAACTTTGGTGGAGGTGGCTGGAATATGTCAGCGTAGGTCTCGGAATTGGGTACCGTCAAGAATCGGTTAGGGATTGGCTGGATGAGGATACTGTGGGGCTTGAGCCTGACGATTTACCATTTGGCATGTCAGTAGAGAAAAGCCTGATTCAATCAATTTTTTCACCTTTACGGTAATTTGTTTCGCTTTTCAGTTTCCCATCCTCGTCCCAGGAACGTTAAGGTGGAAGATTTCATGAACTGGTTTAAGAATACTACGGGAATCGCGATTAAGGCAATATACGAGTAGCCGATACAGGTCAGATCAAAAAATGATGGACGACCTTGCCTTGGATGACGTAACCATTCAGTGAATAATGAGTCCATTACCCTCTGCACTCCTCTGCTTCACGGTTGCCGTGTTTCTTCCCGCCGGTCTTTGTGAAGCGCAACAGGAAAACTCTCCGCTCCCTAAAGGATACCGGGAGGTAGGCCCGGACAAGGTCGTCGACCTGCAGCAACTGTGTGAGGCCACGGCCGAAACGGGCCTGTTTTCCGGAGCGGTACTGGTGGCTGACAAGGGCGAGGTCATCTACCAGCAGGCCTTCGGACTTGCCAACCGGGAATGGAACATCGCCAACACCACGGATACCCGGTTCCGTCTCGCCTCGGTCAGCAAGCAGTTCTGCACGATGCTCATCATGCAGTTGGTGCAGGAGGGAAAGCTCAAACTGGACCACACCATCTCCGATCACCTGCTTTACTATCGGAAAGATACCGGGGACCGAATCACCGTTCACCATCTGATGGCTCACCAGTCCGGGATTCCGGATTTCACTTCCAGTTTTGATTATCGAGACACGGTCTCGCGGCTGTCATTTGGGAAGGACGAGTTCATTAAGGAGCATTGCAGTGGCGACCTGGCTCATGAACCGGGCACGATTTATTCCTACAGCAATGCCGGCTACGTGATTCTCGGTCGGATTATTGAGAAAGTGACCCGCAAGACGTTCGAGCAGAATCTTCAGAAACGTATCTTAGATCCGCTCAAGATGAAGAACAGCGGTTATGACCGCAACGAATACGTGATCGAGAAACGAGCGAGCGGCTACACCCGCGGTCCGTTTGGCTATACCCGAGCGGATTACATGGATATGGATTCCTCACCCGGTGCGTCCGGTGCTCTCTATTCCACGGTGGTGGATATGTTCCTCTGGGACCGGGCCCTTTACAGTGACCAATTACTGAAACAGAAATACCGCGATCTTATGTTTACCCCGAACCGGGATGTTCCCGAGGTAAAGGCAGCGGGCGGGCGGCCCCAGAGTCGATACGGTTACGGTTGGCAAATCTACGCCCGGACTCACCCGGTTACGAAACACCGCACCAGGGTGATCAATCACGGCGGTGCGATCAACGGTTTCCGAGCGATGGAAAACCGCCTCGTCGAGGACGATGCCTTTGTCATCGTGCTCTGCAACCAAGGCGACTCCTATGGAAGTGGGGACGTCTGGAGAGCTGTGGTGAATCTTAGCACCGAGTTGATCCACGTCGTCACCGGCCAACCCTTCCGAATGCCCGCCAAGGCCCACGTCAGCCAGGACCAGCGGATGTATTCCATGGTGAAGCAGCAGGGCGTTGAGGTGGCTGTCGAATGGTTCATGGAGAAAGGAAAAAAGGCGATCTGGGGAGGTACCACGATGGCCCTCGCTGAACAGCTCATCAAGGACGGTCAAGTCGACGACGGCCTCCGCTTCATGGAGCTCGAGATCGAGCTGAGTCCAGGTAAGGTCTGGTTGCTTCGGAAGACCGCCGAAGCCTGCCTCGGCAATGGACGGCCCGAAAAGGCGCTGGCTTTGGCAAAGAAGGGGCTCGAACTGAAGCCCAAGGACGAAAAACTGAAAATATTGAAGTCGGAAGTGGAGCAGGACTTGAGTTTGAAAAGTGGCAACCAACAATAGGCTCAGTGTGCGTTTTCACAGCGTGACAATTTAATCGCAAACATGGATTTCAGTCCACGGAAATGACGACTGCTAGGAAATTCTGATCAATCCCATAAACTACTGATAATCAATTGAAACTTTGGTGGAGGTAGCTGGAATGAATCCGCAGGAGCAGGGGAGGGAACCCCAGTAAACAAGAGGATTAGGCTTGTTTACCGAAAAAAGCGTGGATCAAGATTCTGGCCATCTTGGGAGACGAGGATCGTCGCATGGGTGCTTTTGTCTCTCACCGTGGCGGTTCGGCGTGAAGGGCGGGATTGCCGCCTGCCATCAGGTTGGCCATGCTGCGTCCCATGGCATCACCCATCAGGAGAAAGCACTTGGCGCTCCCGTGGTAATGGAAGCCCCCATTGCTTTTACCTCTGGCGGAAGCTACGGCCTCCAAGTATTCGGGCGAATCATCTTCCTTTTGCCTGACCTGCTTGAGCAAATTGAACTCAAGGGGGAAGTACGGCGCGGTATTGACCACGTCCACCTTTTCTGCGAGGTCCGGCATTTTTGCGGACTGCAACATCCCCTTGTTCGCATTCTCCATGAAGGCGGCATGCTTGAAGGAGGCCATTCCGAGGGTTCCGCAAACCACGGGTAGTTCGGGTGTCTTGACCTTCTTGCGGAAGTCCCTGATCAACTGCGCCAGAAGCTCGCCATAGGCGGGGTTATCCTTGTCGCTGTAGCCTTGAAACCAGATCATGCCGGCGACCTCATGGCCCACCTCCGGGTCGTACGCGGGATGATACTTTCCGGGATCGGCCAATACCTTGTCGACCTGAGGCATGGCCATGCTCATGGCATACCCCGGATTTCCGGTCTTTTGGCGCGCCGACCGGGGTTTGAATTCGCGGCCGGCCTGTTTTGCGTCTTCGGCTTGCAATGCATTCCAGGCTTCCCGCTCGGATTTCTCGGTAGCAGTTTCCACTCCGTCCAGAGAGGGGGGGCGCCAGTCACTGGCAATGGAGGTGTTGCCCCAAGAACATTTTACAAGCAGGATCGGCGCATCCACTAACCGCTCCATGGTAATGCCAATCCCGTATTCCGGTCCAATTTTGGTCACGCCGGCGCCATAGCCAACTGTGAGAGGACCTTGGGTCGTAATCCGGTTGCCTTTCCCTTCGGAACCGGCGACGTGGCCATGGCCATAGATCCAGGTACGTTTTGCGATGGGAAGATTGACGTGCTTTCGGGCAAGCTCGGCAAACAAGGCGCGATTCTTCTCAGGCTCCGGGAAGGCCTTGCCACGGGGCACCTCCACTACGAGCTTCTTGGCTTCGACCGCCGCCTCGATTGCATCGTCGAGGGTATCGAAGTCTTTGGCCGTAGTTCCTTTCAGGTAGATTTCACGGACCCGCTTGATCTCGGTGGCGATTTCCTGATCGCGAAGCATCATCTCATCGTAGGCGGCATCCACGGGCAGTTGGTTCTCTTTCCCGTCCAAGATCTCGGCGATGCGCTTGTAGATGCCTTCCTCCTCTGCTTTCCTGTCGAGGAAAGGGTACATGTTGGCCCGCCCGGTCCCGGGCTTGGGTCCCCACGCATTCTCCCGCCAAGGGCCGTGCTCCCCCCTGGCGCGTTGGCGCCATTTGGCGCGGGAGGCGGTCCGTTCGGCTCTTAGAGCAGCGAGCTTTCCTCTGTTCTCTTCAGGTCCCTTGTAGTAAAGCAAGCCACTCCAGTAGAAGTTTTCCCAGTTGAAGTAGCGACTTTTCTTCACTGCCATCTCACGGGGAGGGGCGTACTGGGGTTGGGTCAGGTACCAGGCCGTTCTGGCATCGGCAAGCCCCACCATGTTCGACTGCCCGAAGAGAAAGACGATTTGCAGTTTCTCTTTCTTGATCACCGGCTTCTCGGCGGCGAGAAGTTGCGAAAATACAATCAGGCAAAAAATTAAAAGATGAAATTGCTTACGAGTGGCGATCATCACAATACTCGGGTTTGGCAATCACTATTTGGAGTTTTCGCGCTTCTTTCGAATGGTTTCTTGGAGAGCTTCGATTTCTTCCAGATCATCGGTTCGCATACTGATGTAGCCCGCTTTTTGGTTAACCGCGAGGTAGACTTCCACGGCGTCGGTGGCGGCTGACTCCAGTTCACCCATCGCGAAATAGACCTTGGCCCGACTGCGAAGGTGGGGAAGGGAGATCTTTTTGGGCTTCCAATTTCTAGGCGCGTCGGGAGGGGGTAACTGTTCAACGGGAGCATGGGCAAAGGCCAGGCGCTTGGCCTCCTCGATATCGCCACGGCTCAAAGCTTCGTCCACCATCTTCTCGTCGTGGAGCTCGATGACGTTCTGCATGACGTTGACCTTGTTGAACCTCATGGTCGAACCCGACAGCATCAGCGCAATGCCTCCGTCGGGTCGGAGGAGCAAAAGGTTAGGCACTCTCCGGTTTGGTTCGACGTCTTCACCATCCACGGTGATCCCCAGTTTTTGCACGACCGGATTACGGATGCCCCCGGGGAGTAGCATGGTGGGAAAAGGGTCAGGACTTTTCTTGGCCACCAATACCTCTCGGGTCGCATTGGCATCGTCATCAAGTACCACTGTGATCAGGTTTGCGTTGTCGACCGGTCTTTCCGAAATGAACTTTCCATAACGGGCCACATAGTTGCTTTGTTCCGCATTCGAGACAAAAGAAACGATCGTCCACTTCTCCTCATCCTCCTTGGGAAACCGAACCGTATCTCCATCAAGAGTCTTAAGCTCGAGACTCAGGCTTCGGTTTGCATCCTCGGACTCACCGATGCCCAGAAAATGGCCCTGGCGACGACCATAGGTCCAACCTGCGACAAAGGGAGGGTGATACATCCAGTAGCGGTGATAGCGCTCCAGGAAAAAAGCCGTTATCGTCCACATGGCCGGGTGCTCGGCATAGGCGTCGAGGAATGCCCGTCGGTATTCTTCATGAAGTTTCCGTTCGCCGACGTCCAGAGCAAGGAGTGCGGAGACCGCAAGTTTAGGTGCGGACGCCTGCTTGCCGTCCGCCTCCGCAAAGCCGCGGATCAAGACCTCCGGATCGATGTCCGCTTTACGCAAAGACTCCCGTGCCAGGCAAAAACGGGCGATTACGTCCGCACCCTTGGGAGGCTCAGCCTCGATAGTGGCTTTGGCCTCCTCTACGGCGTCGGAAAAATAGCGGTACTCGCCCTTGAGCTTCCACAAACCGAGAAGGGCCACGATGCGCCTGTTGCGAACAATCCATAGGTCAGGTGCCGCCGGATATGACGATATTGCCTTTCGGCAAAGGGAATCCGCTTTCTTGTAGTTTTCAAGCACTTGGTCATAAGGAGTTACGTAGCGGACAGGCGGGGCGATGAAGCATGCCTGTATCTCCTTCAAGTGCTCATCCGGGACGGATGAGTCGGACCGCTTCAACTTCTTGGAAGCGGCCGACTCCTTGGTGGTGGTCGCTTTCCACTCGGGGGGAGCGGCAGGATCAAAGGAATCTTCGGTTGGGATGATCAGAAATTCGCCCGCAAAGATAGATTGAAGATGACTGTTATAGTCCGCCCTCGTCCATTGACGGGCTAGCCAGGATTGCAGATTACGCTCATAACCCCTGCCGGCTCGGCTGCTGGTCAAGAACATCGCGGCATAGCCGGTCGGGCTGATTCTCAATACCCGCGGGTGAAAACGACAGTATGCCTTGTAAATCGGGTTCTCCTTTCCTCCTTCCATGCGCAAGGCGGGCCAGTCGAGCCCGTGACTGCTAAGGATGCTCTCGCCCGCATCAGGCAGATCGTCCAAGTTTACGCTAACGAAACGAAACCGGCCCGCAGCTGCGACCTCGGAATCCGAAACGTTAGTTTTCCAAGCCTCGGCCAATTCCTTCAGATCCTCCAGTCCTCCCTCTTCTTTGGACCAGAAATAGACTGCGGTGGTCGTACCTAAAAAATCCATCGGGAACCTCGCCGCCTTTCCATCCCCCCATTCGAAGCTACCAATAAACGGAGCACCGAAAACTTGTCCCGCCAACTTGTCGCGCTGGAAATTGATGAGATCCAGGTTACCTGGCATCCGCTCGGCGATCACCTTTCGTAGGTCATTAACCAGTGTATTGTTCCCGAACTCAAGTGCCATGATCATTGCGATGCGGATCACTTTTGCTTCGACCTCGGTATCCCGATAACGATCGACCAAGGGACGAAGAGCGTTGGAGCGTGCGTGCGAGTCCCCGCCCTTACGCGCTGACTCGGCTTGCGTGAGCAAGAGATCGGCATCGAGGCGCAGAGACGCATATTCGTTGGGGGCGGACGCAAGCTTTTCGCAGGTCGCCAGAAAGGCCTTTCGGTTCGTCGAAGACTTATCAAGACCGACAAGCATCTGCTGACTTCGAAAAAGAATGCTCAGGACTTCGTAACGATTGGGTGAGGACGAATGCTTTTTGATCAGAGCCTCGGCTTCACGAATCACACGACGAATCGCAAGTTTCTTTCTGGCGGCGGAAGCTGCTTTACCGGCTTCGATCCGCTTGGCGTCGAGTTCCTTGATCTCGCCGCCTGGGATTCCTTCAACCGAATTTTGTCCAAGCAGGGGTATGCTCAACAAACTAGAGCCAATCCAAGCAAGCAAGGGAACGAATCGGGTAATTCTCTTCATGAGTTCAAGCTCCTGCTAAGTCCTTTCGAGGGGTTGGTCATTTTACGGGCTTGAGCTCAAAATCCTTGATGCTTACCCCCCGGTTCGGAGCCCTGAAAGTGAGTTGAATCGTGTTTCTTCCCTCCCTCAACTCAATGACCTCCGCCTCTGTTCGTTGCCAATCGCCCTTAGTATAGGGAAGCGTCTTGTTGACCAGCGTACGCCTGTTAAGACGGGCGATGACGGGAGCCGGCTTGGAAACCGTACAGACCTTCATGGTCATTTCGTATTTCCCCGCCGCCGGAGCCTCGACTGTGTACTTGAGGAGCTCGGGGCGGTTGCCCAGACGCTGATAGTGGATCTGCATCCCACCGTCCCAGCTGTCCAGGAACACGACCTTGTCGGTGTTGTTCCTCGGCCCCGTACAGGCAACCGCAGGAACAGTCATCGTCCCGTCCCCGGCAATTATAATCTTTTTGTCCTCCTCGGGGATTTCAATCTCCTGAATCTCCCCATCGCCCAAAACCTCGTCCGACTCACCAAGCAGACGGGCTTCTTCCGCGGAGAGGGTTGCCAATTCGGCGTCAGCAGCTTCCTGCTCAAGATTGGCATCTTCAACGACGGCCCGCTTGATGTAGAATGCCAAACCGTCCCAGAACCCACCACCCTGAGCGTATTGTCGAAGGCTTACGTCTTCCTGTCCCAATGCATCTCCGATCCATTGGGCCCTGAGAACTTGCAAGTAGTCCTCTTCGAATTCGCGTGCACGGGAATCCAAGTAGAAGTCGAGCCCGCCCTGAGGACCGCACCAGTTCATTGACCACCATGCTCCAAAATTAACCACCCAGCCGTCTGGCGTCCAGCGATTCATTGCGGCGTGACCTGTTTGGGTCGAACGCCTCGCCGGTATTCCGAATGCCCGGGTAACAAACCGGCCGAAAAATGCACGGCGTCCGCAAATGCCGCCCAAGGCGAGGGCTTGTTGCTGTGGCATGCCAAGGGAGTCATCATGTCGGGTACTGCAGTAGGGAAGGTCGCTTTTGACTACCCGTGTGTAACGCCACTTCTGATCGGGATTGGTGATGTGGTCCGGGCGGAACTGGCGGAGCATGGAACGCACCCAAGTGAGTTCTTCATTGGTGTATGGATCGTTCGTGATGAACCGACATTCCCAGGCGTTGAAATCCTTGAATTGCGGATCCAGCTCTTTGGCGAGGTAAGCCCTTTCATAATGCTGGTAACGCGCGACCTGGCCGTCCGGGGTTCGATGGTCGGTAAAGACAATACCGTTCACGCTGCCCTTGTTATTCTCGTCCAACCAAGGTTGATGGATAGCGGTACCCAAAGCGAGGCGTTGCAGGATACCCTGCTTACGGGCCAGTTCGCTTGCCTCGAGAATGGCATGATAGACCTGCATGGCTTCGCCATACTCGCCACCATTGGCGCCGCCTGAGGTCAAAACCTGTTTCATTAGGGGTTCGTCGGCAAAAAGCTTGTCGAGCAGAGCTTTATTTTCGTCGCTCTGTTGGGCGAACTCGGCCAAACCCGCCGGGGTTCCGTGACGAAGGATCGCACCTTTCATCAGTTTGCCGTCCAAATCGTCACCGCCGAGCAATTTCTCGGAGTCGGCGATCAGTGGCCGAGCGCTATCAAGGGCCTTGGCCTCGGCAAGCGGTTTGGCCATATGGTATGCCTTGTGCACTGCTTCGGGATCATTCTCGCGTGGAGCTTTGAGCGCACCCAGCTCAGCCCGGGCGGCTTCAAAGGCTTCTTTCTTTTGGGCGTCGATCACTGGCAAGGCAGTCGAAATCTCTTTGCTTATCGCATCAAGTTGGTCGGAGTATTCTTTCTCCAAGAACTTACCACGGTCGGTCAGTACCGGCTCAGGACCTTTTTTTCGAGCCGGGGAAGAAAGGGGCAAACTCGCAATGGCTATGATGAGTCCGAGCAACAGACGAATGGAAGGGCAGGGTGTTTTCATTTTGATTCCTCTTCTTTTCATTTACTTTCTTTCAGATTTCTTGCGGATCAAGGTGATTGCCTTTTGAGCGAAGCGACTGCCAAGGATCGGGTAACTCTCTTTCGGGAAATGCACGCCGTGTTCGGGTTCGCTGAGATCGTCCGTGTCTATCCATCCTGCATCCTCGGCATCCTCCGCGAGCTTGACCTGCACGTCGCGCATGGCCTTCCAGTTTGGGTCGCTCACGTAGGAGTCATTGATTCGGCCGATCACAAAAGCAACGTCCTTTCGCCCCAAGTCTTTTTTGATTCGACCCAACAACCTCAGAAAGCTCTTTTCGTAGGCAGGAGCCAACCCACGTCCCCCGTCCGACTCGCCTTGCATCCAAACGAAGGTGAGCGTATCAAACGGTTTGCCATCATAGGCTTCCCGGGCTTTCTCGATTAAAGGTCCGTATTCCTGGCCGTGCTGCAACTTGGTTCGTTCCGAAGGGACCCCCTTGCCGGGAAACTTGTAGTTTTCAGGAAACTCATAATCCTTGTCCCAAAAGCGGATTCCGCGACCCGATTTGCTATGATGCACAACCACGACCTTGTCATTGCCAAAGGCATCTTCGACCGTTTTGGCGAAGCCCGCTTTTAATCCCCCCGTCATATTCGACTGACCGGAGAGAACAAAGAGGTGATTGCCGCTTTTGCGGGGAGTTGCCGAAAGCCCGCAGCCCAATACAAAAAGGAGTACGAGGAGGAAGGATTCCCGAGGGACCTTGAAACGAAAGAGACAATGGATCATCTGTCGGGTTCCTTAGCGTTGATAAACTGGAATATACCGATTCGGGGTCCCGAGAATGATAATGGCCATGGGCGTTTTATGAGGGTAATCCTTCTCCTTTTCCTGCCACGACCCGTTGGGTTGCTGCAGGGAGATCAGAGAGTCTCGAATCTTGGGATACCACTTGGCGTAGCGGTCCTCGCCAGCCTGAACCATGGCCTGCATCGCATAATAATGGGAATAATAAAAGTTCCCGTTGTCTTTTCGCGAGAACATTTTTGGATCGTTCTCCAAGGTGTTTAGAGCGGCCGATACCCATTCGGTTTCCCGGTGACCTGCAAGCTGGGCGGCATAGACACCCCCGGAAGTGCAGGCAATGGTATAGCCCTTCCCTTGATAGCCAAAGCCCCCTCTGCGCTCGTCAAAGGCTTGATCGCGAAGGTAGTTGGTGACTCGCTCGATTGTTTCGGCCGGCACCAGGACACCCGCTTCGCGAGCTGATGCAAGGGAGACGAAGACCATGGCTGTGACGGAGGTGTCCTGTCCGGCATCCGGTCGCGGTGCGTATCGCCAACCCCCTAGCGGGTTCTGGGACCGTAAGATAATTTCGACGACCCGTTCGAGAGCTACCTGAATCTCTTTATTGTCCTTCGGGTCACTGGTCATTCCCCAAAGCTCGGACATTGCGATGGTGAATAGCCCGATTTCATACATTTTCACGCCCATGGCTCCGGTAGGGGACTCCTCCGCTCTTTTGAGGAGATAATTCTTCGCCCGCTCGAGTGCCTTGCCGTAGTGACCAAAACCGGGAAAGTGCCCCTCGACCATGAATGCCATCAATCCAAGGCTGGTCCCACCGATCGCGTAGCCTGCCGCCTCACCCTTTTCCAAATCCTTCGACGACCAAGAACCGTCCTTGTTCTGACTGGAGATTAGAAATTTCAGGCCACGTTCGATCG
>PCBO01000105.1 GCA_002730975.1 Opitutia bacterium
ATCGGTGTGCAGCGCGGTAAGCAAAAGGTTGCGCCATTCGTTAGGGCGTAGGATTTCGGGCTTCTTCAATGACTGTTCGGGCAGTGCTTGCTTGATGGGGTTTCTTTTAAGGTAGCCCCGGTCTACCGCGTGGTTGAAAAGCACCTTGGTGCAGTTGATCAGAGGTCTGGCGGATTTCCTCCTGCGCAACCACGGGTCAAAGTGCTTCACCTCGTCAAAATCAATCAATCGCATATTTCCGAATTTGGAGGCAAGCAACCCGTGCCTGCTCCTGTAATCCCCTAACGTACGGTCGCGTGTGCCTCGCGTGTGCCCCTTGGCTTTGAGATCCAGCTTGTGGGCCATGAAGTCGTCAACGAGTTCGGCAATGGTCATCGTCGCCCCTTCCACGTTGTGATGTTCGGCGGCGAACTTACACGCCTCCAGCAAAGAAAGCCCCGTGCCCTCAAGTTCCCGTAAAGCAAGTTCGGCGTCAGTCTGTTGGTTCTTCGTGAGTTTGAACCCCTCAGAGCCTTGGTTCGCCTTGCGGACGGAATATTGTTCGCACAAGACTTTGGCTTCTGCCAGAGACTTGCATGTTGTCTTGATGCGTTTGGCTACACCCGTATCCGGATCTTTTATGCGGCTTGCCGTATCTACCATGAAGGTATCCGAAATCTTGCCCTTGCGCTTGTAGATTACCGGCCATTCGTTAGCTTTGGAGATCTTTACGTAACCTGCAGTACCCATGTTTAGGAAATGCCATGCAGTACGATGAAAATCAAGCAGAATTGTCTAAAAACTGTCCAACAGGGACGTAAGTCATTGAAGGACAGCATAATTCTGCGGACTTAAAATCCGCTGACCGAAAGGTCGTGGGGGTTCAAGTCCCCCTCCGGGCACTTCCTTTGTTTCACTGAGTTACAGGCTTTTTGGCTGTTTTTTCATGAGTTCGCTCTTTGCTCTGCTCCTCGAGTTGATTCTGCATATTCGGGTATATTTTGGACAATCAATACATTTATGCCGTCCCAAACTGCCTAATAAGTCGTATGGAAGCCGATCTTAGCTTTTTCACATGAATTCATTAATGCCCTAACCCAATTCTGTGTACATAGGAGCCATGTGTTTTGCTACAGGGGTGTTGCTTGCATATTGATTGATTCTTCTTGAATCAATTTGGTAAATGGCGAGGTCGGGTAGGGGGAGAGCGCTTTTGTTCTCAACAGGGAGTCTCGGGCAAGTCCGTAGTTCGAACCCTCAATCATCCATCTTCGGACGTCGCCTAAACTCTTTTGTCTTAGAGCGGGTTCCCTTAGCGTGTAAACGCCGCTCCTTCGATCCTCTCGTAGGAGCAGTCGGTCTACGAGACTTGCTCACCTGCGTTACCTCAAGAATCAACTCTCTCAACCGCTCCAGAGCCTTCTCTCTATTGGTCTCCCGACTCCTGGACCCCTGTGACTTAATAATCACCGTCCCCCCCAGACTGATCCTCCGGTCCTTCATTTCCAATAAACGCTCTTTAAAGACTTCCGGTAGAGAAGACGCTCGAATATCGAAGAATAAATGCACTGCAGTGGACACCTTGTTCACATTCTGTCCTCCAGCACCCTGCGAACGAATCGCTTGTAACTGAATCTCCCTCAAAGGGATTGATACTCTAGAAGATACTTGCAACATATTCCCCACAACACTCGCCAATCCCCTCTCTCATAAGCACAACCTCATTGGGAGTCCACTCTGGTGGGAAACTCATTTTCCAGTTTAAAGGAATCAATGAAGTTAGGTATGTCGACTCCGATCTGGATGAAGCAAAGTCGTGGTTTGATCAAAAGAGACGGCGGGTTGGTATTAGTACCGATCGAATAAGCACTTACACGACGTTTCGCCGCGGAAGGATTTCCCGTTAGCACTGAATATGACTCGAGGTGGGGAGTCTTAGCGTATGCCCGCTCCCCATGAAATCTTTTGTTAAGAAAACGGCTAGTTCAGCTTAGCGAGCGTTTCTTTGATTGCATCGAAATTGGGTAATTCCAACGGTGTGGCGGTCTGTTCCGCATATTGGACGATTCCTTCTTTGTCTATTACAAACGCTGCCCGCGCGCTAACGCTTCCCACCCCAATTAGATCATCGAGCAATACTCCGTAGTCTTTTGCCGTTTGTTTGTTAAGATCGCTGGCAATGGTTATACCGATATTTTCCTTTTCCGCCCATTGCCCTTGGGCAAAAGGGCTGTCGACGCTTATTGCAATCACATCTGCATTCAGCTCTCCGTAGGAAGCCAAACCAGAGGTGACATCACAAAGTTCTTGGGTGCAAACTCCTGTGAAAGCCAGTGGGAAAAATAAAATCACCGTGTTTCTTTGGCTAATGTTCGTTGCCAGATTTACATCACTTAGCCCAAAATCGTCCTTTTCACCGGGAGCGTTTAAGGATTTTAGGGTGAAGTCGGGAGCCTTGGAGTTTATTTCGAGGGTCATCGTAATATATTTTTTATTTGGTTGGTTCTGTGTGCGGCATTGATTGGGAAAGGCGATTCATTAAACCTTAGAAAAAAAAAAGGCAACTCTTTGCACAGAGTCGGGAGCCACTGGGCGAAGAGCCTAGAATCAGCTAGAGGAAGAAAGCTCCATTCGAGTGACTGAATATTCCATACGCAACGTCCACAAGTTATTACATTTCCTCTGATCTCATTATTTTTCGAACGCAGTTTTGGACTCCTGTGCTTTCGCTAAAGCTCGCTTTGTATCACTTCAAGCGGTGGCACCCTCCGGTTCTTGATGATCATTGAGAAGTTCATCACCCTCTTCCATGACGCCATCGACGATGGCGGCTCCGACTGAATCGCCGAAGCAGTTGACCGCGGTGCGAAATCTATCCAATAGCCAGTCCACCATTAGTATCAGACCTATCGCCTCGACGGGGAGGCCGGCGGCGTTCAGCACGATAAGCATTGTGACCAGACCGGCCTCGGGGATACCGGCCGCACCGATGGCGGCCAAGGTGGCCGTAATGGCGATGGTGACCTGAGTTGTCATGGTGAGTTCCTGACCTGTGATCGGGAAATAAATCTGGGCTATGAATATGGCGGCGGCAGCCTCGTAAAGGGCGGTTCCGTCCATATTGATCGTGGCACCTAAGGGGAGAACGAACTTTGTGGATTTTTCCGAGATGCCGGCCTTATCGATTGCGCACTCCATAGTGATGGGGAGAGTGGCCGAGGAGCTAGCAGTTGAGAACGCCGTGAGCACGGCTTGAGACATGTTCTTAAAGAAGGTAATGGGGTTTTTTTTCGTAAACAACCAATAGATCAAGAACAAGGTGACAAAGGCATGGAATCCCAGTCCCGTGATAATCGTAAGGATATAGTAACCTTGCTGCCCAGCCATTTCCGCCAACTTGCCCTCCAGATTGGCATGACCGAACTTCCCCGCCACCAGACAGAATATGCCAACGGGGGCAATGTTCATGAGGAGCATAACGAAGGACATCAAGGCATCGTTGGCTTGCCCGATCATTCTGGTAATGGCGAAGACCTTTTTTCCCATCGTTGTGAGCATGGCGGCAAAAATAATGCTGAAAACAATAAGAGGGAGCAGGTTCATCTCCGCGGCAGCCTTGAACAGGTTGTTTGTGACAAGCATGAGGAGAATGTTCTCGAGAATGTCGCCCAGACCTTTTTCTTCACCGGCCTTCTTCTTTTGGGCAACTGCCTTTGCGAAAGCTTTGTCTGCGGTATCCTTCTCGGACTTGGCTGTCTCGACTTGCATCTTCAGGGTCTCGTCCTGAGGTGACTTTTTAAGGGCGGTTTCTGCTTTAGCGAGAGTCTTTACTGCGATTGACAAATCCTCGACGGCTTTTTTGTGTACCTCGATCGCCTCTTTTCGCTTTTTCTGCTTCTCCACGGCTTTGGCCGCTTCTTCATTGGAATCGTTTTTCTCTTCGACCTTGGCCTTGATCTCATCCTTTAAGGCTTTGAGCTCTGCTTCGGCCTTTTTCCTCTCCGGGCCGTCTGCTGCTTCGTACTTGGCCTTAGCTGCCTCCAGTTCCTTGTTCACCCCCGGCTTCATAATATTGACCATTATTAGACCGACGATTACAGCCAACACCGTCGTGGATATGTAATAGCCAATGGCGTAGGCACCCGGCTTGCCCAGTTTCCGGACATCGCCGAGCCCCAGTATGCCACTCATTACGGACATCACCACAAGGGGCACGACCATCATCATCAATAGGCTGAGAAAGACTTCGCCGCCAACTTCGAATTTAACGGCAAGCTCGGGTGCGAAATACCCTATCGCGATCGCTCCAACGATAGCAGCAATGATGTAGTAAGTTAGTTTTCCGTGACCTTTGGGTTTCTTTTCACTCATGAAATTTCCTTAAACTATGCTTTGTTGAATTCTGGGATTGAAATTTTGCTTTTTGTTTCCATGGCCTAAATCTCGTTTTTTCGGATTTTATTCTAAAGCTTGACTGTGACTGGAGTTCGGTCTTAGCAATAATGTTTTAGAGTGAGCTAGTATAGAACCCGTTCGCGAATTCGGCTATTATAAGATTTCACCAATTTTATAATGGCGTGGGGCCCAGTTCGAGAGCGAGTGTTTCCGGGACTAGTATTTCTGCGGGGGCGAGTTGCTTAATTTGAGGCTGATAATACACTCAATTTTATTATTCTTTCGTGTTTTTTTGATTCTCATCGATTAAATTACCGACGGGGCTACAATTTTAATCTTTTAATTTAGCAAGCGGAGAGGCATCTGATATAAGTTAACTTGGACAATGCGACCAGTGGAGCAAGAGTCGTGACCTTCTTGCCTAGAGGTCTGGGTCGGTCTAATTATCTAGTTTCGTAATCGGGTCCCGAGAGACCACTGGTTTAGGCATTTCTCGCTTTCAGGCTTTCAAGTGATTCTATTTCCTTACAGGTTATGATATTTAGTAGCTTTTTAAGGGCTGCCCCTAACGACTGACCCTAAGTTTGCCTCCTTGAAGACAGCAGATTTAAACTGAACCATCCGTTTGACCGTGGTTGTCACCTCCGAGCTTTTTTCGGTAGGGCATGATACAAGAAGCAAGCCGGCGACTGTAGCGACGAAACATTTCCACATCGGTTCAGCCAAACTTTAAAAGCTTTTTTGGGCAAGCGCATGGAATTGACCTTTATTTGCGAAAGCTATATGTTCCTAATCGGATTGCTTCCGAGGCGGACTTGTTCATTGTCCATCGGCGATGATTCAAATACAAGAAGTTAGTCTGGCCTATGGTCCGCAGTCCTTGTTCGAGGAGATCTCCGAGGTGATCGGTTCTCTCGACCGGATTGCCTTGGTGGGGTCGAACGGTTCGGGTAAGACGACCTTGTTGCGCATGCTCATGGGGCAAGTGGAACCTGATTCAGGATCCATTGAGAAACCCGATTACGCAACGATTGGTTACTTGCCGCAGGATGGGATATCGGTGAAGGGTAGTACTTTATTCGAAGAGGCAGGAAAAGCCTTTGCCGATGCCTTGGCGTTGCGAGAGCGTTTGGACGAAGCCGAGGTTCGATTGGGAGAGATGGAACCTGATGCGGAGGAGTTTTACGATTTGATCGATTTGATGGGAGCTTGGGAGGAGCAATTGGCTGCTTACGAGCCGGATAAGATGAAGTCACGCATCGAGAAGGTGTTGACGGGGATGGGGTTTCCCTTGTCCGATATGTCTCGCGACGTCGGCGAGTTCTCCGGAGGTTGGCAGATGCGGATTGCCTTGAGCAAATTGTTGCTTCAGGCACCTTCGCTTTTGATTCTGGACGAGCCGACAAACCATATGGATATTGTTTCCCAGCACTGGTTGGAGCAGTATTTGAAGCGTTATCAAGGTGCGCTGATCGTGATTTCGCATGATCGTGCATTCCTCGAGACTGTGACCGAACGTACGTTGGAACTAAAGCTGGGTAAGCTCAACAACTATAAGGGAAACTATACTTTTTATCTGAAGGAGAGTTTGGCTCGCAAGGAACGCCAGCAAAAGGCTTCAAACAATCAAAAGAAAGTAATTCAAAAGGAAAAAGAGTTTATTAGTCGTTTCCGCTCGAATGTTAAGAAGGCGGCCATGGTCCAGAGCCGAATAAAGGCTTTGGATAAGATGGAAATTATCAAGCCGGAGGCGGAAGAGAAGAAAATGTATTTTCGATTTCCACCGGCTCCGCCCGCAAGTCACAAGGTAATCGAGGTGGAGAATATGAAAAAAGCTTACGGAGACATCCAAGTGTTCGATGGATTGGATCTTCGGATAGACAAGGGCGATCGGATTGCCATAGTTGGCGTTAACGGGGCGGGTAAGTCGACCTTGGTTCGCATCCTTGCTGGAGTGGAGCCTTTTCAGGAGGGGGAGCGCGACGTCGGGGTGAATACGGTTATTGGTTATTTCGCTCAGCACCAAGCCGAAGAATTGAATCCGGCCAATGACGTGCTGTCGGAAGTGGAAGAAGTCGCCGAAGGTAACCCCGACTCAAATCCTCGAGCAGCATTAGGCGCCTTGCTCTTCAGCGGAAAAGAGGCGTTGAAGAAGACTTCCGTTCTGTCAGGCGGGGAGCGTAATCGAGTCGCGTTGGCGAAACTGCTTATGAAGCCTTGCAACTGCCTTATAATGGATGAGCCAACGAATCACTTGGACATTCGTAGCAAGGAGGTGCTGCAGGAGGCTCTCAACCTCTTCGAGGGCACTGCCATAATCGTGAGTCACGACCGTTCTTTCTTGGATGGGGTGGTCACGAAGGTTCTGGAGGTCTCGCCTCAAAAAACCAGAATGCTCACCTGCAACGTGAGTGAATACATTGAGAGATTGGATAAGGAAATGGCCGAGGAACGTGGTTAAGCGTTTTAAATTGACTGTTCCGCTTATAGCAATTTTAGCACGGCGAATCCGCTTAGGAGAAGTACGCCAAAGGCGAGGGCGAGCTTATTGAAGTGCTTGTCTATGAAGATCTTCATCGGTTCGCCAAATTTAGCGATTAGCACGGCGACGATGAAGAAGCGGCCGGAACGGCTGACGGCTGAAGCGAGCAAGAATTGAGGAAAGGCCATGCCTAGAACTCCGCTGGCAATGGTGAAAATCTTGTACGGAACAGGTGAAAATCCGGCAAGAAATACGAGTGGCCAACCCCATTCCTTATACCAAGAGGTGAGGTCTCTGAATTTCTCCTCGGTGAAACCGGGCACGTAATTGTAGAAGATGTCTTGAACGGTCTCCCAGCCAAAGGCTCCAATGGCGTATCCGGCCGCTCCGCCTAGGACGGAGGCGACGGAACAGATGAGGGCGAACTTAAGCGCCTTTCTTAGGGCGCCGAGGCAGAGAGGAATTAGCAGTACGTCGGGCGGGATGGGGAAGAAACTGGCTTCGGCAAAGGATATCGAGGCAAGCCATCCGCCGGCTGATTTCCTTTCGGCGAGGGTTAGCGTCCAATCGTAGACGCGGCGCAAAAGGTTTGGCTTGGCTTGGCTCATGTCGTCCGCTTCGGGCTTAAGTCTGAACTAAGAGTATACCTCGGGCTTGAGGAGAGCGACATGAGGGAGTTGTCGGTAACGCCCCGCGTAGTCGAGTCCGTAGCCAACCACGAAATGATCGGGTATGGAAAAGCCTATCCAGTCCGCTTTAAATGGGGTTTCTCTTCGGGCGGGCTTGTCTAGTAATACGCAGGAATGGACGGATGCGGGATTGCTAGAGATAATTTCGTTTTGAACGCGTGATAAGGTGTTCCCGGTATCGAGGATGTCGTCGACGAGGAGGACATGGCAGTTCTCGACCTCGGCTCGTAGGTTGCCCAAAATGCGAGGGCTCGATTCAGGGGAGGTGGAATCGCCGTAACTTGAAACGCGCATGCAGTCGAGACGAAGTGGTCGGCGCAGGTTGCGAATGAGATCGGCGGTGAATACGATAGCCCCGTCGAGTAACGTAATGAGGAGGATTTCCTCTCCTTCGTAATGAACGTCTATTTCAGCTCCTAGAGCTGTCACGCGTTGGCTGATGGTTTCTTCGTCGAGCAGAATTTCCTGTATGTCGTTGGTCATGGTGAATAGGCGAGGAGATGATTGATGCTCGATTGGGCGGAGCGGGCGTAGCCGCCCCCGAAGAGATTGTAGTGATTCAATTCGTGATAAAGGTTGTAAAGGGTTTTGCGAATTTCGAAGCCGGGGTCGAGAGGGAAAATCTCTTCATAGCCTTGGTGAAATTCTTTGGAGAATCCTCCGAACATATAGGTGAAGGCAATATCGGCTTCACGATCCCCGTAATAACTTGCGGGATCGAATACATAGGGCAGACCCTCTGTATCGACAGAAAAATTGCCACCCCAAAGGTCGCCGTGCAAAAGAGATGGAAACGGTTTATATTCGCTGAAGAGATTGGGTACGTGCTTTGTGAGTGATTCGATTCCATGGAAGGATTGACCTTTTTTTTGGGCAAGGTCGAACTGGTGAACCAATCGGTGCTCAAGGTAGAATGCGATCCAGTCGTCGGATGCCGGGTTGGGTTGGTGGGTGGAGCCTATGGCGTTGTCGATCTTCCATCCGAAGTGAGGTTGCTCCATGCGATGAAGGCGGGCGAGGTCTTGACCT
Organism: Opitutia bacterium; assembly: GCA_002730975.1. Lineage (GTDB taxonomy): Bacteria > Verrucomicrobiota > Verrucomicrobiia > Opitutales > Seribacteraceae. Next base: position 8,575 of record PCBO01000105.1, read on the forward strand.
AGCTTTCGCTGCGCCGAACCTCCGTCTCTACCGGTTTCGAGAAATTCGAGTACCAGAAAGGATTGGTTGCCGGAGATCCCATGACAGACCGGGTCAGGTACGCGAACAGTTCGAGTGGAGGCTATCTCCGTTAGGGCTTTGGCTTCCGCTTCAAAAAGTCTCAAGAAGCCAGCTGAATTTGCCTTCACGAAATATACTTCGCCGGTCTCACTCTCCAACCGTCGAGCTTCGTTGATGCAACCACCGGCGATACTGCTTTCACTTTGGAGGACAAATGAAGTTTGCGTCTCCTTGGCAATGGCGGTTGCTACGTCTTCCCACATCGGCGTTATTGATTGTGGTCAAAGATGCGGAAGGATGGGTGGTCTATCTCAAACGCTTTCTCAAGTTTTCGAGCAAAGCGCCGCAACCTTCGTCCAGCAAATCCAGTACTTTCTCGAAGCCACTGGCTCCACCGTAATAGGGGTCGGGTACTTCGCTGACTGTTCCGCTCACATACTCGCAGAATCGTTGAATCTTCTTTCGTCCCTCATCGTTCGGAGCGAGTTTGTTCAATTCCGTGAAGTTGAAGTTGTCCATGGTGAGCAGGATATCTGCATCGGCAAAGTCGTCATGATTGGCTTTTCGAGCTGCCCCACCTGTTTGAATGCCTCTTGCGGCTGCGGCTTTTTGCATCCGTGGGTCGGGCGAGTTGCCCGTATGTTGGTCAATGGTGCCGGCGGAATCGCAGGTGATGCGGTCGTCCAGCCCACGACTAATTAACAATTTGCGAAAAGTGGCTTCCGCCGCGGGAGAACGGCATATGTTGCCCCAGCAAACAAAGACGATGTGCAGTTTTTCTTCGGCGGGTTGTTTTTGCATTTTTTAGAAGGTCGTGCTTTACGCATTAAAATACCGAAGGAGTCAACCTTGACGTTTCCGTTCATTTTTTGCATGAATGCAGTTTATGGGCAAAAAGCTCGCAATATTTGGCTGTGGTTATCTAGGTTCGGCGCTCGCTCAGCAGGCGCTCAAACTTGGGTGGCATGTATCCGCCGTTACTCGTAATGCTGATACCGCTTCATGCTTGGATGATTCTGGTGTCCAAAAAATTGTCGTAGCCGACTTAGATGACAAGTCTTGGACAGGTGAGATTGATTCTACTCAAGATTTCGTAGTTAATTGTGTGGGAGCGGCATCACCTGATTTGGATGGTTATTTGAAGTCCTATGTGGATGGTCATGACTCGGTGGTGACATGGGCTCGTTCTGGTGAGGTTGGCACTTTTGTCTTTACCAGCAGCACTTCAGTCTACCCGCAAACCGGGCGTTGTCTTGTTGACGAAACTGCTTCCTCTGACGGTGTTTCTGAAAAGGGTGGGCTCCTTTTGGCTGCCGAGCAGTTGGGCTTTCCCGGTGGTGAGGGTATCGGCCGCTCTTTTATCCTTCGTCTAGCTGGGCTATACGGGCCCGGTCGTCATTTGCTCCTTGATAGCGTTAGAAACGGCGACATCCTATCCGGAGATGGTGATCGTATTCTCAACTTGATTCATCGCGACGACGCTTGCTCCGCTATTCTTGGGGTCCTCCAAGCAGAAGAGCGTAACATTGGTAGGATTTACAACGTTTCTGATGGTAATCACTCTTCCCGATCTGAGATCGTTACATGGCTTGCCGAAAAAATGGGAGTCGATACACCTTCCTTTTCCGGCAGTGAAGGGACGGATGCTTCCAATCGTAAAATTTGTAGTGATCGCATCCGCGGTGAGCTCAATTGGTCCCCTCTATATCCCTCTTTTAGGGATGGTTATGATTCTATTCTAGAAAAATAGGGCGAATCCCCTCAATCGAGTTTTTTTTCTAATTTCTCAACACCCATCAAGGAATTTTGTTATGGTCGGAGTCGGTAAGCTTCTCAAGCAAGCTCAGAAAATGCAGAAGAAGATGGAAGAGGCCCAAGAGTCTCTTGCGGAAGAAATGTTTGAGGTTTCCGGTGGTGGCGGTGCGGTGACCGTCAAGATAAATGGGCAAGGCGAATTTCAAAATCTTAGCCTGGATCCAGAATTTCTGAAGGAAGACCCAGACTTTGTTTCCGAGGCTATCCTGCTAGCGATTCGAGATGCAGCTGAGGAAGCCAAGAAACGCAGTGAAGCAGCCATGGGTGATCTCACGGGAGGACTTCAGATGCCCGGCCTTTTTTGACGTTGGCATCTGATTCGTTTTTTTTGCGGGCAATATCATGACGCCCGGATTCGAAAACTTACTCAAGGGACTCAAAAGTCTCCCCGGCCTAGGTCATAGATCGGCCGAACGTATTGCTCTCCATTTACTAGTGGAGAAACCCGACGGTCTCGACAGTCTCATTGAGATTCTTCGAACCGCGGGAGCCTCGGCTAAGGCTTGTTCCATTTGCGGAAACCTTTCGGAGGATGAGATCTGCTCCATTTGTGGGGATGAGGCACGTGAGGATGGAACAATTTGCGTCGTCGAGCGAGTTCCCGACCTTTTTGCCATTGAGCGTTCGGGTGCTTATCGTGGTTGTTACCATGTTCTGCACGGCAAGCTTTCGCCGATTAGGGGCATTGGTCCGGAAAAGCTGAATTTTGCTAGTATTAGGGATCGCATTGAACAAGGCGAGGTGAACGAACTGATACTTGCCATTGCTAACGACATCGAGGGTGAAGCGACCTGTCACTACTTGAGCGAAGAAATCGTGGGGGACAGAGACATTCAGGTAAGTCGCATTGGATTTGGCATTCCCAGCGGGTCCGGAGTTACTTATGCCGACGAGGTTACCTTGCGAAGCGCCTTGGATGCCCGAAGGAATTTTTCCTGATCTTTCTTTTGAAATCGCTGAAAAAAACTTTTCATTGTCCTAGAGGTTTCTATTCTGGTAACAGGATGATCCTCTTTCTATTGGCAGTGGCGATATCGACCGGAATCTGCTCGGTTTCAGTACAGAGCAAGAATCCCGAGTGGGCTCGCTTGGATGCTTACCATAACAGCATGACGAGTCCGAAGTTCGAGGAGTTGCTTCGAAAAGTTTACGTCCCACGGGAGTCTTGGTGGAAGGATTGGATTAAGATCGACGAGAAAGAAGCCCATATCCGTAAGTTTGCGGGTAAGGAAGATTGGTATGTTTTGCCTTTTGCATCTTGTCCCCGAATGGCATTGAAGAATCGCCGGCAAGAGTATTGGCGACCCGCGGCCAACCTGCGCTTTCTAGACCGCCAAAAGCCATTGGCTGGTTTTACCATCGCTTTGGACCCTGGGCATTTGGGGGGTAAATATTCGGAAATGGAGGGCCGACATTTTGTCATCGGCGAGGCTGCTCCAGTTAAGGAGGGCGACGTCGCTCTCTTGGTGGCCAAGCGTCTCTCCAAGCGCCTTGGCGGATTGGGAGCGAAAGTTTCGCTGGTTCGCAATCGAAAGAAGCCCGTGACGATCGACACACCCAAGACTCTACGCAAAGAGGCCGAGGCGTGGCAAAAAAGAATCGAAGGGGATGTCGTGTCCACGCAAACGAAGAAGGAACGTAAGAAGTCGATTCGTCGTCGCGGAGAGATTCTGTTCTTCCGGTCGAGTGAAATCATGGCGAGGGCATCCAAGGTAAACGAAAAGTTAAAGCCCGACCTAGTCGTATGTATTCACTTGAATGCTGCGCCTTGGCCCACTCCTGAAAAGAATTCTTTGGTGGAGCGGAATGATTACCATGTTCTCACCAATGGAGCATATTTGGGAGGGGAGATCGCACTCGACAACCAGCGACTCGAGATGCTCGTTAAACTTCTGAACCGTTCCCATAAGGATGAACTCTCCTTAGCCGAGTGCATGGCGCAGGCATTTAAACGCGCGACCGGACTTCCTGCATTTAATTACAAGGGGCCGAACGCCATAAAGCTAGGGGAAGTCCCCGGTGTCTGGGGTCGCAACCTAATGGCCAACCGTTTGTACGAATGTCCCGTTGTTTTTCTCGAGCCTTACATCGCAAATTCCACGCAGGTTTTCGCCCGTATCCAGGCGGGGGACTATGACGGAGCTAAAATGGTGGCCGGAAAAATGCGAATCAGTCTTGTCGAAGAATACGTGGATGCCGTAATTGCCGGCTTGGTCGCCCATGCAGCAAGTCACGCAAACTGATCTAGGCCAAGATTTTCGTGGCAACTTTACCAAAGACGTCAGTTAGGCGGAAGTCTCGTCCTGCGTAGTTATAGGTCAGTCGCTCGTGGTCTAAACCCAGCAAGTGCAAGATTGTTGCGTGGAGGTCGTGGAAATGCATTTTATCTTCGACTGCTGCAATACCGTGTAGATCGGTAGCGCCGTGGCGCATTCCGCCTCTGACTCCACCGCCGGCCATCCAGAAACTAAAACCACTGGAATTGTGGTCACGTCCATCCGGTCGCTTTACGTGGGGTGTTCGGCCGAATTCGCCGCCCCAGACGACAAGAGTTTCCTCGAGCATGCCCCGCTGGGATAAGTCTGTCAGGAGAGCAGTCAGTGGTTGGTCGGTCGCCATACAGTTGGTCTTCAGTTTCCCTCGCAGGCTGTTGTGCTGGTCCCAGTTGGCATGTGTGACCTCGATGTAGCGCACCCCGGCCTCGGCCATGCGACGGGCAAGCAGGCATTGGCGTCCGAAATCACTGGTGGCAGCTTTGTCGAGACCGTAGAGGTCGCGCATGCTTTGGGATTCGTCGGAAAGGTCGAGCAAATCGGGCACCGAGGATTGCATTCGATAAGCGAGCTCATAGGACTTGATGACACCGTCGATACGTCGATCGCCCGGCTTTTCTTTGCCTAAGTTGCGGTTCATCGATTGGATGAGGTCGATTTGCTTGCGTTGCAATCCGCTGCCGAGGCTTTTGTTGGACAGGTTGCCTATGCTGGCGTCTTTTATGTCGGTATTGAGGTTGCCGATGGCGGTGCCTTGATAGACTGCGGGTATGAATGCGCTGCCGTAGTTTTGGGCACCACCGACGCGGGTGGGCGGCTTGATGGTCACGAATCCAGGTAGGTCTTGGTTCTCGGTGCCGAGGCCGTAGCTTACCCAAGCTCCCATGCTTGGGCGCACGAACTGGAAGCTTCCCGTGTGGAGCTGGAGAAAGCATTGGGGATGGACGGGGGCGTCTGCGTGCATGCCGTTGAGTAGACAGAGCTTGTCGGCCTGCTTAGCGAGATGGGGGAAGAGTTCGGAAATGGGTAGACCACTCTTGCCGTGACGCGAGAACTTGAAGGGGCTGCCTAGCAACTTGCGATTGCCGAAACTAGTGGTCTTGCCGTCGTCACGTAGCAGGTTGGGCTTGTGATCGAAGGTATCTACGTGGGAGGGGCCTCCGCGCATGCAGGCAAATATTACGCGCTTGGCACGGGCTGGAAAGTGAGGGCCGCGAGCAGAGGTCACGCTGGTCGCGAGGGCTTTCTCGGTGGCCAGTCCTGCAAAGGCCAAATACCCAAAACCCGTCGAAATCGTCTTGAGGGCGTCTCGTCGACTATAGTTTGACAGAATTGATTCGTTCATGGTGTATCTCTTCAATAATTAAAATTCAGGGGCATTACTTCAATGTCCTTTTATGCAAATAAGGCGTTCGAACAGGCGAAGGTAGAGGTTGCCGTTGGCGAGGGCGGGGGTTGAATGACATATCTCGTCGAGGTCGTTCACCGCCAGCTGGCGGAACTCCTCGGCGTCGGCTATGGCCACCACCTTGCCATAGGCGGATACGCAGAAAATGACTCCGCCCGCGCAAACCGGAGAGCCGTAGAAGGTGTCTTTGACGCCTTCGGTGCGTGCTTTCCAGATTACTTTTCCGGTGTCGGGGCGAAGGCAGGTAACTACCCCGTTGTCGGCCCAAAGATAGAGTCGATTCTTGGTCAGGAGTGGAGTGGGAATATGAGGTACGGTGTCCTCTAGGCGCCAAATCTCCTTGGCTTTGCCGTCCTTGCTGGCAGAGGCTGGTCGTATGGCTACCAGGTGTTTGTCCAAGGTGGTGAACCCGCACACGCTTAGCACGAGGTCTTTGAACACAACGGGTGAGGATATGGCGCGTTCGGCATGGGGGCGGCCGAAGACGGATAGTTCCCACAATGCCTTGCCTGTAGTCGGATCCACGCTGGTTACGCCCAGCCACCAGTTGGTGAAGATGAGTTCCGTTTTTCCATTAGGGGCTTGGTAGACGCATGGAGTGGAGAAGGTCAAGCGCTTGCTGTCCCGCGGGATTTTCCAACGCGTTTCTCCAGTCTTACGGTCGATCGCCAAGAGGAAGCCGCCCCCTTTTTCGATATCGTTCGGCAGCACCACCAAGTCATCATGCACGATGGGAGATACGCCAAAGCCGTGCCCGCCGGTGACTTTGCCGAAGTTACCCTGCCATAGCTGTTTCCCCTCGTGCGAGAGGGCGGTCACTTGCAGTTCCGTTTTATTACCCCACGCTACGTAAACTGCGTCGGCATCTACGGCGGGGGTGCTGCTGGCGAAGCTGTTGCGTTTGTTTGTCTTGTGCGTTGCGGAGGCAAAGGCCTTGTTCCAGAGAATTTTCCCGGAGGGCGCGTCGAGGCAAACCACTAGGCGCTCCTTTCCCTTTTCGCGGGCCGCGTTAAGGAATATCTTGTCGCCCCAAACGACAGGTGAACCATGACCCGTTCCGGGTAACTCGGTTTCCCAGTTTACGGCATCTTCGGACCATTTCGGGGGTATGGTAAAATCGGCGGTGCCGGCTCCGTTCGTTCCGCGAAAGCGCGGCCAGTTGCTTTTGTTGGCTGCCCATAGGACGATGTTCCCGAGGAGAAATAGAGACAGGACGAAGGGCACGAAGCGGATTTTCATAATTCCTCGGATTTAATTAATCGAGGTATCTAAATTCCGCGCTCGCGAACAGAGCGTGGCAAAGATGGGCTAGAGCTTCTGGAGAATCTTGCTCTCCTTTGTCAGAAGATGCGATTTGGTGAAATTCCATGGCCTGTGAGAGCTCTTCTGCGTTGGGAGGTCGAGACAGAGCTCGTTTATAAGCTTTCTCCACGAGAGTTTCAGGAGCGCTTTTACCCTCAGCGAGGAGAGCCTTTGCCATGGCTGAGGCTTGTTCGATGACGAATGGGGAATTGAGCAGGAACAGCGCTTGAGATGGTACAGTGGTCTCCTGCCTACGACCTACGATCATGCTTGGCTCGGCGAAATCGAAGGCACGCAGGAACTCGGGCAATAGATTCCGGACGATGGGCAAGTACACACTGCGGTGGGAAGCGTTTTCGAGCGAGTGCTTGGGTATTGTGACTCCTCGGCCTACATTGCCGTTTCCGGCCTTGGCCACTGCGGATGCTTTAACTGGTTCGAAATCTAGTTCGCCGGAAGCGAAGAGCATGGCGTCACGTAGTGCCTCTGCCTCAAGACGACGAACATTGGCTCGCCATAGCAACTTGTTTTGAGGATCCTTTTTGAAGCTCTCGGGATCTTCAGAGGAAGATAGGCGGTAGGTTCGGCTCAGAACGATTTCTTTAATCGTTTTCTTTACCGACCATCCGCTCGTCTGAAAGCGGACGGCTAGGTAATCGAGGAGTTCTGGATGAGAAGGTGCTTCTCCGGAAGAGCCGAAATTGTCCACCGTACGTACGATGCCTTCTCCAAAAAGGTGATGCCATATCCGGTTCACCATGACTCGGGCGGCCAAAGGGTTTTCCTCGTGAGTTAGCCACTCCGCCAGTTGGAGCCGTCCGCTCTGCTCCATTTTTGGACGAGGAGCCTGATTTATCGTTAGGGCTGTGAGGTATCCGCGCTCAATGGTTGCTCCCAAGGTGTCGACGTCTCCTCGCAGGTGTACGCGAATATTTAGAGGCTCTCCTCCGTCCAGTGCACCCATCGCGTATTGTGGTGTCTTGGGCGAATTCCTCTTCATTTGCTTGAGCTGGGCACTCGTCTCTCGCACATTCTCTGCGCATTCGTCCATCTTGGCCTTCATCGCTTCGTCGTTTTTCTTGCGCTTGAGGACTTGGAGTTGTTTCTGGGCTTTTTTCAATTGCTTGGCGAGAGAAGCCATTTCGCGATTATATTTATCTAATTCCTCTTTGAGTTTTCCGGCATTTTCACCCATTGGTATCAAGCTCCCGGTCTGTCGGTTGCCGTTGCCCTTGGCTGTCCCATAATAGGTTTTGGTGCTACGGAATATGCCGGCGAGTGCGTAGTAGTCCTCGGTCGGGATAGGATCGAACTTGTGATCGTGGCACCGAGCGCAGGATACGCTTAAGCCCAAGGTGGCGCGGGTGGCGACGTCGATTTGCTCGTCCACTACGTCCATCGTGAAAATTCTCTTATCTTTTTGGTTGAGGGATTTCGGTCCCATCGCGAGGAATCCGGTAGCAACTATGCGTTCGGCTTCCTGTTTCGGATCATTCGACACCATCAAGTCGCCCGCCACTTGCTCTTTGATAAAGAGATCGTATGGTTTGTCCTCGTTGAACGACTTGATGACGTAGTCGCGATACCTCCATGCGTGCGGGTAGGTGAAGTTCCGCTCCATTCCGGTTGACTCGGCATAGCGTGCGACATCCATCCAGTGCCTACCCCAACGTTCGCCGAACTGACTTGAGGCGAGCAAATCGTCGACCACTTTCTCAAAGGCTTTCGGCGAATCGTCGGTGAGGAAACTTTTCATTTGATCCGGAGTCGGAGGCAATCCTATCAAGTCGAAATAGATACGGCGTAGAAGGGTGGCTTTACCAGCGTCTTTTCCAGGGGTCAATCCCGAGACCTCCAGTTTTGAGAGGATGAAACGATCGAGGTTCGATCGGACCCAATTCGCCTGTTTGGGTTGGGGCACTTTTCGTGCCTTTGGTTTTCGGAATGCCCAGTACTGGCGAGCTTTTTCCCAATCAAATTTATTCTTCCAGTCGGCGGTTGGCTTTTCTTGTTTCACCAGGGTCGCCTTGGCTTTTTCCGGAAAAGGCAATTTCATTCGTATCCAGCTGGCCAAAGACTTGATTTCAATGCTCGACAAGGGCCTTGCCATTGGAGGATGGCTGCTGTTGTCTCCCCTCTTTAATCGAGCCACCTTAAGCAACAGGGACTGGTATGGAGTCTCTTTGAAGCTAATTGTCGGCTTGCCCGAAGCACCTCCCTTGAGGAAACCTTCACGATGATCGAGACGTAGTTCGCCTTCGAGCTTCTTGGACTTTGCGGAGTGGCACTCGAAACAGTGCGCAGCTAAGAGTGGACGCACCTTTTTCTCAAAAAAGGCAATTTGCTGTGGCTCAAAGGTTTGTCCGCTTGCGCCGAAGGTGAAAAAAAAGCTGATGAAGGTTGGAAATATGACAAGCTGTCTCATGATGTTCTCGCGTGCTTAGTAATTATCAAACCAAGCTGATCTGTTCCCATTAAAGCACCAGAAAAGGTCGAGATTTTTAACTACTTTAGAGCACCTGCGACCATAGCCCTCATCTTATCAGCATTTGCTTCAACGACTGCTTCCGGACCAGTCATTTTAACGAAGATGGCTCCCTGCTTCCCTTCGATAATAGCACCCAATAGAGCATAACCCTCTTTTGGAACCTTTGTTCCGAAGGGACGACCGCTCATGAAGGTTCCTGTAGCTCTAGCATATGTGACTTTTATGCCTCCGACCTTTTTACCCTCCACTTTTTTGTTTTCGGCATTTTTAAATTGGCCCATCCAGCGGTCGATATTCGCCTTTACGCCTCCTGCACCGCCCGCTCCGAAGTAAAAGAATACGATTTCTGCGGACTTTCCATCTTTTCCCGAGGCCAAGAACTGAGCTTTGCGCATGGAGGAGGAAGGCGGTGACGCCTTCCATCCCGTCGGGGAGCTAAACGCATACCCCGCAACGGAGAAATTTTCGGCATTTGCCGAAATCGCTGAAAACCAAGCGAGCAAAGTGCCCGCTAACATTATTAGGTATCTCTTTTGCATACTTTCCATTTTCTTTCACCACAGTACCTGAGTCAACGGCAATGCTTGGCCGAGATGGAGTTAAACTCTGCTACCTTACTTGCTTGGCAGGCAAGCGGAAGATATGCGAATAGGTTCGGAAGTAGAGGCAGTTGTTGGCTACGGCAGGTGTGTTGTGGGTGAGCTCGCCGAGAGAGGATATTCCAAGAGCTTTGTATTTGTCAGACGCTGAAAAAGTGGCGACGTTGCCTTCGCGGGATACGGCATAGATGACCTTCCCTACCATAATGGGTGACGCGAAGTAGTTGCCGTCGAGACGTTCGCGCCATCTGATTTCGCCCGATTTTAATTCGAGGCAGGAGGCGATGCCACCATCGGTGACTAGGAAGAGCAGGTTCCCTTTTGCAATGGAAGTGGGAACGTAGGGTATGTTCTTCTTCAATGAATAGGCGATGGTGGGTTTGCCCTTGCCGCTTTTCGGTGGAATGATCGAAGCGAATCGACTGGCTCGACCACCTGAGCCGCAACTCGCGAAAAAGCGTCCGTTGGCAGGGTAGGGGGATGCCACGCTGCGGAGGTCTAGGGTGTCGGGGCCGGTTTCCCAAAGAATTTTTCCTGATTTGGCATCAACGGCGTAGCAACCGTGGGCCATCGAACTGGTCACGAATTGGAGGGGACCATCCTTCGGTTGGTATACGCAAGGCGTGGACGAGGATGGCTTGGCGGACATGCGCTTAGTCTGCCATACGGTGGACCCTGTTTTTCGGTCAACTGCAATTATGTTGCTGTCCCCGTAGTGATCGTGGGTAAGAACAACTAGATCTCCATGTACTATTGGAGAGAAGCCGTTGCCGTGCTGGGTTTCGTACACGCCGAAATCGCGTCGCCAAAGCAGGTTGCCGTCATGGTCGAAGCAGAGGAGATCGTTGGATGCCTTGGTGGTCCAGTTTACAAAGAGGTATTCGGCGTCTACGCAGGGAGTGGAAGAGGCGAAACTGTTAAACTTGTGGTGGGGGTATTTGACTGAATCGAGTTTCTTTTCCCAGACCTTATCTCCGTTGATGGCATCGTAGCAGAGCACGTACTGGCCGCCGTCTCCCTCGTCGGAGCAAGTGGTGAAGAGGCGAGTTCCCCATAATACCGGGGATGCGTGACCTACGCCCGGAAGCTTGATTTTCCAAGAGTAGTCTGCCTCCTTCCATTGAACGGGCAATCCTTCGGCTTGCCCATGTCCCGTCCCGTCCGGACCTCGAAAGCGCGTCCATTCTCCTGGATCTTCCTTCCCTAGGTTAGAGAGCAAAGGAAGAATTATTCCCAGGGCAGCTAAGATTAGAGGTTTCATTTCGGAGTGTTTTTGGCCTTCGGGTCAGGCTTCAGATACACCATGAAATGTTGTTGTGGAAGCATGTGTCGAGTTTCCTTCCAATCGAAGCCAATGGCTTTCATTTCCTTTTTGGACTGAACTTGTGTCATCTTATGTAGCCGTTTGATCGGAACTTTAGGGTCTTCCAGTCGATATTCGATTAATACCAAGCGACCACCTGGCTTTAGGGCTTTCAGAATGGAAAGAGCCATTTCACGAGGATGAGAAAACTCGTGGTAAGCATCGACGATGAGGACGCAATCGACAGAGTTCTCGGGTAATTTGACGTCGGTTATCGTACCATGCACGGGAATTACGTTGTCGGTCTTAAATTTGCCAATGCGACCTTTTACAATGGCGAGCATCTCCTTGGAGATATCAACGGCGTATGCTTTGCCTTCAGGCACTAGTTTTGCCATCCTGAAAGTGAAGTAGCCCGAACCTGCTCCTATGTCGGCAACGATCTCATTTGGCTTCAATTCGAGGTTTTTTACGAGGAGGTCAGTCCTTTCCTCTCGCTCTCTTTCGGATCGCTCCAACCAACCTGCGCCCAGGTGCCCCATGACCTGAGAGATTTCTCGATCCATGTATATTTTTCCTGTTCCGCCTCTGGTGGGGGCCTTCTGAGTGTATGTCGCTTTAGAGACTCGAATAGTTTCTTTAGACGCTTTTGTTTCTGCGTACGCTGTACCTGCGAATGGAAGGAGCGCCAGGATCACCAAGGTTTTTGACATTTTGGTTATTACTGAATTGATCATTTTGCAAAGATTGCCTTCTTTGGCATCCTTTAGGCAAATCTATATTGTTGAACGCCCAAAGATCGCTAGCTATGGTGGAAAGTGTAGTATGAAAGTTATTCGAGCGAAAAGCGCCGGCTTTTGCTGGGGAGTAGAGCGTGCAATTCAAGTTGCTCGTGAGCAGGCCGATGGTGGAAAGCGGACCGTTTATACGGATGGGCCACTGATCCATAATAACCAGATGATGACGGCGCTCAGCACAGAGGGCGTTCGCGAGGTGGGGGACTATCGAAGTAGTTCGTCCATTGAGTTGGAAGAGAATGAACGCGATGATGCCGTCGTCGTCGTGCGTGCTCATGGCATTTCTCCCGAGCGTAGAAAATATCTCAAGGGACTCGATTTGCCCTTCAAGGATGCGACCTGCCCGGATGTAGGTATTATTGCGGGTAAGGTGCGCATGCATGCGTCCAAGGGTTTCGATGTCGTTATCTTCGGGGATCCTCGCCATCCCGAGGTTATTGGCCTCATGGGATATGCTGCCGGGAGAGGGCATGCCGTCCAGACTGAAGAGGATTTGGTTGCGTTGCCCGATTTTGAGAACGGTGTGGTTATGGTATCGCAGTCTACCATGTTTACCCACGAATTCGAACACCTTTCGGCGCGTCTTGCTCAAAAGTATCCTGAGCTTGTCGTATTCGATACGATTTGCGGTGCGACCAAGGAGCGTCAGTCTGACTTGCGACAACTAGTGACGGAGGGAGCCGAGGCCATAGTAGTTATTGGCGGCCATCATTCGGCCAATACCTGTAAGTTGGCCAAGTTGGCCGAGTCCCAGAACCGTCCGACCTTTCACGTCGAGACGGCGGAGGAACTTGATCCTTGCGTCATGTCCCGCTTTGCGAGCGTTGGTGTTACGGCGGGAGCTTCCACCCCTGAATTCATTATCGATGCCGTTTGTTGTTCCTTGGAGTCCATGGAAGCGTCTTCCGAAGTTTAAGATTTTTCCTTCTCTGGTTAACATTTTATCATTTTTACTCACATGAGCACTTTCATACCTAATATTCTTGCTGATCGATACGCTTCCTCCGCTATGCGCAATTTGTGGTCGCCAGAGGGTAAGGTGATTCTCGAACGCGAATTCTGGATTGCAGTGATGAAGGCTCAGCGTGATCTCGGTTTGGATGTCCCTGCCGATGCCATTGAGGCTTCTGAAGGAGTAAAGACACTGGTTGACCTCGAGGCTATCAATGAACGAGAGAAGGTCACTAAGCACGATGTGAAGGCTCGCTTGGAAGAATTCGCATCGAAAGCGGGCCACCAGCATGCTCACAAGGGAATGACAAGCCGCGACCTTACGGAAAACGTTGAACAGCTTCAGGTTCATCGATCTCTCGGCATTGTTCTGGAGAAAGGCGTTTCCTCGCTCCTCGCCTTGGCTAAGCAGGCGAGTGCTCACAAGACGCTTCCACTTACAGCGCGCTCGCACAACGTTCCCGCCCAACTGACCACTCTGGGAAAACGTTTTGCCATGCATGGCGAGGAATTGGAACGATCTCTAGATGGCTTGGTCCGCTTGTGCGCCACCTACCCCTTCCGGGGGCTTAAAGGTGCGGTGGGCACTCGTCTCGATCAAATCACCCTCCTCGGAGACATTGATAAGGCGGAGCGACTCGATGGTCTCTTACTTGAGCACCTTGGCTCACCCGGTTCCTTGCAGGTAGTGGGCCAAGTCTATCCCCGAAGTCTCGATTTCGAAGCCGTATCACTTTTATTCAGACTTGCTTCAGGACCTGCCAGCTTCGCAAAAACCCTCCGTATCGCAGCTGGGCATGAACTGATGGGGGAAGGGTTTGCCAAGGGACAGACAGGTTCTTCCGCCATGCCTCATAAGATGAACAGCAGAAGTTGCGAACGGATTAACGGCTTTCATGCTATTCTTTCGGGACACTTGGCCATGATCGCTTCTCTTTCGGGAGATCAATGGAATGAAGGGGACGTTTCTTGCTCGGTCGTGCGTCGTGTAGCTCTTCCAGATGCGTTTTATGCGATAGACGGCCTGCTCGAAACCTTCCTTACAGTATTGGTACAAATGGAAGTTTTTCCAGAAGTGATTGGTGCGGAGTGCCGTCGCTACCTTCCCTTCCTGCTTTCAACGACCATAATGATGGAAGCCGTGAAGGCGGGGGCGGGTAGGGAGAATGCGCATGCTGCCATCAAGGAGCATGCCGTAGCTACGGTTAGAGACCTTCGCGAAGGTCGCATCGCGATTAATGATCTGCCCGGTCGCTTGGCTGCAGACGATCGAGTCGGCCTTTCTGCCGAAGCCATCGATCTTTTAATTTCTGAAGGCGAAACCCGAGTGGGGGCAGCCGTTCATCAAGTGGAAGTCTTTCTCGAGCGAGCTAGATCTTGGGGTGAGCGATATCCCGATGCATCGGATTTCGAGCCCGAGACAATATTGTAGCTATAGCTTGCTCGCTTTTTCTTTGTCTCCGTTTCATCGGAATATTTAAATAGTATCCCGCGAATTTTTCGATTGCCATGAGGGCGAGAACATTATGCACTTTTCAGCTTTTCATTTTGATCACCAAGACTCATGGCAGAAGAACTTGAAGGTAATTGTTTGGTCGCCCAATCGGGCGGTCCTACTTCCGTTATTAACGCGAGCGTAGCCGGTGTGGTGACGGAAGCGCTCAACAACCCGTGCATCGAGGAGATTTACGGTGGGCTCAACGGCGTCCTCGGGATTTTAAAGGAAGACCTTATCGATCTTGCCGAAGAGTCGCAGCAGAATATCAGAGGTCTTAGTCATACGCCTGCTTCCGCTCTTGGTACCTGTCGTTTCAAGCTCAAGCGCGACGAAGACTTCCAACGAATAGTAGATGTGTTCGAGGCTCATAATATTCGATATTTTTTCTATGCGGGAGGGAATGATTCGCAAGATACCGCGGACAAGATTTCCCAACTCGCTCAGGAAAGAGATTACAAACTCCGCGTCATAGGTATACCCAAAACCATCGACAACGACCTCGTCACTACTGATCATTGCCCTGGGTATGGCAGCGTAGTTAAATACATTTCCACCGTGGTCCGTGAGATGGCCCTCGATCACGAGGCCATGGGACAGCACGATCTCGTTTCAATCGTCGAGGTCATGGGGCGTAATGCCGGTTGGATTGCAGCCGGCGCGACCTTGGCTAAACGTCGTGAAAATCCTAATGATGCTCCCCACTTGATTTATCTTCCCGAGCTTCCTTTTTCCAGGCAGAAATTTATCGAGGACGTCCAAGAGGTTTTGAAGAAAAACCGTTACTGCTTGGTCGTTGTAGGTGAAGGCCTAAGGGATAAAGACGGAAATTACGTAGCTAATTCTGGATCGGGGAAGGACGCTTTTGGTCACGCTCAACTAGGAGGCGTAGGAGAGGCTTTGGCCAATCTTGTCGAAGAAAACTTGGCGGTCAAGGCACGTTCATGCAAATTGGGCACCGGACAGCGGGCGGCCGCTCATTGTTCATCTCAAACAGACAATGAGGAGGCTTTTATGGCGGGGCAGGCAGCTGTGCGGGCTGCTATTGAGGGAGAAACCGACAAAATGGTCATTCTCGTTCGGGGTGAAGATGAACCTTATTCCTGCGAAACCGGATTGGCTCCACTTTCCGAAATTGCCAATGGAGTTAAGGAAATTCCCAAGGACTGGATTTCGGAAGATGGCGTTAGCATGACCGCGAAATTCATCAAGTATGCCCAACCCCTCATACTAGGTGAGGTGTCGGTACCACATGAAAACGGCTTGCCCGAGTTTTCTCGACTTTCAAAGAAACGTGTCAGGAAGGTTCTGGATGCTCACTCCTTCGAATGAATTTTCTAGTTTTCGCGAGTCGACTCTTGATCCTTTGGCGATTCTCAGTCCTTAGGCCTCTATAGAGCTTCACTGAAGACTGATATTATTTCCTGCACTTCCTCTTCTCCTACTGAAACCCTAATTAATTCGGGCGACAATCCTGCCGATGCAAGAAGATTTCTACCTTGTTTGTTTTGCATTAGGTCGTAGTGAGCCAGATGAACATACGGGCAAAGCAAAGAAAACTTGGTTCCGAAACTTGGGCTTTTCAGTATACGAATTTTATTGTAAAACGATTCCATCCCATATTTGAGTTCGAAAGCTAAGGCGCACCCGGGTTTCTCATCCCCAGCCAGCTTTCGATAATTACTTTGAAAGGGTTCCGAATAAGACCAGTGCACCTTTTTTATGGAGGGATGACTTTCAAGATACGTTGCCAACTCCATTAAATTCTTATTCGTGCGCTCGATTAGATCCGGGTAGTGACCCATCTCAAACGCAATGCGCGCCAGATCACGGGAATAAGGTGGGGCAATGTAATGCCTGATTCTGTCTATCCATATGTTATGGACAGTCGATTTTTTGGGGAAGGCGAGACAGCCTAGCATCACGTCGCCCTCGTTGGCCGCATATTTAGTGAGACTGTTCACTATGACGTCCGCGTGGTCTGCCACTTTTACGTTCCTTGGGCTAGCCATTGTCGGGTCTGCCACCAATATGGCGCCATTCGAGCGACAAAGGCCTCTGACCTCATCCAGATTACAGGTATGAAAAAGCGGATTGGTCGGAACCTCGGTTACCACCGCGGCGATTTCGGATCCTCTTTCGCTGAAGAGTTTTCGTAGTTCCGAAAGGTCAGACACATTGTGAACAGCTATTGATTCCGCTCGATCGCCGCAGAAATTACTGAGAACCTTGATCGTATCAACATAGAGCCAGCCAAACTGTATCCAGAGCGTACGACCTTGGTCGGCTAGGTGTTCTCGGGTCCCGCGAAATAGAGCGTGAAACGCATTTGCTCCCGAGGTCGCGAGGAGAATGTTCTCGGGTAACACTTCTTCTCCCATGGCATCGGCAATCTGTCTGCGGGCCCGAATTGATGCGTTTTCCTCCTCTTCGGTTTCTTCTTGCCTGACTGTCATCGCGGAGCGAGCGGCTAATATATCTTCTGCTTGCCTTGATGAGATCGAGAACCCCGTATGCTGAAGAAAAGCTTTGCCCGCTCTTTGTAAGTCCGAGGACTTCTTTGCATGAGCGAGAACAAAACCATTTCTTTCCTCGAACTCTATTTCGTGTGGGGAGAGGAATGTTCGGAAATCATCGATTGCCCTGCGACTGGCCAAGGCAAAGCCCGTTCGATGCTTGTATCCCTTTTCCAAAAGCAGTTCATTGATCAACTGGGATATCAGCTTATGTGTCACGAAACGCGGATAGCCTGCGGGGATTTGATTGATGATTACCGGATCTTTGGTTTCATAGCCGATTATGTCGGTCATGGTAGGCAAACTCACGCAGACGGCGTGATTACTGGCGGGCACCTGTTCGCCCAATGGGAAATGTCTTAAGCCCGAGGGGGTCACGGAATCAACTCGTTATCTAGGATCTGATCGAGTAACTGTCGTTTCCGAATGAGAGCAAAGGAACCGTCTTCGCGTCGCAGAACTTCGGGAGCCTCGGGAAAAGAGTTGTAGTTCTTCGCCGACATGGCAGAGCAGTAGGCGCCCACTCCTTCGATTACGCAAGAATCGCCCACCTGTCCCTCCGGAAGCATTCGAGTAGCCAAGGCTTCCGGGTCTCCATCGCTTGGCGTAAGCAAGTCTCCGGATTCGCAACAATGTCCAACGACTACTTGTTCCATTTCCCTTGCTGTAGGGGTCTCCCTGTCCTCGGGCAGGAGAATGATCGGATGTTGAGCGCCGTAAAGAGAAGGTCGTAGGATTTCGGTCATGCCCGCGTCTAACTTCAAAAAGCGATAGCCATCTTCTCCCGTAGAGGTTACATCTTGTACTTTTGCGACAAGTGAACAGGCATTGGCCACTAGAAAAGTGCCTGGTTCCAGTTCAAGGAGAAGTTCGCGACCTGACTCAGCGGCGAATTCTTCAAATGCCGTTTTCACAGGGCCTCCCACTTCTCCAAGATTCGTAGAGGTTTCTCCCCTCATTCTACCTACCTTGAACCCTCCGCCAAGGTTCAAGCTCAAAACATCCGGAAATTCCTTCACGATGTCCAAGCTCATGCCTGCTACTTTCTTCCAGACTTCCGGATCTGATCCCGAGCCAATGTGGGTGTGAATACGGGTGACTTCTAGGTTTCCTTCCTTGCAGAGTTTTCGAGCCTCTTCGAGGTCCCCTTTCCAAATACCGAAACTGCTTGCGGGTCCGCCTACGTTTGTTCGGTTAGTGCCTCCCGAACCGAGCCCGGGATTGAAGCGAAGTCCTACGGCCCCACCTGGGCAAATCTTCGCGAAGATTTTGATCTGGTTTAGTGAGCATAGATTCATACTCACTCCCTCATCTACCCAAACTCGGAAGTTTTCCGGCATTTGCTGGGTGCTGAGAGAGATTGATTCCGTTCCAAAACCGACGCGAATGGCACGTTCCAACTCATGAGCCGAACTGGCGTCGATTCCCAGACCCTCTTGGTTGAAAATGCGTATTATTGCGGCTGTCGGAGCTGCCTTCATGGCGTAGCGAGGCTTGAGGCCAAACGCGTTCGGAAAGGCTTTCAGCGTGCGGGCGTTTTCACGTAAGGTCGCTTCGTCATAGACGAATACAGGCGTGCCGAACTCGATGCGAATATCATCGATCTCTTTTGGGCTTAAAAAGCGTAATGACTCCATTATTAATAGGATAAATCTTCTACCTTATCGTATGCCGAGCTAGGCGCAAGCCTTCGGGATACTTTGGTTGACTTCTCCTTGGGTAAGGTCAAAGAGGTTTCCATCTCACTCGAGGAAAATGATTTTCAGGTGAAGACGGTCGACCAATGGTATGTCTTTCTCGTAATCGATAGACCAAACCCATATTGACACATAGTCCACTTCTCTTTTCGCCATAGCAAGAGTTTGGGTACTGAGCCAGACTTTAGGATGTTTGGAAATTCGATTTCAGGGTTACCGCTAAGGCCAATTACTTTACTTTAGTTCGTGTGTAACCCTATTTCCATAAAGCGATGCTTACCCCTTAAAAGAGTACCCGACTTTGAGATTTCCAGAAAACATTCCCAGTGTTCTTGGATTTCGAATGGGAACCGCCAGACTTGCGCTTTAAGCGAGACGGTCGGGACTTTGTTGTGCATGCCCTAACGGGTGCAGGAAAAACATATGTATTCGAACTTCCATTGGAATCCTCTTGTAGAGGGTATTCCGTTTATGGCGTTTCAAGGCGAGTTTAGCCAACTACAAGCTTTAGGAGTGGTAAGTTCGAGAATGCAAAGTTTGTCTAGTTGCGTGGTTGCTTGGTACAAACCTTATGTTCGACTGATTGTGGCGACTGTGGAAGCACATT
The DNA here is from genome assembly GCA_002730975.1 of Opitutia bacterium. Lineage (GTDB taxonomy): Bacteria > Verrucomicrobiota > Verrucomicrobiia > Opitutales > Seribacteraceae. Next base: position 27,886 of record PCBO01000105.1, read on the forward strand.
GCACCTTGGGCAGGGATATTCTTAAGTGAAAGTTACTTCCAGGAAAAATAGTCTTATTACACCTTGTTGAAACTTAAGACCGATACTAGGAGAGTGAGCTAATCAACGAGGTGCAATACTCGGCGGGTTAATAGGAGTCCCCCATCTTAGTGGTTTGGCCTAATCTTTTGACTGATATCCACCGGGTTTTTCTTCATTTAAATGTTCAAGTAAAACATTATCTCCAATTCCCAATTGGTAATCCAATAACTCAAACTCATATTGAGCATCAATTTCAGTAACAAATTCTGTGACAAAAGGCATTATTTTCATAGCAAATGCAGACTTTCCGGATTCCACAGTTTCCCTCTTGGATATATCTATGTAACCATTAGGCTGATATGCTTCTGGGAAATTTTGCCTTGGTAGGTTTGTGTAATCTAATATCCCTTCATAATCATGAAAAAAACCTTCGCAATATCCATCTTCGTTTATTTTGAAAACTTTATATGGAGATTCAGGTAACTCATGCATAGACCTTAAACCACTCATCTTTTCACTGTTTTCAAAAAACATGTTAACACCCTTATCCAATACTTTTGGATTTCTTAAAGGTGTTGTAGGTCTTATATATGCTATGTATTCATCATCATGATTTTCAAAGAAATGATTGATAACTTGCCAGTCTGTAGAATTGTCACCAGCAAGTTCTGAGGGTCTATCCAGTACCTTTGCACCATAATTTTCTGCAATTAATTTTATAGCTTCACTATCTGTAGATACAATTATTTCTTCAACGCAATTGCTTAGTTTACATGCCATAATACTATATGCTATTAATGGGTGTTCATGTAAGTTCCTTTTGTTTTTTCCAGGTACTCCTTTACTGCCACCTCTCGCTGGTATGATTGCTGTTATTTTTTTTTCATATCCCATAAATTCTTTCTACAGTAAAATAATTACATATCTAATATGTTCTCTATTTCGTCATTGTTTACATAGTCTCTAGCTTGTAAGAATTGATCCATTGGCATGTCTCCAAAGTTAACAGGTTCACCATTTTTCCCATTTAATGTTTTAGTCGCATCATCTAATTCCAATACATACCTGTGGAAATTATCATCACATATTGGATCACCTAGATTATCGTATTCTATATCAAAATGTTTTTTTAAATCTTTTCTTACTACTCGCCACATTGCCGTACCTGGATAAGCAGTCGCAACAAACATTTTACTATTCACTGCATCTTTTAATCTTTGATAATCGGGTGTTCCATGTAAATAACCTTTGGTCCAAAACTGTTGTTGCCATAAAATAAAGGCAACACTGGTTTTTAAATGCTGTAAAGCCTCGCCTGGATAAGCCATTATCCAAGTGCAATTACCATGGATGCCAGCATCCGCACAAGTTTCTACAGCCGTCATCATTGTTTTGGGAAAGTTATAGGTATTTCCATTTACTTTTGTTGGTACTAATCCATTTCTTAATATGAATCCTCCCTTTTGCATTTGTGTTAAGGTGTGTTTGTCGGCTGATTCTGCACCAAAACCAATATAAATACAGCCGGACTCCGCCATTTTATACGCTCTTTCGTCGGCTTCATCCATTCTTGTGTGTGTGCCCCATCTAATGTGATCAACGCCAAATTCTTTAAAAACAGGTACCATTTTATCAAGTCTCCTCTTATCTACTGCAAAATTGTCATCAGGGAATCCGATAAAGTCTAAATCATATTTGTCCACATACCCTTTAATTTGAGTTGCAATATGCTCTGCGCCCCTCATCCCATAATTTCTCTCACCTTGAGCACCCCTATAGCAAAAAGCACAAGCATAAGGACACCCGCGACTGCTTACTGTAGTCAAACTTCTTTTCATTGTGAAGGGTGCCGCAGAACTATTGTTGGCACCTAATCCCCATACCGGTACATTTATATAATCTTCTAATAAATTATAACCATAAGGGTCTGATTCTAACAAGTCTAGAGCAGCATATGGTATGTCATCTAAATTGGATGGCCGAAAGCCTTCATAAACAAAGCGATGCTTGCCTTCTAATTCTCCTATGTGAGCACTGCTCAGTTTAGTTGAGTTTATGGCTTTGGAAATGCCCTTTTCTCTTATGAGTTTACCATCGTTACATATATCAAAAATTATACCGTCACCCTCTGATCTGGCAATTCCATCTAATTCGGGAATCCAAGTGAATAAACCTCTTTTTATTTCTGTTGCTAATCCATTCCCGCTTACCAAAAAACAATCTGGTTGCAACTTTTTAACTATCTTTGCAATTTCTTCTTGCCATTTCAGTGTTGTTATAATTCCTGAGAATGCAAAAACATCTTGATCACCGACGTTATCTAAATGTTTGGCAATCAGGTCTTCAGCTTCTTTATAGTTTAACTGTCTTCCGTGAGTTAAGCAGCTTTCTTCTGCAAGCTTATCTTTAATTCTATATCCATTTAAATCTAATAGGTAAGGGTCTCCGCCATATCTTCTAATAATTGCAGCTAAAATAGCGGGGCCTTCTGGTGGAGTATTAGGAGCTGCACTTTCCCTCAGGGGCATATTGATGAAAGTTATTTTTACACCCTTTAGTTCGTTGTGTGGGGTGTCTTTAAGTATTTTACTAATCATTTTAATTGATTTACGCTGTTACTCTTGAATGTACTTTGTATTATTTTTCAGAGCTTTAACTGCATGTTTCATCTCTTTATCAAGATACTGATAATGTTCATCTAAGGAAATTAAGTTTTCTTTCTTGGCCCATCGTAGTATTTCAACTGGGTCCTTTGAATTAAAAGTCGATTTAATCTTGTTCTCATACCATCCCCTCTTATTTTGATAATGACAATGAGCTATGCATATCTTCCCATCTTCAATTTTTATCAAAAAATATCCTTTGGGATCAAGTTGAATTGGATCGCAGGTCTTATTCTTTAATTCCTCAGGGATTATAATTGTATAAGAATTTTCTTGTTGGTGACTTGTTTTTTTCTTTTGTGCATTTTTTTGGTGCTTGGGCTCGTAAGGACACATTTGGCAACCACTGCCGCAGCACTTTCCTTGCTTGAGTAAAAAATCTCTAGATAGGATTTTATTTTCAGCACATAAGTATAACGCCATAGTTTAATAATTATTTTTAATTGAAAATTTCAAATAATCTAATTTCTTATTTCTACACGAATTATCTTGTATATCTGATAGTTTTTCAGGTCATAAAAGTATCTGTACCTACGATCATGGGTTTCATGGGCTAAGTTTTGACGAATAGCTTAACCTGGTTTGGAAAGCATAGCTTTTGGCTCACTTCATCAGTTAACCAAACTCGGAAATCTTCCGGCATTTTCCGGGTACAGAGGGAGATTGATTCCGTGCCGAACTTGATGCGACTATCATCTACCTCTTTAGGGCTTAAAAAACTTAATGACTCCATATGTTAGGATAGTAAATCTTTTACCTTATTGTTTGCAGAGCTAGGCGCAAGCATTCTGGATCATCTTGTTTACTTCTCCTTGCCTAAGGTCAAATAGGTTAGGCGATAACCCGAGTTTTCACTTTCTCGACGAGAAATTTCTCGTGTGAAGACATGTTCCCATGCGGGGAAAAAGACATCTCCATCGAACTCGGCGTCAATGAGTGTAAGGTATAGGCGGTCGGCCAATGGTATGGCTTCCTCGTAAACGATACGCCCACCGCATATCCACACGTCACCCCCGTCTCTTTGCGCCATAGTAAGAGCTTCCGGCAGCGAGCTTGCCTTTCGGGTGTTTGGAAATTCGATTTTAGGGTCACGGCTAAGGGCAATTACTTTACGGTCGTTCGTGTGCGGTCCCATTTCCGAAAAGCAATGCTTACCCATTATAAGAGTACCCGACTTTGTGATTCCCAGAAAGTAATCCCAGTCTTCCTTGATGTCCCATGGGAGCCGTCCCGCTTTGCCAATTACGCGAGATCGACCGCAAGCTACGATGATATTCAGCATGTCGAAGAGCGCTGTTCCTCTCTCTTCTTGAACTTTATCAATTTGCAAATCCCGTTTGCATGTGGCCAATATTTCTTCACAACCCTTCTTATTCAACGTGGAGCATGCCTTGATGCAAACGGATATAAAAGATTTCGGTGAAAAGCTTTTGCTTCCCGACACCTGGCAAAGTCGCGCATTGGGACTTCTGCGAGACGGTCGGGACGTTGTTTTGCATGCCCCAACGGGTGCAGGTAAGACTTATATATTCGAGCTTCTTATTGAATCTTCTTGGAGAGGGCGTGCTGTGTACACCGTTCCGACAAGAGCTTTGGCCAACGACAAGTTTCGGGAGTGGCGAGCTCGAGGATGGGAAGTTGGTCTAGTTACGGGGGATGTTCGGCATAAACCTGATGCCCGTGTGATTGTGGCGACTCTGGAGACACAGCGCGGCTCAATGCTTCGAGGCGAAGGTCCCGACCTTTTCGTTGTGGATGAGTATCAGTTGCTTGGAGATGCCCAGCGCGGTCCCGCATACGAAGTAACCCTTGCTACTGCACCAGCCTCCACTCAACTTTTTCTGATGAGTGGGAGCGTGTCTAATCCCCTAGAGGTTACGGACTGGTTGGCAGGTCATGGTCGCGATGTTGAGCTGGTGAGCGAGGGAAGAAGGCCCGTGCCCTTGGACGAGATATTTGCCGAGGCTCTTTTGAAGGATTCTAGAGAACCTCGAAAAGGGAAAAACTTCTTGCCTGCCCTTGTGGCGCGCGCATTGGAATCTCGAATGGGGCCTATCCTTTTGTTTGCTCCTCGTCGGGCAGCTTCAGAGGACTTGGCTCACCAGCTAGCCATAGAACTTCCCGAGGTCGACCCTCTGGAGTTGACCCCCGAGCAAAAGCGGATTGCCGGCAAAGAACTGGCAAGTCTGCTCAAGCGTCGCGTTGCTTACCATCACAGCGGGCTCGATTACCTTCGGCGGGCAGGCGTTGTCGAACCTCTCGCCAAGGCTGGTCAGCTTCGGGCTGTGGTTGCGACCACCGGACTTGCCGCAGGGATAAATTTCTCTATGCGTACAGTGCTAGTTACCGACAGGGAATATCGTATCGACGATAGACGGATTATGCTGCGCCCCGACGAATTGCTGCAGATGTTCGGTCGAGCGGGGAGACGCGGATTGGACGACAGAGGTTATGTCGTCGTAGCTCCAAAACAATCTCGTATGAGCGAGGCTCGTCCTCTCAAGGTGAAGCGTTCCAGAACCATCGATTGGTCCGCCATGCTCACTTTTATGCACCTTGCCCATTCTCGAGGAGATTCTCACATCGAGGCTGCTCGTAAACTGGGTGATCGTTTGTTTTCGGAGGAGAAGGTGCGCCTCGGGTTGCGAGATTCTTTGGCAAAAGTTACTTCCAAAAATGTCCCTCGCTTAGGTCTTGAGTCTGCCGAGGATCGAGATCCCGAGAGAGACCAAATCGTCGAGATGCAGAACTCTGCAGGTCAATGGGAGCGCAGGCGAGGGCAGCACAAAGCCTCATTGGGAGAAGCACTGGTTTTGGCAAATGATGAATGGGTGCCGGCACTTTCCCTGCACTTGACCTTGGATAAGGTGAAGGTTGGGAATCCTTGTCGTTTCGGGAACAAGAACGAAAAGGTATACGGGCGCGAGATTCCCGTAGCTATAATGGATCAGGAATCGGGAGGGCAACAGGTTTTTTTGATAAAGTCCTTTCGACGTCGTTTACGCGAAATCATGGATGCCGAGCCACCTTCCAGAAGTCGTAAGTTCTCTAAAAAAGCTTGGAAGCGTCGAGGACTTGAGAAGGTCTTTGCCCCTCTTTTCCCAGATCTAGCTTCCGGTGGTCGGCTCGACGAATTCGTCGAGCGCGGGGGAGTCTTGCATGCGCGACTTCGCTACGAGGAAGCCACGGTGCTTGGTTGGCGTGACGCAAAGGGCAAAGTGCTTCTTAATCCTCAATTGCGAATGACTAAACGAGAGTATGTTTCGCCCTTCGACGAAACTCCCAAAGAAAGTATGGATCGACTGACTAACGCTTCACCGGCAGAAGCTTGGTATCGATTAGGCCTTATCGACGAGAGTGGCAGACCGACTCGCCGAGGCATTGTGTTTAGCTTCTTTTCCCGAGGCGAGGGGCTCGCCATTGCAGCCGCATTGGAAGATGAAACTTATCCAGTCGAGGACTTGGTTCGTGATCTCGCCAACCTTCGAGCCGGATATCGATTTCGTGCGTATTCCTCTACGGAATGTCGGCTCGCTTACGTTTGTCGCCAAGCTTATGGCTCGGTTGACTGCCCGGGTTTTCTTCGGGCCGGTGTTCCACTTGAGTATGGCGAGGGTGCCGCCGACGTCATTCGTGAACGAGCCGAATCCGGTTCGCGAGGTAAAGAGGTTCTTGATGAGGAATTGCGAATCGGTGATATTGAGCGTGCCAGAATCGAGTGGCATAGCTTGCTTGCCTTGACCGCGACTTCACCCTTCTTGGATTGGCAAAGGTGGGAGGACCTAAGAAAAGTAGCTTCCGAGCTTTCGGATGGAGGTGGACCTCGAAACTCATTGCCCGAATTACCCGCTTTGGCCGCTCGCCAAAATCGTCGATATGAGCCTCGGTCGAAAGGGGTTTAAGGCAGTTGTCTTATTTTTTCTGAACTGTGGAGCCTGTGATGTCTACCCAGCGATCGGAGGATCCTTGGTCGTCCTTTACCTCGATGTGCTTGTAGACTTTGCCCGTCTTGGTGTCGATTTTTATGAGGTACTCCTTGTTGATGTCGCGACCGCTTGTAGGAGAGTAGACCAGAATCTTTCCTGATTCGATTTGGTATCTTCCTTCGCGACCCTCATCGGTGAACCCCGTGGCTAGGCAGAGGCTCAGACCCATAAGCAAACCAAGGCAGGTATATTGTAGATGCTTCATGTTTTGTACTTCTTTTAAGGTTTCTTGAATCTAAATGTTTTGGAAATCATTTCGCTTAATTATTAATGCAGCAATCGAATTGTTTGGGTTGTAGTAGTTAGCTGAAGACCTATTCACCCAGATCGTAGCAGGCAATCCTGTCGACCATCCGAACAAGGAGCTTGTTTCCAACGATTGCTGGAGAAGAGCAGCGCAGGGCTTGTACCTTCGTCTTGCCCAGTTCGGTGAAATCGTTCGGATCTGCCTTCACCATGTCGAGAAAAGAGCCTTTTATCTCATAAGCGAAAATTTTACCGTCTGCAAAGATGGGTGACGATATGTCGTGTTTGCCGGTTTCCTTGTGGAGGACCTTGCCCGTCTTTAGGTCAAGGCATAGTCGCATCTCGGCTCCGAACAGAAATATGTGGTTACCTTTAACGATTGGGCTGGAATCCGAACGTCTTGTAACTTTTGGATATGTCCAGAATTCCTTGATGCCTTTTTCGGTCCAACGATAGCAGACGATGCCCGCTTTTTCATCCTTTCCGTGCACCACCAGATATTCTCCCGATGCCACCGGGGTCGAGCTTCCGCCCGCAGGCTTTTCCCAAAGAGTGTTGCCCGTGCTTAGATCAATGCCTATCGCGGTATTTTTCGAGTTGCATACGACCATTGGCTTTTCTCCCGGATGCCAAAGGACAGGGGATGCGCTCTTGCCTGAAACGTCATTGTTTTCCCAAAGTTTGTCTCCCGTCTTAGCATCATGAGCAATTAAGTGGTTTGCCAACACCACAACCTTGTTCCCCTCCACAAGTACCGAGGAGGCCCCACCCGATGAATTCACTTTTACATCCCAGACGGGTTTTCCGGTTTTTGCGTCCACGCAGAAAATCCTCGAACTGCCAAGAGCATAGACACGTCCATTGGCTACGCATGGGGTTGCCGACGAGGTTCTGCCTGAGGGCGTCCCCTCGAGAGAACTTTTCCATAAGGTGGTACCAGTCTTTAGGTCCATGGCTACAATTACATCGTCCGCCACCTTTTTGGTGGGCGGGACGGATTCAATGACGCGGTCTCTAACGGCTGCTTCGAACTTTTGTTCATCCAGCCATGCTACGAAAGAATTTTCATCGGGAAAGACCTTGTCCTTTATCTCGTATAGCTTGTTCGTGGCATCAATGGGGAAGGCCAATGGACCCTTCTTGAAACGGGAAATTACGTAATCGCCGTACAATAGTTTCTGTTTGGCATCCAAGTTTTCCTTCACCCACTCTTGGCTCCACTCGTCGAGCTTGCTTCCGCGCAGTCTCGGACTCAGTTTGACGCGGACTTGTTCCATTTTATCAATGAGCTCCTTTGGTAAGTTCGTTCGTCTGGCTCCTATCTTCCGAAGCGCTGGATTGTCCACTGTTCGCGTGGGAGTTGGCACGTCCCTATGCCATACAAGTGAAAGATAGGCCCTGTCTTCCGTTGCCACTACGCTCCCGAAACCTCCATCGTCGCCACTAGGGATATGTTCGCTTTCCCAAAGTAGCTTCGGGCCTGTTTCCGGCCATGAATTCGCTAGCTTGGTCGAGGCCTTTGACGAACCGTCACGGTTGGGTCCTCTCCACTGGGGCCACGAACCATCGGCATAAACGAAAGCTCCGCTGAAAACGGTAAAAAGAAAAAATGGAGTTATCTTCATCTCGCTCTGAGGCATTGATTGGTTATTTGGCGGGTCGCCAAGGTTGTGGGCCGTCGGGTTTCTTTGCTTGGAGGAACTTGGCATCCACTTCCTTATACCAGGCATGGAGCTTTTGGCGCATGGCATTGACGCGGTCGGGATGCTTGTTGGCTAGGTCGTTTCTTTCGCCGATGTCCTTGCTTAGGTCGTATAGATGAGTTTTTCCATCCTCGAAACGTTCGATCAACTTCCAGTCTCCCATTCGTACGGCGGCTCCCGGGAAACCTCCCTGGTTGCTGTAGTGCGGGTAGTGCCAGTAAAGGGCTTCTCGGTCCAACTTTTCTTCGCCTTTGAGTAGGGGCATGAGGTCGACGCCATCGATGGGTCCGGCGCCTTTCGGTTCACCGTCGGCCGCTTTGACGAAGGTGGTGAAGAAGTCAGTGCTCATTACCGGGTCTGAGCTTTGCGAGCCCGGTTCGGTTACGCCTGGCCAACGGATGAGAAACGGTTCTCGGATGCCGCCCTCGTAGAGCCACCCCTTACCGCCTCGGAGAGGGAGGTTGGAAGTGGGAGAACCCTCGGAAGTCGAGAGCCCGCCGTTGTCCGAAGTAAAGGCGACCACCACCTCATTGTCCAAACCGAGGAACTTCAACTTGTCGAGGACCTTGCCCACGGCAAGGTCCATGGCTTCCACCATGGCTCCGTACACGGCGTGTTTTTGGAGGATGCGCACCTTGCGGGCCCCCTTGTTCCTAGGCCAGACCATTTCCTCGTTGCCGAATTCCTTGCCCGACACCTTGGCGGCTCGCTTCTTGTATTTATCGACCAGGTCGGGTCGTCCGATCAATGGGGTGTGCACGGAGTAGAAGGAGAGCATGGCGAAGAACGGCTTGTCCTTGTTCGTCTCGATGAACTTGCAGGTGTCTTTTGCCAGTCGGTCCGGCAGATGCTCGCCGTTGGGGCCGTCGCTTAGGCGAGGATTCCCATATGGAGAGAAGTATTTTTTACCGCCATACGGGCCACCCTTGGAAAAACCGCCCGAATTGAGGTCGTATCCCTGCTTCGTGGGCCAGAACTGTTCGGTCGGGCCCAAATGCCACTTGCCCGCGAAGAAGGTGGAATAGCCTTTTTTCTTGAGGGCTTCCGCTATCGTGACCTCTTCCAAGTCCATTCGGTCGTGCAGGGGAGCGGAATTGAAGAAACCGCCGCGCCTGCCGCTGAAAAAGTTGGTGGCGTCCTTGCGGGAGGGGTGTCGACCCGTCTGTATGCCGAAGCGGGTGGGGGAGCAGACCGGGTTGGCGGCATAGCCGTCGGTGAACTTCATTCCGGACTTTGCCAGGGCGTCTACGTTCGGCGTGTCGTAGAAGCACTTCGGGTTGTATGCTCCTATGTCCATGTACCCAAGGTCGTCCACGAGAATGAGAACGTAGCTGGGTTGCTTGGCTTTGGCGTTGAGAAAGCTTGTCGCGGCAAGGGAGGCGGCGAGCAAAAGGAAAGGAAGCATTCGGATAGTCATCTTCGGAAGCAAGAAACCTCAATGCCATGAGGGCAAGTCAGAATGCTCCCGAACAGGTCACTTTAGACCGTCGATCATGGCTTGAGCGTTTTTGACATAGGGGTCTTCCGGACCTCGTTTCTTGAACCAGATGTCCTTAGCCCTTTCGAGGTGTTCCAAGGCTTTTGCCTTTTTAGCCTTTTTGGCGTAGGTCTTGCCGACGTTGTAGTGACTGTCGGCGAGGTCCGGGTGGTCGGGAGGAAGGGTCTTGAGCTCGATCGCGAGGCACTTCTCGTAGTACCCGATGGCCTTGTCCGGAACGCCTTTTTTTTCGTAGGCGGAACCTAGGTTGTTGTAGGTTGTAGCCAGGTCGGGATGGGTGGTGCCGAGTGTCTTCAGCTCGATTGCTAGACACTTCTCGTAGTAGTTGACGGCCTTTTCATAGTCGCCCTTGCGAGAGTAGGCGCCGGCGCCGTTGTTGTAGGTCGTGGCTACCGACGGGTGCTCGGGTCCAACGGCCTTCAGCCAGATCGCCAAGGCTTTTCCGTGGTAGTCGATGGCCTTGTCGTACTCTTCGTTGTTGTCGTGGGCGGAGCCCAAGTTGTTGTAACTGGCGGCTACTTCGGGATGCTCGGCACCTTGGGTTTTCAGCCTAATCGCCAAGGCTTTTTCGTGGTATTCGATAGCCTTGGCGTGATCCTCGTCGTTGTCATGGGCCAAGCCAAGGTTGTTGCAGCACGTTGCGACGTCGGGATGGTGTGCGCCGAATTTCTTCAGCCAGATCTCTAAGGCCGCATCGTAGTTGGCTATTGCCCTGCCGAACGCTCCTTTTCCGGCGTAGGCCGCACCCGTGCCGTGGTAGGCGGAGGCTATTCGAGGATGGTCTGGTCCGAGTGCTTCCAGCCAGATCCTCACGGCTTGCTCGTGGTAGGCGATGGCGGTGTCGTATTCTCCCTTCTTCAGGCAGACGGAGCCGATGTTGTGGTAGCTCAAGGCGACTTCGTTATGCTCGGAACCAAGTGTCTCCATTCCAAGCTCCAGTGCCTTTTCGTGGTTTGCGACGGCCTTGTCGTATTCGCCTTTTCGGCTGTTTGCCGAGCCGATTTTTCCATACGCGAAGATCCTGTCCTCATCGGACAGGGCATGGGCCAGCACCTCTTCGGCGTATTGGATCGCCTTGTCGTTCTCCTGCAAAGCATCTGAAGTTTTGCAGAAACTCTTGAGGAAGAAAACGAGCATTGCCTCGTCTTTCTCGGCGCGGTTGTTGAACGCTCCGTAGGCTTCAGACATCTTCACTTGGGCCCGTGCGTGCTTTCCTTCCTCGAGGAGGGTATTCGCCTCGGCGGCCATCTTCTCGATTTCCTCGTCGGAAAACTTTTCGGCGACTATACCCGCCTTTATTGGCTCACTAACTCGTTTGCTCTCCTTGGGTTCGTTACCCTTGCGGTCAGAGTGCCCATGCTTGTCTCCACATCCCCCCAGCAACAGGGCAACGCCAAGGGCAACAAGCAACTTTTTCATTCGTGTGATGCTATGTTCATCTCTCCATCGGTCAAGCTCAGGGGGATTCGGCACCTCATTTTTCGTAGGAAGAGCACTCGTCGGCATCACGGTTTTACCTCACGAGAGATTTCAAGTTTGCCTGAGGGAGAACCCGTCAACACAGTGACCTATGAAAAAAATCATATTCCCATTATTGACCACCGCCTTCTTGTTCCTGTTCCACTTTAGCCTAGTTGCGGACGAGCCCAGGCCGGAAAACAGCAAGGTTCGCCCTCAGTTGGACGCCATGCAGGGCAAGCCCGCCCCAAAGCTAGGTTTGAAGGGTTGGATCAATTCAAAGCCGCTCTCGAGAGAAGATCTAAAGGGGAAGATCGTCGTTTTGGATTTCTGGGCGACTTGGTGCGGGCCTTGCATCCGTGCCGTCCCCCATACCAACGAGATGATGGAAAAGTACGCTGACAAGGGTGTTGTCTTCATTGGGGTGTGCGCCAAAAGCGGTTCCGAAAAAATGGCCGCCACGGTAAAGGAGCACGGCATCAAGTATCCCGTGGCCGTTGACGCGGGCGCCAACGCCGCCTATCGCGCCAATAGTTTTCCCGATTACTACCTGATCGACCGATCCGGAGTGCTGCGATGGGCGGACATCGCCAACGCAGATGTGGAAAAGGCCATAGGAATTCTGCTCAAGGAAAAGAAAAAGAAAAAGAAGAAAAAATAAGAGCGGAGGAGAATGGGTTTTCCCAAAGCGATCGGAGGATGAATCAGCCTAGGGCTTGAAGAGCCGCTTGGTTTTCCGTAAGTTTGGTTTGAGTCTCGGTTAGTTGCCGGCGGGCTCCTTCGATCACTTCGGGAGGCGCCTTGGAGGTGAATTTCTCGTTGCTTAGACGTGCCTCGGTGGAAGCGACTACCTTTTCGAGATTGGCAATCTCCTTGTCCAGTCGAGCTCGTTCGGCGTCAAGATCGATACCGGATGCGAGGTCTAGAAAAGCGGTTCCGAGCGGAGTGACGACGGAGGGTTGCCCGGAAGGTGCTTGGGCGATACGTTCGAACGAAGCGGCTCCGACAAAAAGAAGTAGCTTTTCCATGTGTCTTTGCAGAGTCTCGGACTTTTCGTCGTCAGCAAGGTAATGAAGGGCCACCTCTCGGTTGGTGGCCAAACCTCGTTCGGCTTTGAGAGCCCGCAGGGCAGTTACGACTTCTCGTAGCGCCCCAATTTCAGCCTCGGCTTCTTGGTCTATCGCGATTCCTTTTTTGGATAGCGCTTGCCGAAGCTTTGCCCCGTCGCCGGGGTCGACATATTGGATGGAGGAACCTTCTTTGGAGTATCTCAAGCGTTGCCAAAGTTCTTCCGTGATGAAGGGAGTGGCGGGGTGCAGGAGTAGCAAAGTCTGGCGCAAGCATAAATCTTGAACGGCGAGGCAAGTCTCGCGTACGGAATCTTTGCGTATCTTGGCTTTGGAAACTTCGACGTACCAATCGCAGAAGTCGTGCCAGAAGAAACGATAAATGCCGTGCAGGACTGCGTTGAACTCGTAGGCTCGGTGATCCCGTTCGATCTGATCCAGCGTTTCTGATAGGCGGGCGAGGATGGCGTGGTCCTCAGCATCCAACTTGTCGGGTTCGAGTCGGTCGAGAATGGCTTCGAGAGACGAGTTCTCACGGGCTTCGCCCGACATTCTCCTAAATCGTGACACGTTCCAGAGCTTGTTGCAGAAGTTGCGACCTTGTTCGATGCTTTCCTCGGAAAAACGAATATCCTGTCCCTTCGGTGCGATGCTCATTATGCCGTGGCGGAGTCCATCGGCCCCGAACTTGGCGATGAGGTCGAGTGGATCTGGAGAATTTCCTAATGACTTCGACATCTTGCGGCCACGAGAGTCTCGTATAATGCCCGTGAAGTACACATCGCGAAAGGGGATGCGCCGCTTGATTTCCTCGTCGGATAGGGTTTCTTCCTTGTCCATCGGTTCTCCCATGAACTCCAAGCCCGCCATGACCATGCGGGCAACCCAGAAGAAGATGATGTCGGGTCCCGTGACGAGAGCCGAGGTTGGGTAGAAGGAGGCCAAGTCCTGCTCTGCCATGGCTTGTTCGTCGGGCCATCCCATGGTGGCGAATGGCCAGAGCCAGGAGGAGGCCCAAGTGTCGAGAACGTCCTCGTCCTGTTCCCAGTTTTCAGGATCTTCAGGACCGTTCAGTGAGACGTGCCAATTCGCTGGATCTGATCGATTTTCTCCAAGTTTGTACCATACGGGGATTCGATGTCCCCACCAAAGTTGTCTTGATATGCACCAGTCCTTGATGTTGTCGAGCCAGTGCAGGTAGGTCTTTTCCCAGCGTTCGGGGAAGTATCGTATGAAACCTTCCTTGACGGCCCTTTTGGCCTCCTCGACGCGAGGATATTTAAGAAACCATTGTTCGGATAGTCGAGGCTCGATGGGAACGTCGGCTCGTTCGGAAAAGCCTACGTTGTTCGAGTGGGACTCCTCGTCCACGAGGCTGCCGTTTTCCCTCAATCTCTCGACGGATGCTTTGCGTGCGGCAAATCGGTCCATTCCCGTGAAGTCCGGACCTGCATGCTCGTTCAAGGTGCCGTCGGGATTGAGAACGTCGATGATGGGCAGGTCGTGACGTTGCCCGATTTCGAAGTCCAACTGGTCGTGTGCCGGAGTGATCTTGAGCATGCCGGTGCCGAATTCCTTTTCAACGGCATCGTCGGCTATAATTGGAATGGGGGCTTCCTGCAGTGGGCGAATGACGTGCTTGCCCTTGAGGCTCGGCCAACGTTCATCATCCGGGTGTATGGCCACGGCGACGTCGCCCATGATGGTTTCCGGACGAGTGGTTGATACTTCGAGGTAGACATCCGGTGTTTCCATGATTTGATAGCGAATCTTGTACAGAGTGCTATCCTGCGGTTTCATGATTACCTCCTCGTCCGAAAGGGCGGTGAGGCTTGCCGGGCACCAGTTCACCATGCGTTTGCCGCGGTACACGTACCCTCGCTCGAACAGCTTGACAAATCCACTGAGTACTGCCCGAGAATAGTCATCATCCAAAGTGTGAACATTGCGTTCCCAATCGCACGAACAGCCTAGTTTACGAAGTTGCCTAAGGATGATTCCACCATGCTTGTCTCGCCATTCAACGGCTCGTTCGAGGAATTTCTCACGGCCTAGATCTCGGCGACTCAACCCTTCTTCTCGGAGGGACTTTTCCACCTTCGTTTGGGTGGCGATGCCTGCGTGGTCGGTCCCCGGCAACCACATCACGGCAGCTCCCTTTTGGCGTGCTCTTCGAGAAAGAATGTCCTGAATGGTGTTGTTGAGAACATGACCCATGGTCAAAACCCCAGTAACGTTCGGTGGGGGAATCACGATGGAATAGCTCGGTTGTCCTGCCGAGGGTTTTCCAGCAAAACAACCGTCTTCCTCCCAATGGGAATACCAACGGTCTTCGACTTCGCTTGGGTCGTATGCTTTAGGAATTTCGGGTTCGTTGCTCATGCCTTTTCGGTAAAACCGTTTAGGTTAGCGAATTCGTCGAGCTTGGCGAGAAAAAGCGCGTGTGCGCCCTGCTTGAAAAAACTTCACCTGCTTTTTTTTGAAGAAAGGAGTCAGTAGGATTCCGGCTGCGAATCCTCCTAGATGAGCTGCGATGGCCACCCCTCCTCCTTCGGCCATTGAGGTAGGGAATGCGAGGATTTGCTCGATTACCCAAATCCCCAGTACGAGATAAGCGGGAACCATTACAGTTCCAATGAAGATTATGAACCAGTAAAATACTCTGACGTTGGCACGTGGATAAAGAAGCAGGTAACCGGCAATAACTCCGGAGATCGCCCCCGAAGCACCGACCATTGGGACGTCCGACGAGGGGGCGACTAGTCCTTGGGATACGGCTGCGACCAAACCGCAGGTCAGGTAAAAGAGAAAAAATCGAATTTTCCCCATGGCGTCTTCAACGTTGTCCCCGTAGAGGTAGAGAAACAACATGTTGCCTAGGACGTGAGCGATGCTTCCATGACTGAACATGGAGGTGAAAACGGTCGCCCATTCCCAAATGACATCTCCTGACTCCTCAAAACTTAGTTGCCCGAAGAAAGTTATCGGCAGGAAGGCGAAATTGGAGAAATAGGCCGCCTGCTCGGACGGGGGAAGGGAAAATTGCCATGCGAAGAACACCCACAAATTGGCTGCGATTATTACCCAAGTGAACCAAGGGAAACTCTTTGCTTGGTTATCGTCTTTGTAGGGGAAAAGTACAAACATGGCTGTTCGTTTTCCTAACGATATCGGCTGAGAGGTAAAGCCCAAGGGTCCTTGCACCTTCTTTTTTTGGCTTGTTGGTCATGCTCGTACCATTTTTGCTGGAATGCAAATGGGTGATTTGTTCGATAGATTGGCGGTCTTTCAAACCGACGCAGGTATAACTGTGGCTTTTGGCGAGCGTACTTATTTCATCGGACTCGACGAACCCTTTTACAATATAGCTAAAAAAGCCTTGGCCCAAGAGGACTATGTGCCCTTTTACTTAGAGATGGCCAAGCGGGAAGGCTTGGGCGAGGAGTTTCGCGATGCATTGCTTCGGGAAGTGGAGCGTTTGCGTCTCAACCCCGATTTGGATTAGCCGCTTTCCTTTACTGCGTTACTCAAGGCGATCAAGGCTAAGGTCGAGCATAGGATAGGGTCGTCTTCCTTCATTAGTCGACCGTGAAGGTTAACAAAGGATCCGTCTTCGCTTTGGCTTTCTGAGAGAAAGGCGAGTAGCTCTTGTTTCCAGCCCCCGGCTATTGCAAGTTTGTTGAATACTTGAGCTCTTGCGGCGCAGTGATAGTAGATCATGGATTCGTTCCATGGTTCGGAATGTTCAGTGGGGATGCCCGGAGGCAGGTTCCAGCCTGAATGCCGTTTTAGCCAACGAATGGCGTCTAGCACTCGATCATCGGTCTTGGGTACACCCAGCGCTAGCAAAGCGAGGACGCCGTCGCAGGTCGCCGTGGCGTAACTGCGGTAGTAAGGTCTCCCGGTAAGGGGATCCTTGGCGATGCGTCCCTTGTTTGCGTAGCTTACGCTTGGAGAAGAGAAAAAGCCGCCATCGTAGGGTGGGGAAATGAATCCGGAATCTATGGGTTTCGTGGTGGGTATGAGTGGAGAACGTTTTTCCTTCGGGTTCTTTTGAAGGAGAGAAAGAAAGCGTTTGGCTCTGCCTTTTGTTTTTGCATCGACCTTGTTCGCTACAGCCAAGGCGGTCAGAACGCGGCGAGTGTGGGAGAGGTCGACGAAACTGGAAAGGGTGGGGCGACGGTTTATTC
>PCBO01000106.1 GCA_002730975.1 Opitutia bacterium
CCTCCTGCTCGCGCGAAGGTACGGAAATGAAAGCGCTTGGCAAAACGCTTGCCGCCGAAAACATCGTCGTCTCCGTCCGCACCGAACGTAGTGGCCGCGATTACCTTCGCTTCTCGCCGCATTTTTACAACACCTCCGCCGAGCTGGAATGCGCGGTGGAGGTGCTCTAGGGAATATTGGTTAAGTGGAGTTTGTTCTTACGCGGAGGCGCAGAGGAAATTTCTCCGCTGCTCTGCGCCTCCGTGTGTGCCTCATTCATTGACAAGTTCCACCTCGGACCATTTCATTTGGGACAACTCTTGGGCAATTGGAAAAGGCTTTGCTTGCGCAGACTTGGCCCGGTGGGCTTTACTGCCCCGGTTTTATATGGATTCGAATTTATTGGAAAAAGCAAAGGCGTACGGGTTTTCGGACCGGCAGATTGCGCATCTGACGGGGAGCACGGAGGATGAAGTGCGGACGGAGCGTAAGGCGGCGGGGCTGGTGCCAAGCTATCGACTGGTGGATACTTGCGCGGCGGAGTTCGAGGCGTACACACCATATTATTATTCCACATACGACCGCGGCGATGACGAGATAAATCCTTCCGGCCGTAAAAAGGTGATGATTCTCGGCGGCGGTCCGAATCGGATTGGGCAGGGGATTGAGTTCGATTACTGCTGTGTGCACGCGGCGTTCGCGCTGAAGGAGGATGGGTTCGAGACGTTGATGGTGAATTCGAATCCGGAAACGGTTTCAACCGATTACGACACGAGCGATAAACTATTTTTCGAACCGCTCACGCTGGAGGATGTGCTGCATATTTATGAGCGTGAAAAATGCTGGGGCGTCATTGCGCAGTTCGGAGGACAGACGCCGCTCAATCTCGCGCTGGGTTTGCAGGCTAATGGCGTGAATATTCTGGGCACGAGCCCGCAAAGTATTGAGCGTGCGGAAGACCGCGAAATGTTTTCCGCGATGCTGCACAAGCTGAACATTCCGCAGCCGCCCAACGGCCTAGCCACCACCGAGGAGGAAGCAGTGGCCGCCGCGCACGAGTTGGATTATCCCGTGCTGGTGCGACCGTCGTTTGTGCTCGGTGGGCGTGCGATGCAGATTGTGTATTCGGACACCGAGTTGCGCCATTATATGCAGCACGCGGTGGAGGCATCGCCGGAGCGGCCGGTGCTCGTGGATAAATTTCTGGAAGACGCCACAGAGGTGGATGTGGACTGCATCGCGGATGCCAAGGACGGCACGATCGTCATCGGCGGGATGCTTGAGCACGTGGAGTTTGCCGGCGTGCACTCGGGCGATGCGGCGATGGTGCTGCCGCCGCACGAACTTTCGCAATCGGCCATCGACACGATGCGCGAGTACACGCACGCGATGGCACGCGAGCTGGAGGTCACTGGCCTGATGAACGTGCAGTACGCGGTGAAGGACGAGATTGTTTACGTACTTGGGGTCAACCCGCGCGCGTCGCGGACGATTCCGTTTGTCAGCAAAGCTATCGGTAAACCACTGGCCAAGCTCGCCGCGCAGGTGATGGCCGGCGCAAAGCTCAGTGAGCTTGGGTTCACAGAGGAAATTTGGCCGAGCTATTGGGCCGTGAAAGAGTCGGTATTTCCGTTTAATAAGTTCGTCGGGCAGGACATTATTCTCAGCCCCGAGATGCGATCCACGGGCGAGGTGATGGGGCTCGATGCCGACCTCGGCGTTGCCTATGCCAAAAGCCAAATGGCTGCCAGTTCGCCGTTGCCGCTGGAAGGCAAGGTGTTTATCAGCGTGAGCGACGCGCACAAGGCCGTCGTGCCCGCGTTGGCGAAGGACTTTGTGGATCTTGGCTTCGAGTTGGTCGCCACCGGCGGCACGGCGAATGTTATTGAGGAGTCAGGCCTGCAAGTGGAGCGAGTGAACAAACTTGCCGAAGGCCGGCCGAACTCGCTCGATTTGCTAAAGAACAACGAGCTGCAACTCGTCATCAATACTCCCACCGGCGAAGTGCCGCGCAGTGACGAAGTTCAAATCCGCACCAGTGCTGTCTACACCGGCACGCCTATCATGACGACCATCAGTAGCGCCAAGGCTGCGGTGAACGGAATCCGCGCCCTCAAAAAATCAGGCTACGGCGTGCGGACGGTACAGGAGTTTCATTGATTTTTTACCACCCAGGCACCGAGGTCACAGAGAATTTGGAACGGATTCCCTCTGTGCCTCTGAGGTGAGAGAAAGCGCTCGCTCAAACCCACGCGCCTTCGCCAACGTTTCTTCGTATTCCATTTCCGGATCGGAATCCGCCACGATGCCGGCGCCTACTTGGAAGTGCACTTGACCGTCACGCACGATGGCGGTGCGGATGGCGATGTTGAGCTGGCTCTCGCGGTTGAAGCCGAGGTAGCCAAGGCTGCCGGTGTACGGCCCGCGGGTGACGGGCTCGAGTTCGTCAATGATCTCCATCGCGCGAAACTTCGGCGCGCCGGTGATGCTGCCGCCGGGGAAACAATCGCGCAACGCCGCAAGATGCGAAAGCTCCGGGCGTAATCGGCCTTCGACCGTGGAGACGAGGTGTTGCACTTGAGTGAATTTTTCCAGGCGCATTAGTTCCGGTACGGCAATGCTAGCAAATTCGCACACACGCCCGAGGTCGTTGCGCAACAGGTCGGTGATCATCACCAGCTCAGCGCGCTCCTTCTCGCTGGATTGGAGTTCGTATGCGAGTTGTGCGTCGCGTTGCGGATCGGCGTCCCGCGGACGGGGGCCTTTGATGGGCCGCGTCTGGATGTGTTGACCGCTGAGACGCAGGAAACGCTCTGGACTGGACGAGGTGATCTGAAAATTGCCCGCATCGAGGAACGCCCCAAACGGCGCCGGACTGGCGGCATACAACGCCCGATAAAACTCCCAACCTTCTCCACCCCAGGGCGCGGTGAACCGTTGGGAGAGGTTCACCTGATAAATGTCTCCGGCGCAGATATAGTCGAGCGCGCGGCGAGTGGCGGCGATGAATTGGTCGCGGGTGAAGTTGGAGGTGGGAACGGGAGGGGCGAGTTCCATCTCGCCCGTGTTTTTTTCGAATCGATTTGGGGCGCGGTGGCACGCGTCCTTCTCGAGCTGTTCATGCCACCAATCGCCCTGTTGGCGGGCGCGGGATTCGCTACGCGACCCATCAGCGGCGAGGCCGGTGGCGACCAGCCAGGTTTTGCCTAGGTGATGATCAAAAATCGCAAGGCTGTCGTAAAAGCCCACTGCACAATCAGGCAGCTCGAGATCGTTCATTGCGCGGGCGCGCAGGCGGGGTTCGACAAAGTTTTTCAGGTCGTAGCCCCAGTAGCCAAAGCAGCCACCTAGCGGGAAGGGCAAATCGATCTCATCAATCAACTCATACCGCTCGAGCAATTGCTCCAGTGCGTTCCATGGGTTGCCAAATTGAACCGCGCGATGGTGGTCCGTGCGTAATTCGCAGCGGCTCCCCCACGCGCGAAACGTCAAAAACGGCCGCGCTACCACAAACGAATAGCGCGCCTGATCGGTCGCTTCGCCGTCGCTGCGCAGCAGCATCAGGCCGGGCAGGCCGCGCAGTTGCTCCGCCAGAGTCTCTGGCGTATGGCGCGTGCGGGCATGCTCGATCAGCGGGCGCATCAGGCGAAGGCGGAAGGCGGCGTGGTTTGGTCGCCGGTCTTGGCGTGGAAATCGTTGATGATCTTCATGGCCTTGGCGGGGCTGTCGGTGATGGTCACCAGATCCGTATCCTCCGGGCTGATGTATTTGCCGCGCTTGAGTGTGCCGTTGGCCCACTTGAGCAGCCCGCTCCAGTAGCTGCGCCCAAAACAAATCAACGGGAAGCGCGGCACTTTGCGCGTTTGCACCAACGTGAGGATTTCAAAGAACTCATCCATCGTGCCAAACCCGCCGGGCATGTAGACAAACGCCGTGCTGTATTTGGCCAGACAGACTTTGCGGGAGAAGAAATAGTGAAAGTCCACCGCGATGTTGGCGTACGGATTGCCGCACTGCTCGAAGGGTAATTTGATGTTCAGGCCCACAGATTTCCCGCCTCCTTCGGCTGCGCCCTTGTTGGCGGCCTCCATGATTCCGGGGCCGCCGCCGGTGATGACGGCATAGTTGTTTTCCGCCAAGCGCCGTGAGAGATCGACTGTGGCCTTGTAAAATTTATCGCGCGGCTTGGTGCGCGCGGAGCCAAATACCGTGACCGCCGGGCCAAGGTGGGAGAGTTCATCAAAACCCTCCACGAACTCCGACATGATACGGAACACGCGCCAGGGATCCTCGTTGACGAAACGGGTAGATTTCTTGGGGAGCTGTTTCTTTTTGGCCATGCCCCAGCCTAGGCACGGCTCTCAGTGGGTCAATCCCCTGTTGCTGACAAAAATCTAGCTGTTGCGCCGGACCGGCTCGATGGACTTGGGGCGTTCCTTAACAAACAACCGAATTGGGCAGCCCTCAAAGCCAAACGCGCTGCGGAGCTGCCGAGTGACGTACAGCTCGTATTGATCACTGCAGACGTGCGGAGCATTCACAAACAGTGTAAAGGCGGGCGGGGAACCCTCCAGCTGGACGGCGTAGTAGAGCTTGAAGCGTTTGCCGGTTTTGTTGGGGGGTTGGCGCTGGTCGATGATGTCTTGCAACGCGCGGTTGATCAGCGGCGTGGGAATGCGCTGGCGCCATTGATCGTCCACATAGCGAATGGCCTCGAGCAGTCGGTCGAGTTGAAAGCCCTCTACAGCACTTGTAAAAATGACGGGGGCATAATCGAGAAAGAAAAGCTGGTCCTGCACCCATTGGCCAAATTCGCCGAGGGTGGTCAGGCGTTTTTCGCGGTCATCACGATGCCTATCCTTTTTGCGTCGGTGCTCAATTTCATCGCGGCGCGCGGCCTTGACCGCCTCGGTGGTGAGGTCCCATTTATTGATCACCACGATGCAGGCGCGGTGGTTCCGAGTGATGAGATCGGCAATTTTTTTGTCCTGCTCCACAATGCCGGTTTCGGCATCAATCACCAACACGGCAATATCGCAACGCTCGATGGCGGCGGCTGTGCGGGTGACACTGAAATATTCGAGTGTGTCTTTGACCCGACTTTTTTTGCGCATGCCTGCAGTATCTATGAGGAGACACTCCTGCTGCCGTCCGTCGGTCTCGATGGTGAACGGCACATCCACTGCATCGCGGGTGGTGCCGGGGATATCGCTCACAATCACGCGATCGCTTTGGGTGAGCGCGTTGATGATGGAGGATTTGCCCACATTCGGCCGGCCCACAAATGCAAGCTTGAGCGGCTCGGCTGCGGGGGAGCTTTCCTCAGTGCTAGGCGTTTCCAGGGGAAGATGCGAGAGGCCCTCGAGAATCATGGAATCCGTGCCGCGATCGTGTAGGGCACTTACGGGGAAAATCTGTTCGAAGCCGAGCTGGCTGAACTCAACCGCGTTTTCGGCGAGCAGATTGTTGTCGGATTTATTGACCGCGAGCAGGGTGGGCTTGCCGCTTTGGCGCAAATGTTGGGCTACCTCTAGGTCCAACGGCACAATGCCTTCCTGCACGTTCACCACAAAAATAATGGCATCAGCCGCCTCAATAGCGACATTGACCTGATCCACCGTGGCCGCGGCGATGACATCCGTGGATTTTTCGCCGGGCACAAGCCCGATACCGCCGGTATCCACGAGCGTAAACGGCCGGCCCTGCCACTCCACCTCAGCCGTCACGCGGTCCCGCGTTACGCCAGCCATATCGTGTACAATGGCGATCCGTCGACCGGCAATTCGGTTGAACAAGGCGGATTTACCGACATTCGGGCGACCCACAATAGCAAGAGTTCCGGGCATATAATCTTCGTTGAATGGTGTGTGTCGTGCGGAGAATTAGCAGGAATTCGGCGTTTTTACGCGAAAAACGTACAAAAAATGGCGACCCCTACGGGACTCGAACCCGTGTTGCCGGCGTGAAAGGCCAGTGTCCTAACCACTAGACGAAGGGGTCAACCGTGTCAGGGCGGGGAAATATACGAATGAAATCCGAATTGTCACGGGAAAAGTGCTTCCAATTTAAACTCGATCCAATCGCAGGTTGACAGACGAGAGGATCTTTGGCAGCTTATCTCGACACCCAGTTTTCTGATCCGGGCGACAGAACGTTTCTTCAGAGGGGTTCTCCACCCCCACCTCCTTGGCGTCTGTTGCCCGGATCACTTTTTTTTACCTAACCCATTTGAAACGATTGACGCGTACGGCGCATTGGCTTAATTTCCCGCCTCCCGTCACGGGAACGTTGCGGGGGTGTAGCTCAATTGGTTAGAGCGCTGGCCTGTCACGCCAGAGGTCGCGGGTTCGAGTCCCGTCACTCCCGCCACTTTTTTTCTTCTTTTTTGTGCGCTTATCTCAACGGAGCTGTCGTACAGGTTAGCAGCTGATCAGGGGCGAAGATGGGCGAAAGAAAATTTCCAAGCACTCCTCAAAGAATATCCTGAAATACGCGAAGACTAATCCTCGTTTTGAAACTCCTTGAGCGCGTTGGTGAGCCTCCAAAAGGACTGTACAGTTAAGGGTAAGGTTAAGCTCCTTCACCCATGGGCGATTAGCCTTGAGTCATATAGTCTGTTTCCATGACCGTTCCTGCTTTTGCACTTGTTACTTGAGACCATGCGTCATAAAAAATTCCTCTGGTAGAGCTTAAAGAGAAGCAGGGCCAATTTAAGGGGTAGTATCCATTTATGGGAACCAGAATACTCAAGGGATGAATATTCATAGGATACTTTACGTAACTGGATTACGAAGCTTCGTGGCTCTCGTTGCTATTTTTGGCACTCAACAATTCTGTAAGGCTTCTGCCCAATTAGATCCAACTGCCCTAATGGAGCAGGCAACACGTGTGCTGGGTACCTATTGCATTTCCTGCCATGGCCCTGAAAAACAAAAGGCTAAAGTACGGCTAGACGCCTTGGAAACCATCGACGCGGTCGATCTCCAAAAACTTTTCAGCAAAATCCAACAAGTGACCCAACTTGGCGAGATGCCACCCGAGAAGGCCAAGCAGCCGAATGAAGCTGACCGAAAGATTTTGCTGCAGTGGCTAAACAGCCGAATGACCGGCAAGGCGGCCGAGGCACTTACTGAAAAACTGCGGCGGTTCGAGTATGGAAACGTAATTTCTCACGAGAATCTGTTCTCCGGCAAGTACGCCGAAACGCCTAGCTACACGCCGGATCGGCGATGGTTGATCAGCGAATTCATCTTTAACGAGAAAATCAATCGTTTACTGAATTACCATCCGACGCGGACAATCTACGGAACCGCTCAGTCAGTGAATGGTGACAGTGGTGTTCACTGGAGCCCCAAAACAGAGCGCGGAAACAAATTTCGCAGAACGATAACCAACCCCTATTTGCTTCCGGAGAAGGTAGGCGTTCGATATAGCTCCCACAAGCGGCTTACGACAGGCCACCTGCTGACGATGGTGGGTAATGCCAAGCGGGTTGCGGGCCACATGTCCTCCGAGGCAATAATGAAGGCGCACTACCCGGCAACGTATGCCCTAATGAGGATCGAACTGGATCACCGTGAGTCTATGCGTTCACGCGAACGGTTTCTGAGGACCTATTCCTTTCTGGAGCGTCTGCTCAATGATATCTACGGTGAGGAGCACGAAAAGCTCCTTCCCAAGGTTGTCCGAAAGGAAATCCCCTATCCTGGACCACCGAAGCATTCGACCAGCGGCATACAGAAGAGGCATGACAACCTAGACTTCCTAGGCCGTTTCAACCAAGAGGATATCGGGGCCATCCTGCAGGGCGTTGCCACCTACAAACGCACTGCTTTCAAGGTCGACGAAATTAAGGAAAAATCTGGATTGGATCGCAGCGGAAAGCCGGTTTGGGCTCCTTACAGCGAAGCTAATCTGGCTGAATTCGAAAACATCATCCAGCAAAGCGAGATAGACTGGTACAGGGAGGGGGTTTCCGACTACCGCATTGAAAACCGCATCACGACCATGAAGCTGTTTTACGACACGTGGGACATGAACAGGCTCTACCTCCATGTCAAAAATGGGAAATTCGGCGAGCCGAAGTACATGCCGCTCAATGATGCCGAGATGGCGGTTGTCATCAGTACTATCAAGAAGCACCGCAAGCAAGGTGATCGGCACCACCAGATCATCGAGAAGTGCTTGGCGGATTGGCAGGCGGCATTTAGGGCTGAACGGGAATCCGCTGGAGGCGCAGATGAAACCTTGATGGCTCCGTTCTTGATGGAGTTGTATGCGCAAATCTTCGAGCGCAATCCAACGGATTCGGAGCTGGCTGAAAACATCGAGCAATTCAAACTGTACGCCTCCAAACTTGATCGGCAGAAGGCAATCGCGAAGCTTATTGAGTCACTTGTGTTGAGTACGGAGTTTGCCTATCGCAACGAGTTCGGAGAGGGCGAACCGGACGAGCACGGTCGGCGAATGATGTCGCCACGCAACGTGAGCTATGCCCTGGCCTACGCGTTGACCGATGCAAGCCCGGACTCTGAGCTGGAGAAGGCGGCGCGGGAAGGTCGGCTCAAGACGCGTGAGGATTACGAGCGCGAGGTTCGACGGATGCTCAAACGCCGGGATCGGTGGGCGATCATCGACGAAACTGTGCAGGCGGCCAACATCAACCCCAGCGTGACGGATCAGCCGATCCGGAAGCTTCGGTTCTTCCGCGATTTTTTCGGCTACCCCAAAGCGATAAAGGTCTTCAAGGACGACAGCCGGTTTGGAGCCGGCCGGCACGAGCAATCCGTTAGCCGACTGATCGAAGAAGGAGACATGTTGGTGGAGCATATCTTGGAGAAGGATAAAAATGTCTTCGAAGAGCTCCTCACAACCGACAAGTTCTATATCTTTCACAACGGTGACAACGCGTCGATGAAAGCGGCGTCTAATTCACTGAAAAGCATTTACGACAGGTTCAAGGACAAAGAGTGGAAGGAGTGGGAGCCGGAGGACGTCGCTCCGCACGAGGATTTCCTGAGAACCCATTGGGAGTTCCAGCGTGAGAAAAAGGGTGATCATCCCAAAATCCTACGGAAGCTCCAAAAGCTGATGGAAGGACTGGAACTGCACTTCAGCGAAGGCCAATCCGGCGCCCTGCCTTACATGAAGAACGGCATGGGATTCTGGTGGGGCGGCCCAGTGCTCGGCCGGAGCGGGCAACAGATGCGCGGCGAACAGGTTACGACCTATTGGAACCTCGACTGGCGAACCTGGGACTATCCTCCCAGCCAGCCCGCAACCATCCCGAACCGCAAGGGCATCCTGACCCATCCCGCATGGTTGATTGCCCACGCACAAAACCTAGAGACCGATCCGATCCACCGCGGTAAGTGGATCCGCGAAAAGCTATTGGCTGGAACGATCCCTGATGTGCCCATCACGGTAGATGCCGTGATTCCTCCCGATCCACATAAAACACTTCGCCAGCGGATGGAAAAACGGACGGGCGCCGCGTACTGCTGGCGTTGTCATCAAAAAATGGACCCGCTTGGCTTTCCCTTTGAAATCTATGATGACTTCGGACGTTTCCGAACCAAAGAAAGCCTGGAGCACCCGGGAAATCTTCTCAAGGAGGCCAAACGGGGTGAAGTCAACGCCTTTGGCGCCTCGCTCGCGGTTTACAAGACATTGCCAGTCGATCCACGTGGCGTGCTCAAAGGGACGGGTGACCCGACACTGGACGGCGACGTCGAAGATGCGTTCCACTTGATCGACCGACTGGCGAAGTCGGAAAAGGTGCGACAGTCCATCATCCGCCATGCCTTTCGCTACTTTTTGGGACGCAATGAAACACTTTCGGACTCCAAGACGTTGATTGACGCGGACAGGGCCTACGTCGATAATGAAGGCAGCTTCGACGAAGTGATCGTGTCACTGTTAACATCCGACTCGTTTATTTACCGCAAACGCAACTCCAGAGACTAGACTATGTTGATCAGCCGACGAGAACTTTTGAAGACAACGGCGTTGGGGACTGCCGGCCTTGCGCTGACCCCATCATTTAATCACCTCATGGCCGCGCCGGCAAAAGGGCCAAGTGCTGGCCTTCACCGATTCGTATTCATCCGTAAGTCCAACGGAAACCTGACTACGCAATTTGGACTGCCCTCCTTTTCCGCCGAAGAGTTGAAAAAGCACAAGGATAAGGAGTCCTTCGAGGTGGACTTGTCGAAGCATGAACTGCCCGACTGGCTGAAAGGGCTGGACGATCATAAGGAGAACATGACCATCCTGCACGGCATCTCGATGTCGGTTAGCGGAGGCGGGCACTACTCCTACTCTGGTTGCATGGGCGCCTACAAAGCCGGACGTGATATCCTCAGCAACATCAAGCGGGCGACCGTTGATTTCGAGTTGGCAAAGCTTTTCCCCTCTCCATTCGGTCACGTTGAGATGTCGCTGGCGGTTCCCCATGGGCGTGATCACAGGACTGGTATTGTCTCCGGCTATTCCGCTCCGGCGGCAAAGCAGCGCAACTACTGTTACGCCGACCCCATGACTGCCTATCAGGAATTGTTCAAGTCCGTCACCAATACCGATGAAGCCGCTTCCGACAGAGCTCTGCTCGATCATTTGCATGACAAGGAACGTCGCCAACTCAAAGGGTTGGACGGTGATGAGCGCCTCAAGATCAGCGATCAGGTCGATTCGCTCCAGTCCATCCGTGACCGCAGCGCCAAGGTTGAGTCGCTGGGCACCAAAATTAAACAATACCTGCCGAACATTGACCCTATCCACGCTGATGGTGGCGCAGATGCAACCCTTCCCCAAAAGCAGGCTGCCTTCACCGATGTCATCGCAGGAGCGCTCGCGGCGGGACTGACCAACGTCGTTACCTATACCATTGACGACTTGGGCACAGACATCACCTCCCTGCCTGAGAATAAGCAGAAAACGAGTATCCACCAGATTGGGCATGGCGGCCAGATTTCGGGCGCTGCGAAAATGAGAGATGCCATCAAGACCCATCACATGAAGCAAGTCAGGACCTTGGTGACCAAGCTCAAGTCTATTTCCGAGGGCAATGGCACCATGTTCGACAACACCACGATCATCTACATGCCCGAAACGGGTGCTGGACATCATGGTCCGGATACGGAGGCACCGATGGTTCTGATAACCGGAAAGAACTCGAAGCTCGACATTGCCGGCCGCTATGTCCGCTTGCCGTTCCACGGTACAGAAGGGCACAAGACCTTAAGCAATTGGTACACAACGTTGCTCAACGCTTACGGCAACCCGATCGAGCATTACGGTGATCTGGACCTAACCATGCAACGTAATCGTCTCAAACAGACAGGGGCGATCGACAGGTTCATGAGAGCCAGTTGAATTACCTCGGCTGAATGCTCGGGCAAACACTCCGGAAAAATCCGATTCCGGAACGGCCTCCAGCCCGCGCAGGTTGGCCGGTAAGAATGGTCCGGCTAACGCTGCTGCGCTTTGAGCCACTTGGGGTCGTGGGTTTGCAGGAGGGCGAGCAGGAGCGACTGGCATTCCTTTGCGGAGCCATCCAGATTGCGCCGAACCCAAAAGCCTAGGGCGACATTGCCCTCATACCAGTCGCCCCACTTTTCCATGCGATCGGCTTCTGGGCGGAAGAAATCCTGCAACCACATGCCAGCTTTGCCTTCCGAGGCCAATTGATCGAGATACCCTTCACGGGCCTTGGTGGCGCGTTGGGGGTTGGCTTGGAGGGTTTGATGGGCCCAGAAATAATTACGGGCCAGTTGCCTTAAGTGTTGATCATAAACCGGCTGAAGCTCCTTTCGCAACTGGGCATTGTGCTGCCCGGGAATGCCGTGTTGCGTGGCCCATTTTAGAAAAGCCGGGTTGTAATGGCCGAAATCCTCCTTGGCATTGAGATGGAGTTGGCCGTTTTGATGCGGTCCAAGACGAAAGATTTTATGGCCAGAAAGTTTTTCCAATTGCGCCAAGTTCAGCGCGAACTGCGCCTTGGCATAGAGCCCACGGACACCGCGATTGGGCAGCCACGTGTCCAGCTTTCGGTAGGCCTCCTTTGGGGTGCTCTTGGCCAAAGCGGGCAATTGCCGCCACAACGCCACCACTTCCTTGGGCGACTCTTCGGCCGCCTGGAGCATCATTGGGAAAAGAACAAGCCAGATGCAACGCATTGCGCAACGTGGCAGAACCTTGGCCTCAAACACAGGGAGAGTTATTGACGCTCTGAGCTGGGTGCGATTTTCTAGCCCGGCTGTGGATTCGGGAATTGAACATCGTGTGCAACGGAAGCTGGATGCCTTGTGCACGGTGGTGCAGGAGCGGTTTGGGGTGGTGATGCGGCCTGAGGTGGCTTGGGATTTGCGCGGGCAGGCTGCGGGACAGGCAAACGGGCGGCGGAACCGGATTCGCTTCAACCGGGAATTGGCCGAGCGTTATCCGAATGAGTTTGTGGCGCAAACGGTACCGCATGAGCTGGCGCATTTGGTGGCGTTTCAAAAATTTGGCGGAAGTATTCGGCCGCACGGCCGCGAGTGGCAGGCGGTGATAGTAGCCCTAGGCGCGAAGCCGCGCCGGACCCATTGCTACGAAGTTACGCCTACCCGGAAATTGAAGCGCTTTTCCTATCAATGTCATTGCCCGGATACGGAGTATCAGCTCACCGCCATTCGGCACAACCGCATTCAGCGGGGGCATGTGTATATTTGCAAACGTTGCCTGCAGCCGTTGGGGCCGAAGGTGGAGGCTCATTGATCCTCGGGTCCGCGGCGGTCCTGAGCGCGTTTGCGGGCGGCGGAGAGGGCATCGAAGGTGGTGCCGGAGTCGGATAGATTGGGCGGAATCACCGGCGGCTGGGTATTGTCTTCCTCCAGCATGGGCGGGGCGACCACGGGTGGTGTGGTGGATTCCCGATCGGCCCGGCGGCGTTTGCGTTTGGGGGCTCGAAAGGTTTTAGGTTCGTCGACAGTGGTCGCAGGAGTGTCGGATTGGGTGACGGCGGCGCGTGGGCGCAGAGTGGATCGGCCGTCGCCGGTTTCTTCTGAAGACGTCGTGACGCGGCGGCGAAATTCAAAAAAGCCCGTCCGGCGTTGGAACACTTCGAGCAGGAACAGGATCAAGCCGGTCAACACCAGCCACAGGGAAAGGGGAACGTATCGCGGTTGACGGGGAATGGATGTCCAGATATCCGCTAGATTCAAGCGTTCTCGGCCACCTGTAGTTTTGCTAAGGGCCGCGAGTGCTTTGCGACCACGATCGGGTTGGTCTGGCGCAAACTCCGGCGAATACGGCAGGCGCACCGGCGGCAGGCTTTGGCTGAGGGGCACGCCGGTTTGGGAGGCGATGCTGACCACTGCGCGCACAGTTTCCTCGCCTTCCAGAGGGATGGCTACTTCGAGTAAGTCCGCGGTTTTCCAATTTAGCGTGCGCGCCTCCTTGCGGAGAGGTTGGCCGAGGGTTTCGCGCAGGAGCTTGAGGCGCGGGGCTTGGGTAAACACTTCGCCCTGCCGAGCGGGATCGAGATGAAGTTGCACATAGCAAATGCCTTCGCGGATATCCTGAGTGAGCAGCATGCGGTCGGGTAACTGGCTTTGCTGGCCGGCGGCCCAGCCGGAGAGCGTGGCGTAGAAATCTCCGGCTTGCGTCCATTGCGCAAATTCACCGGCGTAGGTGCCATCGGCTTCGCCGGTGTAACAGGCTACCCGTCCGTTGCCTGCCTGCCAAAAGGCCACAATCGGCGCGCGGTATTCGTCCCGCGTGAGCAGGCCCACACTGGCGGCATCGCGCAGGTAGGTGAGATTGTAGCCGCCGACCGGTGGCGGCTGCCACGAGGCGGGGGCGCCCAAGGTGCTAAGCGCACCGGCCAGTTCCAGGGCGGCGGGTTCCTTGATGAAGGTGTTGCGCGCCACAGCAAAGGTGTCCTGCGCGAAGATGCGGGGGATCTCCTTGGGACGATCAGTGAAATAGATGTTGCCCTCGCCGCGTTTAGCGATGTCTTCCAAAAGTTTGGCATCCACATCGCTGGGAGTGCCAAGGCCGATAACGCTGATGGAGATGCCTGCCTTTCGCATGGTGGCGATGAGGCGTTTGTAATCGCCGGGTTCCTCGGAATCCTGGGCATCGGAAAACAAGATGATATGCCGGTTGGCCGCCGAGGCTTTCATCAACATTTGCGAGGCGGCCTTAAGAGCCTCGTACACGTAGATGCCGCCGCCCATGGATTCAATCTTGAGAATTTTATTTCGGAAGAGGGCGTTTTGTTGGCGTTCGGCCGAGGCGAGATCCAGCACCGTGTGCGGGGCGCTATCCACGGCGATCACGCCGAATTCATCGGTGGCGGACAATAAATCGAGCACCTGGACGGTACCGATGTTGGCGAGGTCCATTTTCGTTTTACCGCCGGCCACCCCCATGCTCATGGAGCCGGAACGATCCAGCACCACCACAATGGCTGTCTGCAGCTTGCGAATTTCATTACGGCGCTCCATGGAAACGGGCAGGAGTTTTTCCAAAGGCGAACCGTAGTAGCCGCCCGGGGCATAGGATTTTTCGCCGCCGGTCACCATGAGCCCCGCGCCGGTGTCTTCCACCCAGGCGGCCAGAGTTTCCATGCCGTCCTGACCGATCTCGCCGGCCATCACATTTTCCAACACCACCGCGGACCAGCGGGATAAATCGGCCAATGTCCATGGGCACTGATGCGGCTTGCGCGCGACGAGCGTCATGCCGCCTTTCACCATCAATTGCGCCAGCCCGGATTCCGCGCCGAAGTGGGATACTAATAAAAGCGGTTTGCGCCCACGGACTTCCACCAGCGCGCGGGCGGTATTATTTTCCGGGAACGCATCGCCCAGAGCAGTGAGGGTGGCAGTGGCGTTGGCATCAGTGTCAGGCGGGCGCAGGGTGAGACGGTAGGCGGCATTACCGGACAGTTTGGCGCGATCACGAAAGAGCAGGCGCGAAAGGCCGCGCGGCACGGCGCGTTCGCCGGCGGATAATTCCTCGCCGTGTTTAGTGAGAGTATAGCCGATCACCTGTTCGCGCGGCGAATGAATCCAGCCGCTGATCATAAAGGCCTGACCGGGCAATACCTGGGCGGGCACCTGCAGATCACGCACGGCAAGATCCTCAGCGCGTGGTCGGCTGAGCCAGCGATGATCAATGCCAATGCCGCGGCCTGCGGCGCGCGCGGTCACGGCGTTGGGATCGCGGCCGGTCCAATGGCCATCGGATACCACGAGAATGCGGCCGGGATGCTCCGGCGGGATGAGGGACAAGGCGGCCTCTAAGCCATCGGCCAGTCGGGAATGTTGCTGGTCGGCGGGGGATTGGAGGGTTTCTGTGGCTTGATCGCTGGGTTCCTGTTCGATAATGGTGCGGTCGCCAAAGCTCACCACGGCCAATCGGTCTTCGGAGCCCATTTCGCCATGGAGCGATTTCAGGACTTCCAACTGATCATCGGCGGCCTTGAGGGGCATGGATTCGCTGCGATCGATCAGGACCACCACTGTGCCCTGTTGATCCTTCAACTTCATGGCCGGCTGGGCCATGGCTAGGACCAAGAGGAGGATGATGATAAACCGCACGAGGTTAAGGCCCCGCGTGGGCAGTCGCCACAGGTACATTGCGGCGGCCAGAGGCAGTAGGAGTAACAACCAGATGGGTGAAAAGAAAATCATACACGCCCTCCCTGGCGGGCAATGCAAGCTAAGTGCCAAACCATGATCGCCAGCGCGAGCAGCACGAGGTAGGGCAGGATACTGGCGTACTCGAGGCGGATTTCATTTTCCGTGCCCCATTTTCCCCAGTCGCCGGAAACGGCCCGGGCGAGATTGGATTCCTCGCCGGCCAGGAAATTAACGGCAAATGTTTCGCTCATCCGATTGGTGCCCGAGCCGGAGTGCACCTCGTACACGCCGGGCAGGTTTACGGGCAGGCGGATTTCGGTGCCAGGTGCCTGGAGCGTTTGTTGTGTGCCATCCGGTTTCTGGATGACCACCTCGTCATTGGCAGGGCGGTAGGCGATGTCGGTACCCAACCGGTGATTGGCCTCGCGTAAACCGGGTTTAGCTTGGGCCCGCCAATCGAGCAGATTCCAAAACAAAGCCGGCCAATGTTGCGTGGTGTGGAGCGTGGAATGATTGGGGACATAGCGCAGCGTGAGTTGCTGGCGGCCATCGATCTCCGGGCGGTGCGTGAGCAGGGGAACATTACCCGCGGTGATCACGGGGCGATAACCGGGCGCGTTGGTGGCGCCGGGATGTCCGCCCCACACAATGCCCGGCAAGGAAAGCCCACGCGTGAGGGGGTGATTGGCATCCATCACAAAGGGGCCGGTAAACCGCTCGGGTTTCTCCGGAGCGGGAAACCAGCGCAGGCCCCAGACTTCCTTGCCGGCGGGCACGGAGTCGGACTGATGTACCACCAGCTCCGGCGGATCTTCATCGAGAGCGCGCAAGCCGGTGGCGGCTAGGCTGTCGGCCACCAATCCGTGCAGTTCCTCATCTTCAATTGCAATCCGCACCCGCACGCGCGGCCGGGCGGCGGGCACAAGGTGCACCTCATTATCGCCGGTAAGGGCATCGGGCCCGAGCGTGGCCTGCAATTTGGGTGTATGCG
Source organism: Opitutia bacterium (assembly GCA_002730975.1). Taxonomy (GTDB): domain Bacteria; phylum Verrucomicrobiota; class Verrucomicrobiia; order Opitutales; family Seribacteraceae. Next base: position 16,600 of record PCBO01000106.1, read on the forward strand.
CGGCAATTGGAAACGTCAGCCGATGTGTCTTGTTCGTAGCCAACGTGAGCGTTTCCTGGTGCAACACATTGGTGCCGGCGACTACACGTAGGGTGTTGGTGCCGGTGAGGGCGGAAGGATTGGCGATCTCCAGTAACACGCGGTCTTCGGCTCCGTGCACAGACCGGGCGGCATTGATGAAGGCAAAATTAATGCGGGGCTGGCCGAGGGCGATCCAGCGTAAATGCCCTTGGCCGGGCGAGCGAACGGGGGCTTCATCGGTGAGTACCAGCAGATCGGCCTCCTGATGCCCCATGGCGCGGGCCAGACCGAGGGCGGCATTAAGGCGGGCTTGGGGGGCTTGGCAGGTCCATTGCTCAAACTGATCCTCCAGCTCGCGTAAGTGCCTGGCTTTATCGCCCAGCAGGCGCGGCGTAGTGCCGGCGGCGATCAATTGAAACGAACGAAAGCGGCGTTCCTTGGTGAGTTCCTTGAGCTTCTCAATCGCCCGATCACGTGGGCGTTCGCCATCCGGGCCGGCGAGCATGGATTGGGAATCATCCAGCACCACGATCAACGGCCGCGTCGTGTGTGGCACCTGCCAGCGCGGCCCGGTGGCGGCCAGCACGAGCAGGGCGAGAATCAGTAGTTCTAGAAAGAACACCATGGGCCATTGGGGTTTCTCCACTCGCCGGCCGCCTTCGCGCGATTCCCGGTGCAATTGCCAAAGCAACAGGCTGGAAACCTGTTGGCGCCGGAAGCGGTGGCGCAAAAAATAAATGGCCACCAGCGCCGGCAAGGTGAGAGCCGCGATCCATGCTAGGGGATAGGTGAAGGCGGGCATTAGGCGGGCTCTAGAGTGCGGCATTCCTCAAGGCTGCGCAGAGAGCCTTTGAGGTTGTCGGCAATGAGGGTGACGAGTTCGGCTCCGGTTTGTTGGGCGGCGTGGTCCCAGCTTTGTTGCAAACGTTTAAGTGTCTTGCGGTATTGCTCCTGAATGGTGGTGTCGATGTACAGGGACAAGGTCTCGCCTGTTTCGCTGTCTTCCAACTGCACGTTGCCGGGTTTGGGCGGTTCGAGGTCGGATGGCGCGAGCAATTGCACGAGGGTCACGGCGGCGGCGTCCTCGGTAAGCTTGCGCAGGGTGGGCAAGGGGTCGCCGGGCCAAAAGAGATCGCTAATGACAATTCGGATTCCCTGCCGCCGCAGACGCGGGGGAAGCAAGCCATGCGCCTCCTCAAAGGAACGCACGCCGCCTAGGGGCAGTTCGCCCCAGGCACTGGGCGGTTGGGTATCATTGGCCACTCGCTGGAATCCTTCGCCGGTGACCCATACGGCGTGCGAGCAGCGGGCGTTGGCCGCGGCGGTTGCAAACAGGGCGGCCAACTGATGCAGCGCCTTAGCCTTGGGGGAATCGGCCAGCGCCATGGAAGCGGAGGTGTCGAGAATGAGATCAAGATGCGGTTGCACTTCCTCGCGGAAGAGTTTGACGGTGAGTTGATCGGTGCGAGCGTAGGCATTCCAGTCGATATGGCGCAGGTCATCGCCCGGTTGGTAGTCGCGATAATCCTGAAAATCCACGGAGCTGCCCGCGCGGCGGCCGAGGTGTTCGCCGCGTTGGCCGGCAAGGGTGGCTTGAGGCAGGGCCAGCGCATACCGCAGGCCCAACTGCTCACCCGCGATCAAGGACTGGCGGTAATTCATTATTAGGTCCAGTGGATGGCGGGGGTGGCGGTAAGGGGGTGGTGGTCTCAGGTTTACGCTCGTAAGGACAAAATTGAGTAATCTGAGTTTTCAGCCATTTAAAATTCAGAGCCAGAGCCACCAAGATCATGAATAGTGCCGATCCAAGATGAACCATTAAATGTAGATTGCGTTCATCATCATTGGAGTTAGCCATAACCATGCCGACATTAATGACCATGCCCGGGAGTACCCAATCTTCATCGATCATCTTTTGTGTGAAAATAAAATAGAAAATCATTAAAAATAAAAATGGTAAGATAATTAATAGTACCAGGAATAAGGTCGCCAATTTTGGTGTGCGTTTAGGGAAAAAGGTTCGGTGTAGCCAGACCCCAAGTAAGGCATAGGCGAAAGCGTAAAGTGCATATAGTGAAGACCCGACGTAAAAGTTTAAGGTTTGGCTTTCGTCTAAGAAAGTCCCCGACTGATGGTTATCCCAGAGAATGTTAAATCCAAATAGGCAAGTCATCGTGGCCAGCCATAAAATTAATAGCCACAAAAGGCAGGATAGTGTGCCGTTATAAAAGAAGAATGCGATGAAACGCCTGAATGGGTTTGTCGGTATGGTTCGCTTAACACGGATACTCAAGTCATCTCTACCCCCAATGCAGAAGAACATTCCCAAAATTGAAATAGCACCGATTCCCAGAACTATAGGAATAACGAATGCTTCCTCCTGCTCAAACCAGGACCACAACAAGAACTGGATAATCATTGCTCCGCTCATAAATGTGACATAGCGGCGCAAGGGTAGGGAACGGTTGGCTGATGAGGGCGTGATAAAGGCAACGGCGACTTGGTATAACAAACCAGCCAATATGAGGAAATCCACCAGATAGGTAGCCACGAAGGGGATGAATTCCTCCCAAAAATTTGCCGATGATAATCCTCTGGTTATAACCGAACCGGCTACGGCTGCTCCAACTATCCAGATGCTGGTGAAAATCGCATTACCTCCCACAAATAGTGCGGCGAGAATCTTCATCACTGTATGAAGCGGTGCTAGGGCGATTACAATCGCCCCCATTGTGAGTAGCACGTTTAAGGTGAATGTAAGGGCAACGGCCAAAAGAATTGTGGGCAGATCGATGCCGCGGAGTAGATAGCTGAATACCAGAAATGGTACGGCAGCCGAATAGAACAACACGATTAGATATACGCTGCTAAGTACCTTTCCCCCTATTATCTTTTGGGGGGACATGATGGAAATATACTGTAGGTCAGCATTAATAGATATGCGTTCCATCATGGTTCGTACGCCGATGTAAATGGGGATAAAAATGTAGGCGGCAACTAGGGAGGTGAGGCCGATTGTTCCAAAGATGGTGGGACCCAAATAATTGGCAGCCCTATTTTGTGCTTCTCCAAAAATCACTGCTCCCAGTGAAATGAGATAAAACACCAGCAGCATGAGCAATAATGTGCCAGTAACCGTCCAGCTACGTGAGGCCTGACGAAGGTCTTTCACCCAGACCGGATTCACATCGAACTGGAGAAGCCGGGTCAAAAGTGCTGAGGAAGGACTAGAAGTGGATTCACTCATTGAACCTTGCCCTCGGTAATATTCATGAAAATGTCTTCCAGATTGGCCTTCGTCTGGCGGAATTCGATAACACGATGCCCACGCTGAATAATTAGGTTTAATACTTCAAAAGCGTTTTCTTCAGCACCTTCCACATCAAATTGAATTTCATGCCCGGCTTGGCGTGGTTGATCAACGTGCGGCATTTCCAGGAGATCACGTAGTAACTTAGTTGGATCACTTAAGGCACGCAGAGCGTAAGTGAGTTTTTCTCGGCGTCGTTCAATCAGGCTACCTGTTTCGCCGGCATCAAGAATACGACCCTGCTCAATGATCACAGCACCATGGCAAATTTCTGTGAGTTCGGCGAGAATATGGGAGCTGATAAAAATGGCTTTACCCTGATTGGCTAAAAGTACGAGCAGTTCACGTAACTCAATGCGTGCGCGCGGATCGAGGCCGGCTGCCGGTTCATCAAGGATTAGAAATTGTGGGTCACTCACCAGTGCGCGTGCAAGACTGACGCGTTGTTTCATTCCCTTGGAAAGGGATCGCAGTTGCTTGTCTCGAATGCCAGCGGTGTTGGTGAATTCTTCAACGCTGAGTACGGCTTGTTCCCGGACATCCCCGCGGAGACCGTAGGCGCGCGCAAAAAAATCGATATAATCATTCACTGTTGTGTCCCAGTACGCGCGTAGTTCGTCGGGCACAAAGCCGATGAGATGCCGGGCACGTTCTGGGTCTTCCACCACGGAAAGGTTATCCAAGCGCACATCGCCGGCGGTGGGTTCATCGAGCGTGGCCATGATGCGCATGGAGGTGGTTTTGCCAGCGCCATTGGGGCCGACAAAGCCGAAGATCTGGCCGCTCTCAAATTGAAAGGATACATCATTGACCGCTACGGTTTGGCCGAACTCGCGGCGGAGGTTTTCCACGATGATTTTCATGGCGTCATTTCCTCCGGTGGCAGTACGCCGACCACGTGGCTCAAGGCGGTGTCTTTCGTTTTCCGGTTGGCCAGAGGGTTTTCCAGAAACGGAGAGCCGCGATCAATGACCGCCCAGTAAGTGGACTCTGGCATCAAGCCAATGCTGAGGTGCTCCCATTCGTCTTCGGCGGAGGATTCCAGCAATGTATAGGTGAATTCGTTGATTGTTGAGCGGCGAGGGATACCTACGGTGCTGGGATTGAGTGTGACTTTTTCGCCGGGCAAAATATCGGTGGCTGTAAAGAAATCGTTGGACGTGCCGCGGAGTGTGAGTTGTTTGATGGCGGTGCCGAGGCTATTAAGGATTTCCGGCCGCCCGCCCGTCCAGGTGACCACAATTCGCTTCTCGGTGTGCTCACTCGTGCGTATGGAGAAATGCGTGGGCACGCGCGAGCTGACCCATTTGCCGTTCAACAATTGTTCGCCGCCTTCGGTCCAGTGAACCCGTCGGTCTGAGCCAGTATCTCGGGCATTGGGGTCCAGCAGGGGCGTGACCTCCGAGTGGCCGAAGAATTTCAATTGACTCGGTGCGATCGGCGCATAGATGCCAATGGTGCCGAGCGTGACGGCGTCCTGTTCAGTTTGATTCAGAATGGTTACCGCCTCAGTGCGGACGCGGGGGGTGATACCTTCGCTGAAGAAAGACACCACAAATACCAATCCACTGGTCACCAGGGAGATAGCGGGCAGCGTCCAAAGAAACCACGCGCGGCGGCCTTTACGGTTCAGTACAAAGAGATTGATTGGGCCGGCCACCAGCACAAACAAGGTTAGCACGCCGATCACCAATCGCACCGGTGCCTGGGCGTCGCCAATCACCGGAAAGGCGCTGTTAAAATCGGCGTCCTGCGAACCGAACCACATTTCATTATTATGGATGCGCTCGGTGGCCGTACGCAGTGGGCCGAGCATAGGGATGGTATTTTGGTTGGAATCAGGATCATGAGTGCCCAATAGGGTGACGATGGCATCCCGGCTTTGATCAGACTCGGAGGTAAAGAGGTAGACCTGACCGAATCCCATGTACTGGATGGCGCCCGCCGGATCCATCGGCCAACTGGTGTGGGTTGTGTAGCCTTCGCCCCATACGACGAGCTTGCCCCCGGCCGAGACCCAACGATGCAGGGCGGTGCGGGTGGCGCTGCTGGCTAGTTGCCATTCTTCGCCAGAGAGCACGATCATGTCGTACCCTGAATATGCGAGCCACTGTTCAGACCACACGGAGGTTTCCTCGGCGGAAGATTCCAGCTGGGCGTGGTCACTGCCGGTGGTGCCTCCATGGAAATGGGAAGGCATGGAAACGGCGTCCAGGGCGTTATTCAGTTCCACATAATCGACCCGGCGGCTAAGCAGTGCCACGCGGGGTTGTTGCCAGCCGGTGTTTCGGATTCCCTCGAGACGGCGGCTTAAGCCGCGCTCGATCACGCGTTCATGGCCGTTGCATTCCACTAAAACATAATCGGACCACGAAAAAGGGAGAGGCGGTTGCAGGATGGTTACATCCCGTGTTCCGGGAGTGATGATGAACGTGCGGGTGACGGCCTTTAGGGTATGGTCATTACTGTTAGAAAAACTGGGCAGGGTAAACTTGATGGTTCGTTTGCCGGTGCCGGAATGATGAATAGTGAAACGATGTGCGGTGTAACCGTGGTAGAGGGTTCCACGGTTGAGGTGCGCCTCAATGTGCAGGTTTTCGGTCTTAAATACGGCCGTGCCCGGCGCCGCCCAAAGCGGGAGGGCCAGAAGGCAATACCAGCCGATGGCGCGCAGGCACATCATGCGTTTTGCAGGGACACATCGGCCGGCAGCTCGAGGCCGGTTTCGTTCAGTTCCTCCAGTAGATCAGTAAGCACGCGGCTAGCGTCTACTCGGTCGAAACGCGCTTGGTAATTAAGGATGAGTCGGTGGTTCATTACCGGCTTGGCCACGGCGGCCACGTCCTCGAAGCCGACGGTAGGGCGGCCATCGAGTAGAGCATTGGCACGGGCGGCTTCGCCCATGGCAATGGCCGCCCGAGGCGAGGTGCCGTACTGGACGTACTGTTTCACACTCTCCGGTGCCTCGGCATGGTTCGGATGGGTGGCGGCTACCAACCGTGCAATGTAGCCGGCCACTGGCTTGGGCAGGTAGATGCGTTCCATCACTGTAAAAAGATAATTCAAATCGTCCGCACTGGCCTGCCAGTTTGGCGAAGGAAGGTCGCCTTGGCGACGTTCGGTTATAATGCGCTGCAGCACACCGGCATCCACGGCATCAAACATGACCCGGAAGAGAAAACGATCGAGCTGGGCTTCGGGAAGGGGATAGGTGCCTTCCATCTCGATGGGGTTTTGACTGGCGATCACAAAAAAGGGTTGAGGCAATTCGCGGGTTTGGCCGCGTAACGTGACCGAGTGTTCCTGCATGGTTTCCAGCATTGCGCTCTGGGTTTTGGGCGAGGCGCGGTTGATTTCATCAGCCAACAGGATGTTGGTGAACACCGGGCCAGGTTCAAAAATCATTTCGCGTTGGCCGCTTTCGGTTTGCTGAAGAATGTGCGAACCGAGTACATCGCTGGGCATAAGATCGGGAGTGAACTGCACGCGATTGAAATCGAGCTGCAGAATATTGCCGATGGTGCGGACCAGGGCGGTCTTCCCCAAGCCCGGCAGACCTTCGAGCAGGATATGGCCGCGGCTGAGCAGGCCGGTAAGTACGAGGCGATGGAGTGATTCGCGGCCCAGCAGACAACGGTCCATTTGTTCGCAGATTTGCCGGGTGATCGCGGTGGCCGGATCCAGTTCCGCTGGCTTAAGTAGAGCAGGAGAGTCACTCATGTGTCGGATGGAATAACCTACCCATCAGCCGGTTGGAGCGCACGCAAAAACGGTTTATTCAGGCACGGCCGGCGGATTCACGCCTGGTCGGGTGAAGAAGCGTTTCACAGCGGTGCGATGGCGGGGCAGTACGGGAGCCGCCAGCGCGTTGCCGCCGCCGGCTTGGGCGGTATTGAGGGCGCCTTGGCCGAGGATGGCTTCGCCGCCGGTCACTTCCGGCGCGGTGATGGTCACTCCCGCGAGTTTGGCCTGTTCTAGGGGCACGCTGAGTCCGAGTTTTTGTTCCTGAAATTCTGCGCCTTCCTCGGAGGATTCATTGCCGTACGACAATGGCGCATGGCCGGGGCCGCGGTTGGCGTCTCCGCGCCCGCCCAACTCCGGTCCGAGTTGCTCGAGCAATTCCTGAAAATCGCCGCCGTGCTGTTTCAGTAAATCCGCTAAGGGACCGGGGTCAAGCCCGCCCTGTTCGCCGGGTTGAAACTGGTCGGTCAGGTTTGGCGGGATGAGTCCTTTCTGGGCCAATTGCCTGGCCAGATCGAGGAGTTGGTCCTGATTGTTTTCCAGCGCTTCTAAGAGCTGCTTCAGTTGCTCCGCATCCGGGCCCTCGCCTTGACCAAGTTGTTTGAGTGCCTGTTGCATGGCCTTTTGGAGTTCGGGCGGCAGATTGTTGGGGTCTAGTGCGCCATCCTGGTTCAATTGATTCATCAACTGGCCGAGTTGCTTGAGGCCTTCTTCAAACGCCTTTTGGTCTTCCAAACCTTTGGGCAGCATCTCCAGCGCTTTGCCGAGTAGTGAGGCTTCGTTGAGGGCGTTGAGTTTGGACAAGGCATCCTCGGCTTGTTGCTGGGCGATTTGTTCGTTGGTGTGCAGCAGTTGATCAAGCGCTTCCCAGGTCTTGGAAGGGTTTAAGCCAGAGGCCTGATCGGCGATACGGTCGAGTTCCTCGCGTTTGTTTTCCGCTTGTTGAGGGGAGAGGATGTATTCGGATTCGAGCACATCAATCTGCTCATGCAGATCCTCCACTTGCTGGCTGATCTCCAAGGGCGGATCGGCGATTAGGCGCGCATACTTTACCGGCACGAGCAGTGCCGTAATGAAAAACACCAAGGCCAATATGGTGCCCAGCCACGCGCTGCCGCTGTGCCATTGCACGGAGGGCAGGGCGAGCGAACCGGACCGGGCTTCCCACGAACGGGTGTCCACCTCGGCAGCGGCCATCACCAAGCCGCCCGCGTGGTTTTGCCGGTCGAATGCTGCTCGTAACTGTTTGGGATCTGGTCGGCGTTGGCTTTCGCGATACCATGCTATCGCCACGAGCAAGGTCCACGAGGCCAACAGGTATTTCCACCAGTCTCCCGGCAGATCGCTGGTGAACCGAATGCCAAGTACGACTACGCCGGCAATCATTAGCCAGAGCGCGCTCCAGCGGAGCACGGACCGATATATCATCATCGCGTGCACGCGACGCACAAACGATTGTAATGCCGGATCAATCGTGCTCATCAACTTTGCCAGCGTAACGGTTGTTGGCGGGGCGTCAAGTCAGCTTCATTAGGCCAATTTCCACTCGCCGCGGCCTGGGCGGTCGATGAGGGCGTTGGCATCGGGATCGCCTGAGAACTGGTATTTCTTGGCGTCCCACTGGAGGTCGCGGCGGAGTTGGTAGCCGTGGTTGGCGAGGCTGCAGAGGATGCTGGTGTGGGCGCCGTAGGAGACGTCGGCCA
>PCBO01000107.1 GCA_002730975.1 Opitutia bacterium
AAGCGATCCTCGGATGGAGGGAAGTCCTGGAGTTCCATGTCGGTCGTTTGGGACGACGGCTTGAACACCTGCGGCAACCCCTGCCCCGTGGTGGACCGTGACACCGGAATCATTCATCTATTGCTTACTTGGAACTCCGGCAAAATCCATGAAAGCAAAATCAAATCAGGATTCGGCGAAGACTCGCGTCGGGTCTTCGTTTCACATTCCACCGACGACGGCAAAACCTGGACCAAACCAAAGGAAATAACTGCGGCGACCAAGAAAAAAGATTGGACTTGGTACGCCACGGGACCGGGGGCAGGCATACAGCTCGAAAAAGGCAAGCATGCCGGCAGGCTCGTCATCCCCTGCGACCACAAACTGCGGGTACATGGAGACCGCAGCTTTCGGTCACACGTCATCTATTCCGACGATCACGGAAAGACCTGGCACCTCGGAGGCATTGCGCCCAAGGCCATGGTAAATGAATGCGAAGTGGTCGAGCTCTCCGACGACCGACTTCTTCTCAACATGAGAAACTACGACAAGAGTATCCGGGCGCGACAGGTCTGCTTCAGCAAGGATGGCGGTCTCTCTTGGCAAAACCAGCATCATGACAAGAAACTCATCGAACCCATCTGCCAAGCTAGCATTCGCCGACTCCGCTGGCCCGCCAAGGAACGCCCCGGGGTAATCCTGTTCTCCAATCCGGCAAGCAAGAACAAGAGAGACAAACTTACCATCCGAGCCAGCTATGACGACGGAGCTACATGGAAGCATTCTCGCGAGCTCTATTCCGGTGGCAGCGCCTATTCCTGCCTGGTCATCGTGAAGAACCAAGCAATTGGGAACCTCTATGAGAAAGACGGTTACAAACGCATCGTGTTCGCTCGGTTAAACTTGGAATGGGTGGAAAACAACCAGCCCATGTCCCGCGGTTACACGATCCCCACACTGGATCTTTCCAAGCAAAGCCATCGTCAAGTGATCGTAGATCGGGAAAAAGGCCAATACCTTGGACATCCCACGACCGTACTACTGGAAGACGGCAAAACCATATTGATAGTATATCCAAAGGGACACGGCAAGGGAGGGATCATCTACAAGAGAAGTTCGGATGGCGGAAAAACTTGGAGCGATCGCTTGCCCACTCCAAAGAATTGGAGCACCAGCAAAGAAGTACCAACGATCCATCGCGTAGTCGATGTCATGGGCAAAAAACGACTCATCATGTGGTCGGGACTCTATCCCGCCCGCCTCGCCGCAAGTGAGGATGACGGCGCTAACTGGAGCGAACTGAAGAAAGTTGGGAACTGGGGTGGCATCGTTGTAATGGGATGCCTAGAGGCACTCAATACGGGTAAGGGGAACTACATGGCAATGTTCCATGACGACGGACGATTCTTCACGGAAAAGCCGATGCGTCAAACCCCCACAGTCTTCACCTTGTACAAGACCTTATCCAAGGACGGAGGTCTTACTTGGTCGAAACCTCAGGCCATCCTTGCCCGCTCCGACGTCCACCTGTGCGAACTGGGAATTATCCGCTCCCCAAACGGGAAACAGCTTGCCGTATTGTTGCGAGAAAACAGCCGGCGACGAAACTCTTACGTCATCTTCTCCGATGACGAAGGCGAGACATGGACGAGTCCACGCGAATTATCTGCATCCCTGACAGGCGATCGACATACCGGCAAGTACACTACGGACGGAAGACTCTTCATTTCCTTCCGCGACACCACGCGCGACACGCCCACCAGAGGCGACTGGGTTGCTTGGGTCGGCACTTACGAAGATATCGCAAAAGGAAACGAAGGCCAGTACCGGGTACGCTTGATGGACAACACCAACAGTTGGGATTGCGCCTATCCACCGGTTGAAGTATTGCCTGACAACACTATTGTGACTACTACCTACGGTCACTGGACCAAGGGAGAGAAACCCTATATTACAAGTATACGCTTGAAGTTGTGTGAACTCGACGCCATGGCCAAAAAAAAAGATTTCCTTAAAGAGTAATTGTTTTATCAACTATGCACATCTTGAAAAAGAATCGCACCTCATGAAACTGACCGGACTCATCGCAGCCCCACACACTCCCTGCAACGCAGACTACTCACTCAACACGGAAGCAGTCGCCAAACAGGCCAAGCATCTGGCGGATACCGGAGTGAAAGGAGTTTTCGTAGGAGGCACCACGGGCGAATGCCACTCCTACTCTACGGAAGAACGCATCCGGTTATTCAAGACATGGGGTTCAGAGGCAAAAGCAAACGGATTGGTCAATATATCTCATGTCGGGCACAACAGTCTACCCGATGCTCAAGACTTGGTGAAAGCGGCTCAGGTCTCGGAAGCGGAGGCCATCGGGGCAATGGCTCCGACCTTCTTCAAGCCTGCAAGCGTGGACGAACTGATCGATTGGTTTGCCTTGCTCACGAAAGTTGCTCCGCAACTACCCTTCTATTTCTACGACATCCCGAGCATGACCGGAGTGAGTCTGGATACGGCGGACTTCCTTAGACGAGGTCGCGAACGAATCCCATCGCTCGTGGGCGTGAAATTCACCAACCCGGATCAAGACTTGTTGAAGGAATGCATGCAAGTGGAAGATGGTGTCTTCGACCTTCTTTTCGGGACGGACGAAAAACTTCTCGAGGGACTTGAGCTCGGCTGTCGCGGGGCAGTCGGGAGCAGCTACAACGTCGCCGCTCCCATATATCGTCAAATCATTCAATCCTATGCCGAAGGGAATCTTGCGACCGCCAAACAGCATCAGGAGCACTCCGTTAAATTCATAGATATCCTCTATAAGTACGAATATCTTCCCGCCACCAAGGCGCTGATGGAAATGCTTGGAGTTCCATGCGGACCTGCTCGCCCACCCTTAGGCAACCTCACCGAAAACGCTAAAACCTCATTGAAAAACGAATTGGAAGAGATCGGTTTTTTCGACTGGATTTCGTGACTAGAGGAAATCGAGTCAGCCAACCGGAGTCAATTCCTAGGTTCATAAATGCCGGAAAGACTTGAAGAATTTGCTCCAACACGAAAAAGCTTGGGTAAACTTCTGCATTCTCCAACAGATTGATTTAACATTAGAATGAAAGCCCTAGTAAAAAAAGAACCGGAGACCGGCCTATGGCTCGAAAACGTGCCGGAACCCGCCGTCCGAGGCAATGACGTCCTGATCAAGGTGGATCGGACGGGCATCTGCGGGACTGATCTTCACATATACAACTGGGATGATTGGGCTCAAGAGACCGTTCCCCTCCCCATGGTCGTGGGACATGAGTTCGTTGGAGAGATAGTGGAAGTGGGGAAAAACGTGAGAGATTTCCACCTTGGCGAAATTGTGAGCGGCGAAGGACACGTAGTCTGCGGACATTGCCGCAACTGCATGGCTGGAAGAAGACATCTTTGCAACGACACCGCGGGCATCGGAGTAACGCGACCGGGAGCTTTCGCTGAATTCATATCACTTCCCCAGACCAACGTATGGGCGCATAGCTCCAACATCGATCTAGACGTCGCTTCCATTTTCGATCCTTTCGGAAACGCCACGCACTCCGCCTTGAGCTTTCCCGTACTTGGCGAAGACGTACTGATTACGGGAGCCGGCCCAATCGGCATAATGTGCGCCGCAATTGTCCAACACGCCGGTGCCCGGCACGTAGTTATTACGGACGTCAACCCCTACCGCCTCGAACTAGCCAGGACCATGGGATTGACTTCCGCAGTAAACGTCACCGAACAATCTATTACTGAAATCCAGAAAGAACTGGGCATGGAGGAAGGCTTCGACGTTGGACTGGAAATGAGCGGAAACTCAAGTGCCTTCAACGACATGATCGCCAACATGTGCCATGGCGGTCAGATCGCCTTGCTCGGCATTCCCGAAAAAGACATGGTGATCGACTGGAATGCAGTTGTATTCAACATGCTCACGATCAAGGGTATCTACGGCCGTGAGATGTACGAGACGTGGTACAAGATGACAGTGATGCTTCAGAGCGGTCTAGACATCGCGCCCGTCATCACTCACCGGTTCAAATCCGATGATTTTCGGGACGGTTTCAACACAGCCCTCAGTGGGGAAAGCGGCAAAGTCTTATTGGAGTGGTAATTATGTACGGGAAGTGCCGGCAGCAACTGAAGACTGAAATCGACGACATTCGCGCCGCCGGTCTGTACAAGTCCGAGCGCATCATCGACTCCCCCCAATCCGCTCACGTAGAAGTCGGACGAGAAGCACCCGCGCTCAACCTTTGCTCCAACAACTACCTTGGCTTGGCAAACCATCCGGACGTGATCTCGGCGGCTCACGAAGCGCTGGACGAATGGGGGTATGGTCTCGCCAGCGTTCGTTTCATTTGTGGCACACAAACCATACACAAGAAACTGGAGGAAAAGCTGACGACCTTTCTCGGGACGGAAGACACCATCCTCTATACCTCCTGCTTCGACGCAAACGGCGGGTTATTCGAAACCCTCCTGGGCCCTGATGATGCCGTGATCTCCGACGAACTCAACCACGCATCAATCATCGATGGCGTGCGCCTCTGTAAAGCCGCCCGTTTCCGTTACAAGAACAATGATATGAACGACCTCGAGGCGCAGCTTATGAGAGCAAAAGATGCTCGACGAAAGCTAATTGTCACCGACGGTATTTTTTCGATGGACGGTTCTATGGCCAACCTCTCAGCAATTTGCGACCTTGCCGATGAGCACGAGGCCTTAGTGATGGTAGACGACTCGCATGCCGTCGGCTTCATGGGAAAGCATGGAAGAGGTACTCACGAACACCAAGGAGTATTAGGACGAGTCGACATCCTCACAGGAACCTTGGGGAAGGCTCTCGGAGGAGCTAGCGGCGGCTATACAAGCGGACGCGCTGAAATCATCGAATACCTCAGGCAAAGATCGAGACCCTACCTTTTTTCCAACACCGTAGCGCCCAGCATAGTGGCAGGCTCCATAAAAGCCATCGAAATACTTACGGAATCCACCGAGTTACGGGACCGGCTTGAGGCTAATACCCGTTTTTTCCGAGAAGAAATATCCAGCAGTGGTTTTGAAATTCTTTCGGGCGAACACCCCATAACTCCCATCATGCTGGAGGATGCAATTCTGGCAAGTAAAGTAGCCAATGCCATGTTGGAAAAAAACGTATATGTCGTTAGCTTCTCTTATCCCGTCGTGCCGCAAGGGAAAGCCCGCATCCGTACACAAATTTCAGCCGCTCACACCCGAGAAGACTTGACCTTCGCGATAGAGAAGTTCACCGAGGTTCGATCTGAACTCGAACTGGATCGCTAATCCTTAAGGCATAAGGTGTTCAATAACACCAAACACGTAAGGCATCGCCGACATGGCGTCTTATCAATCATTCATAAAAGCATTTAGAAACATCAAGGTTCGGCTGCACGAGAGAAAACCCTTGTTCAAAGCTCATAGAGTCTTAAACAGTATTTCGTAATACTCCTATGGAACAAACGATTGCTACCTTTTACCAATTCGTAGACCTTCCGGACTGCGACAGTTTCCGAGAGCTCTTGCAAAAACAATGCAATGAATCCGATGTGCTGGGCACCATCATTCTGGCCACGGAGGGAATCAACGCCACCATCGCCGGCCCTAAAAGAGGAGTCGACAAAGTACTTGCCTTCATTCGCTCCGACTCACGGTTGGCAATAATGCCACATCGGGAATGCCCCACCGAGTCCCTCACTTTCCATAGGTTGCGTATCATCATACGACCGGAGATAGTGACGCTTGGAGACCCATCGGTAAATCCCAACGAAGGAGTCGGTAAACACATTGCGCCTGAAGACTGGAACGAACTCATAAGCGACCCTGAAGTAAAGCTGATCGACACTCGAAACGATTACGAAGTGGAACTTGGAACCTTCAAGGGAGCCATCGATCCCCAAACCACTGCTTTTGGTGAATGGAACAATTACGCAAAAGAGAAACTCGGCGATTCCAAAAAACAAAAAGTGGCCATGTTTTGCACAGGCGGAATACGATGCGAAAAAGCTTCGGCTCATCTGTTGAAAAATGGCTTCGAAAAAGTCTATCACCTGAAGGGCGGCATCTTGAATTATCTACAAAACGTAAAACCTGAGAATAGCCTGTGGGAGGGTGAATGCTTTGTCTTCGACCACCGCGTATCAGTCGTTCATGGATTGGAAGAGGGAGATGCCGAAATTTGCTTCGGCTGTCGATGGCCATTGAAACCCGAGGACTTGAAATCTCCGGATTACGAGCCGGGAGTGTGTTGCCACCGCTGCGTGGGCGCTCTTTCCGCGGAACGCCGAGCCAGTCTCGAGGAACGCCACCGTCAAGTCGTACTCGCCCGCTTCAAAGACATGAAGCATATCGGACAAACCATTGCGGAAAAATAATTCCTTCGCGGTCAAAGATGAATTCCACCACGAATCCGGAATAAAAACTGCCTGCACCTAACCGAAGAAGAAACGATGTACGCCAAATGGATTTAGCACAAGAAGCCGAATGAAGGTAGCTTCCATCCAAATTCCGAATTCCGCTAACGCCAAAAACAATTTGAAGGCGATCGAAAAGGGCCTTGCCCTTGCCGCTGAATTAAAAGCCGACCTCGCATTGTTTCCCGAGTGCGCCCTTACAGGTTTCTCAGCGAGGCCGGATTTGTCCGAGGAGCTAATGCAGCAAGCATTTGGAAAAGCCTTGAAGCTCTGCAGGAAGTATCGGGTCGGAGCCGTAATACCTACCTCCATTCGCCAAAAATCCTCGTTCTACAACGGTTCCATCGTCGTGGGCAAAGACGGCGAGGTCATTGAGGTCTTGTGCAAGAGGGGATTAACTCCTGCCGAGGAATCTTTTTTCTCCATTCCACAAAAGAAAAAAAGGGTCTTTAGCTTTCAGGGCTTTAGATTCGCATTGATTTTTTGCCGAGAAATCGAGGACGCCAAAGAACTCCTCGGGCAAGAGAGCATCGATGCCATCCTATGGCCCGGTTACTGGGGCTGGGACGATGACTGGGAGTGGAATAACAAGGAACCGTGGACAAGGTTGCTGCAAGAGGTAGCAAACTTTTGCCGATGCCCGATCATCCAAGCAAACTTCCTTGGGGACAATACCATTAAGAACTCAGACGGTTCTAAACTAGGCGGTTCCGTGGCAGTTTCCGAAAAAGGGGAGCTCGTCGGCCGGTCGAGACCTAACCAAGCCACCCCACTCTTGATGACTTTGAATAGAATCGCTTAAAAATCAAAAAAAACGAAGTAAGAGCCTAGACCATCAGGTAAAATCAGTCCTTGGCTTGTCTATACCAAGGGGACACAGTAAGACTTATGAAGCAATGCCCTTTCTGTGCGGAAGAAATACAGGACGAAGCCATTAAGTGCCGATATTGCAATGAGTTCCTTGATCAACCTCGCCAACTGGAAACAAAATGGTATTTCACAACTTCCATCGTGGTTATAGCCCTACTTTCCTTTGGTCCGTTTGCCCTTCCATTGGTTTGGTTGCATCCGGAATATCAAAGAACTACGAAAATCATTCTTACCATGGGTATTACGATTCTGACCATCGCCACAGTTTGGATCACTTGGAAACTCTTGAGAACATTTATGGAACACTTACCCGATCTGATACAACGAATCGAGGGATTGAGGCTGCTTTAGAAAATAAACATGTCCATTTCCATTAAAGAAATCCATGTTCCTTGAGCTTGCATTCCATTCAGCTTTCGGGTAAAAAATGATTTTACTTAAGGTGTGGGGAGTGTAAAAGCTCCAAATCCTAAAGTTGGCAAAACTTCGCATTCCAACCTTTTGGGTAAGGATGCTCAACCACCGCGACTGTTGCGGTACTTTCTTTTCCACGTGTCCGGCGGGTAGAGATTTATAGACCCCCGGACCAGGAATAAAAATGAAAGACCAAGAACACGCGTACAGCGAAAACTCCGACCATTCGGATTCGGATATACAAACAGAGAAACCACAGGGTGCTTTCGGCACTCTAATGGAGAAAATCCAACAGGCGATTGCCAACGAAGGTTACGTCACGCCCACGCCCATTCAGGAGCAGTGCATACCTCACCTTCTCGAAGGGAAAGACCTAATAGGCACTGCCCAGACAGGTACCGGAAAAACGGCCGCCTTCACCCTACCCCTACTGGAAAAGCTTTCTGGTAACTCTCAAAGACCTGCAAGAGGCACGCCTCGAGCGCTGATTTTGGCGCCAACACGCGAACTCGCCGCGCAAATAGAGGATAGCATCCAAACCTACGGACGATTCCTGAGACTTACTCACACCGTCATTTTCGGGGGAGTTAATCAGCATCGTCAAGTCAAGGCCTTGAATCGGGGAGTGGATATCCTAGTAGCTACTCCCGGGCGCCTGCTGGATCTTATGCAACAAGGATACATACACCTGAACGAGGTCGAAGTATTCATTCTCGACGAGGTCGACAGGATGCTCGACATGGGCTTTATCCCGGACATCAAACGCGTCTTGGCTAAACTCCCGGAAAGAAGACAAACCCTGTTCTTCTCCGCCACTATGGCGCCCAAAATGGAAGCCTTGGCCAAGTCTATGGTCCGCCACCCGGTCCGGGTGGCAATAGCCCCGGAAAAGCCTGCGGTCGAAGTCATCGCCCAAAAATTGCTGTATGTTCACAAGAAGAAGAAAAATGATCTTTTGGCCAATCTGCTAAAAGACCCCGGCATCAAAAAAGCCGTAGTTTTCACTCAGATGAAACACGTCGCCAATCGAGTAGTGAAAAAACTAGATTCAGTCGGCATTCGAGGAACCGCCATTCACGGCAACAAAAGCCAAGCGGCCCGCACCAAGGCGCTCGACGGATTCAAGGGCGGTTATTACAGAGTTCTTGTCGCGACAGACGTGGCAGCCAGGGGTCTCGACATCGACGACGTCACCCACGTAATCAATTACGACCTTCCCGTTGAATCGGAAACCTACGTCCACCGCATCGGACGCACGGCTCGAGCCGGCGCCGACGGTGCAGCTATTTCATTCTGCTGCGGAGAGGAAAAGGAATACCTCCGCGCCATCGAAAGCCTGCTCGGAAAGTCGATTCCGGTAGATCTTCAACACGACTATCATTGCGAGGAATCCCTGCGTTCAACAGCCTCCGCTCCAAAAAGTTTCGGTGGCAATCGAGGTGGCAGAGGACGACGGGGTGGTGGTGGCGGTCAGCGAGGCGGAGGGGGGCACCGAGGCGGAGGCAACCGTGGAGGTAGTGGCGGTGGCCAAGGAAACTTCAGTAGGTCTCGTGGAAGAGCCAGTAGTCGCGGAAGACGCTAAACCCATCGGCGTTCACCTTCGCCTATCATCCAGCTTTACGGCTATGGTTATTTGATGGGCGAGCTGTGCTTGACCAAGCTGGTTAGGCACTTAGGGGCGGGAGCATAAAACAGCTTTCGGTCGCTCTTATTGTCGCCTTGCTTATGACGGGATGCGGAGATTCTGAGTGTCCGCAATCCAATTTTGAAAAAGCTTCGTTCAACGCATCTCTCATGCACAATGGGAGGCTTGTGGAAAAGGCATCTCCAAACAAACCGTAAATTGCCTGGAATGCGCTCATCCAAACCCAATTCCAATTGCGGCTGGAAAGGCAAGAGCCGAGGAGGTCAAGAAACTTGCACGAATGGAAGAGAAAAAACTCGAAGAGGAGGAAGTGAAAAGACTGACCAGGATGGAGATGAAGGCACTTGCCAAGGTGGAAGCGAACATACGGTAAAAGGCGACCAATGATGCGAGTAAGCAAAAGCGGAAACCTGCCACAACCCTACTTGATCTTGAAGTCATCGGCGGAAAGAAACCCACGAAAGTGATTATTGCTCGTCACCCCGATGCAAGTTTCAACGGGACCTACCAGGCCCAGGAAAAACTTTTTAATGGATAAGTGTACTACAAAAATGAAAACGATATGCACCTGTACTTCTATGACCAAGCAGAGTGTGATCAGAAAGGCTGGAGTTTGGACCATAGAAAACCCGACGGCATAAAAGATCACTACAGCGGAGGTTGGTATTATTGCAAAAGCTTCTCACACTTAGATTCAAACTGAGATGAATGGCGAGGCTTTGATTAAGACCTTCAAGGGTTCCCGCTTGTTCATTAGCTAGTACAGTCCGCATACCTTCGATCGATTACAAAATTGAAGGAAATTTATACTAGGCGAATATAACCACAGAGGTAATCCTGCTAAACATGAAGGTTTACCTTTCCAAGAACGAGAAAGTGTTTGGCCCCTACTCCACCGCTCAGATTCGCCAATATATTGAGGCGGGGAACTTTGCCCTAAGCGATAAAGCCTGCCAAGACGGCTTGAACTGGTTCACCCTAGCCGACGCGCAGTGGATAGCGCAGGAGGATTTCAAACCACGACCGAGCACTTCGAAATCGCCCTCAAGGATGGGAGAAAAAAACATCCTGCAAACTGTTTTATACTATTGCCCATTCTTCTTGTGGACTGCCGCCTTACTGGACCGAGAGCTGGTTATGCTACTCATGCTCGATACGTATCTTCTCAGCCTATTCTCGCCACTTGCAGTCCAGGCGCTATTAGTCGTGTGGTGTCAATGCGGGTTCATTTTGTGCACTACTCTCGGC
This sequence comes from Opitutia bacterium, assembly GCA_002730975.1. GTDB lineage: Bacteria > Verrucomicrobiota > Verrucomicrobiia > Opitutales > Seribacteraceae. The sequence goes on from PCBO01000107.1 coordinate 10,606, forward strand.
TGGGGTATTTTTCGCCTTTTAGGTTTCAGCACTCGTCGACAGAGTATCGCTAACTGGATTTTGCTGACATTGTTCTCGTCTCTATTGATTCGTGCTTGCCTGAAAGTCTTTTAGTCTCCTAGCGACAGCTACTGAATTAGAATGTTTCAATGAAACACTAATACTTCTCGTACTTTCCTTTGCTCGCTAAGCTTGACCTGACGGTCGAGGAATGTTGGAGGGAGGGGTGAAAGATTTCCTTTTTCCGACTTTGGCCACTCTGTGGAGGATGAACTCGGCGGGTTTCCGGGCCAACCTAGTCCCGGGACTTGTCCTCTGGACCGTTGGTCTCTTCGTCGTGCTTACTTATTACTTCCTCGAATCTTCAAGGGGCTTCTTCGAGGCGGTGATGAATATTAAGCGAACATACGGCTTTCTCTATTCATTCATAGCTACAGGTTTCTTTGGCGGCTTTATTCCCTTTCTTTATTTATGGGCGACAGGTCGGATCAATGCCGGGATGATCTCGTACCACGGAGTCTTATTTCTACTTTACTGGGGAGCCCGAGGAGTCGACGTCGATGCCTTCTACCGGCTACAAAGCCTTCTCTTCGGGGATGATCTAAACTGGACGACCATTGCGACCAAGGTCTTCGTCGACCAATTCGTCTACTGTACTCTCTGGGCGGCTCCTATCACCGCCTTCTTTTATGGATGGAAGGATTGCGACTTCTCCTGGTCCAAGTTCCGCGATACAACCTCCAAGCGATCTTTCCTCTTCGAGATCGCTAGACTCCTTCTCTCCACTTGGCTGGTATGGATTCCCGCCACCGCCATTATTTACTCCCTCCCTCCGCCCTTGCAAGTTCCTCTCTTTAGCCTGACCCTATGCTTTTTCGTGCTCCTAGTCAGCGTATTGTCGACAAAGGAAGGCAGGTCTTGATTAGGAAAAAGCTAGGTTGCCTCGGTCTCGGTTGGCTTCTCCTCCGGTTGCTCCTCAACCCGTTCCAAAAAGGAATTGGCTAATGCGGCTTCGGTGGTGATGCCTGTGCTGGTGTCTGCTCCCGAATCGTTACCCGGAGCCTCGGTAATTGTTTCCTGATCCATATCTGCGTTTGAATAAGTTCGCACTCTCCTGCGGTGTTACCCGCCAACTCCTTCATTGTAACGCAAAGGGAGGTTGATTTTGACTTAAATCGTAAAAGTGGGTCATCCACCCCTGACCTAAACGGCGGCGAGTGTTGGATGGAGGCAAGACCTAGCCTGAACATTTAGACAGCCCAGATCGGTCACTGGTTGATAGAATTGACGTCCCGCTAGGTAAGAGGGCAGGTTTGCGGGATGGAAGATTCAAAAAAGATAGGGAAGGAAGATAGGGAGCCGTTCTCTGCGGAGGTAGAGAAAATTAAAGAAAACAATTGGAGATACATGGGACGAAATTGGGGATGGTTAAGTTTATTTTTCATAGCACTCACCCTCCTTTTATTCTTAGGATTCAAAATGGAAAAGGTAGGGTTTTTAGCTAGCCTTGGGTTTGTATTTTGTATTTTCATGTGGGTCGGTGCGAAAGATTTTTTTACGAAAGGGTCCGCCGACTAAAGCTGCCCAAAGGCGTCCCGATAATTACCCCCCCCTTGAACCCAACGGCGGCGAGTGTTGGAAGGAGAGATGCTCGTTACAAAATTAGAGGAAACTTGTAATAGGCGAATCAATCGCAAGGCTCTAGAATAAGGAAATGAAGAAACTACTTGCCGCTATGTTCGTCGCCCTGCTTTTGGCGGTGGGGTATGGTGTCTTGCGTTTCGTTGACTCACTCAATCCCGATCTGACCAGACTCAACCGAGGACAACGCGGGATCACCGACATCTCGCGTCTGGCGGGTTTGAAGAAGTTGGAGGAGCTGTACCTCACTAGCAACCCCATCCCCGAAGATCAGAAGGCGATGCCCAAGAAGGCCGTCGTCGGACTCAAAGCCGACTATGTCCTCGTCCATCCATTCGTTGATTGCTTCGCAGGCTATCTCGGTCAACTGGGCTTCCTCGAGGTCCGATTCCTCGGACAATCGCCTCAAGCAGGCGGTGACCTCATTGGCGAACTGCTCGCAGGGTTCAATCATTCTGCAAGACTCGAAGCACCCTGTCGATGGCCGCAATTTCTCCGGCTAGTTTAGCCAGCTTGTCCGGATTGTCGGTGAGGTCGGAATGTTGAAAGTCCATGAGGGCGGCTTCGCGTTCCTTGGCGAGGTAGATAATTACCTCGTCCCAATCGTGGCGATCCTTGAGGCGGGTTAATGCTTGCTTGAGTGTCATGAGCTTTATTTAAAAAAGTATGAAAAGTTGGCCTGCATTAAGAATTTTCTTGTCGCTGGCTCTAGGTGTTTGGTCTGCTTGCTCCCAAGCATGGGGATTTCTTACACTTCCTCCCGAACCCTTATCTTTTCTGATGCTATTTGCGGTAGGATCGTTTTTTTCTTTGGCGATTTTATTTATTGCAGGTGAATCTTGCGGAGCGATTTCAAGCGTAACCGTGGTCTTCTACAGGTTTTTCGTCAGGTTCTGGCATGCAAAGTGGGAAAAAAAGTTCTGAGCAATTCATTTCATTTTTTACGTACTTGGCCTCATGATCCTCGTCATGGTGATGGCAGCAATCGCCGAGAGTTAAGGCGTCATTGTTGCGAACTCCCCGGTACGTTGCCCGGAGCGGTTCCAAGCTGGCCAACCAAAGCGTTTTCAGAAATTAAAACGGGATGAGTAAAAGCGCTTTGCCTTCCATAGGCTTTACTCACAAGGTAAGCATTTAAGAACTTTCAACTCCTCATCATGAAACCTTCCTTAATCTTTTCATTAATTATTCTCGCTCTCGCAACATTGGCGCTGGGGAAACCCTCCTACCCTCCCGAACTTCGCGATGCTCGGGAGGAGGTCTACAAGACCATCGGTGACACCAAGCTGAAACTATGGATCTTCGAACCCGAGGGTCACAAAAAGTCCGACAAGCGTCCTGCGGTGGTCTTCTTCTTTGGAGGCGGTTGGAGGGCAGGCACACCGGGCCAGTTCGAGATGCAGTGCAAGTACTTGGCCTCACGCGGAATGGTCGCCATTACGGCGGACTATCGAGTATCCTCTCGCAACGACACCAAGGCGACGGCGTGCGTGGAGGACGGAAAATCCGCCGTTCGCTGGATACGAAAGAATGCAAGGACGCTGGGAGTGAACTCGGCCAAGGTAGCGGCGGGCGGAGGCTCCGCCGGCGGGCACGTCGCGGCCGCAATCGCTACCGTGCCCGGCTTCGAGAAAGACGAAAAGACATCCTCCGTCCCCAATGCCCTCTTGCTTTTCAACCCTGCGTTAATCCTCGCCGAGGTTCCGGGAAAGTTCGAGGTGTCCGCCGAAAAAATGGCTTCGCGAAAAGAACGCATCGGGACCGACCCACAGAAAATTTCTCCCTACCATCATGTTCGAAAAGGTTTGGCTCCTACCATCATTTTTCACGGTACGAACGACGACGCCGTACCTTTCCGCACTGTTCAACTTTACGAAAAGCAAGCCCAAGCCCTTGGCAACTCCTGCAAGCTGGTTGCATTCGAAGGCAAGCCTCACGGCTTCTTCAATTGGGGTCGCTTCGACAATGAATCCTTTCGCGAGACCATGCTCGCGTCCGAACACTTCCTTGCGAAACTGGGTTGGATCAAGGGGAAGTCCACGATCAACGCATTCATCGAGAGACAGGCGAAATAGCCAAATCACCTCGGGGAGTCGACCGTATGCGC
>PCBO01000108.1 GCA_002730975.1 Opitutia bacterium
CACAACAGCGCTGCAGCTATGCTGATCAATCTTCCCATTATGACTAGTGAACAAGCTTCGTCTCTGGCAGGTAACTCTGCATATGCCGGTTACGCTCTTTACACCGCGATTGTTAGCGGTAGCGGTTCTGCTTCTGGTGTTGCCCAGATTACTATTGAAGATTTGGACAGAAATTAATTTCTAATTCGGCCATTTTCCCTAATGCAGGCAAGTTTTGTTTGTTTGTCGGATTAAATTATAATCACAGTCAGTTTGAGATCCGTCGTCGAAGCAGTTGATGTTTGCAAGACTTACCCCCTACGCAACAGCAGCTGGGCTACCTTCAAACAAGCTCTTCTAAAAACAAAGGTATCACCACCAGTTGGGTTCAACGCACTTTCGGATATCTCATTTGAAGTTTTTCAAGGTGAAACCATAGGTGTTATTGGACCTAATGGTGCGGGGAAATCGACCCTCTTTCAGATTTTAGCAGGAACTCTCTCAGCAACAAGTGGTTGCACTGAAGTACATGGCCGTTTGGCGGCTGTCCTTGAGCTTGGTAGCGGTTTTGATCACAATTTCACCGGCCGCGAAAACCTCTTAACATATGCTTCTTCAATGGGAATGAAAAATATTGAAGCAAAAGCGAAGTTAGACGAAATAATAGATTTTTCCGGGGTTGGTGAATTTGCTGATTATCCCTTGAATACTTATTCCACCGGAATGCTCTCTCGTTTGGCTTTTTCAGCTGCAATTATGGTTGAGCCAGACATTTTGATCTTGGACGAAGTGTTCTCCGTGGGTGATCAAGTCTTTGCTCGCAAGTCATTTAATCGAGTTCGCGAAATTATGGATCGAGGAAAAACGGTCTTCCTCTCTTCTCACTCTCCCTATCACATCCAAATGGTCTGCAATCGGACGCTTTATTTATCGAAAGGAAGAAATCTTTTTTTTGGAGCGACTAAGGAAGCTTTAGTTAGGTACGAGCAAGACTCTGAAGAGTTGGGCGAGACTGTAGACGAAGCGAACACATCCGACAACCGGGATGATGAGACAGAAAACAAAGCAGAGTTCAAGAATGTTACAATCTTTAAGAATGATGATCCCTTACCTACTGAAAATCAACTAGTTGAATTCCGGTCTAAGATTGATAGCCTGCATTTGAAATTTGAATTTGATTTTGAGCGCGCTAACGATCCTCCCAAGCTTGGGGTAGTGATACACGACCATTTGCGTCGTCCTCTTGCTTGTGCTGGTTCCCATTTCGATGGCTTTGATTATCGCCTTCCGACCGTCGACCAAGTTGCGAAGGTTTTAATTTCCTTTCCTCTTCTTCCTTTATTAAAAGGAGAGTATGAGATTGATGTGTTTTTGCTGTGCGAGAAGGGCTTCTTGCTGTTACATCATCTAACCTTATCCACTCGACTGAAAGTGGTGCAAGAGTCTAAGGAAGTGGGAATCTTTACTTTGCCCCACGAGTGGAAGGATGTTTCCAACTGAAATGGCTTCTTTTCATCGTTTTTTGCGATTCACTTTTGAAGTTGAATACAAGTTTTTAGAGATTATCACCCGCCTGCCGTTCCCAAGATTATTACGTCTGTTTTTCATTTTCAGAGGTGTTGTTAACTTTATTCTCGATCGTGATTGGAGAAATTTACTCCAAAATCATTCTGTACGAGAAAAATCTGCTAACGTTTTGAGCCATTCAAAATTTGGTCTATTATCGATAACTCGATTTATTTCTTATTCATTGGAAGAGGCAGATGTTTTTTGCCTTCGGTCTGGGTCTCTTCTTAAAAATGAGCTAAAAGACCTTCAAAAACAAATCCTTGACGATTTGGAAGGTTTTCCTAGCGGAGGAGGTGTCTTGTTTTCCTGCCATTATGGCTCTTTTACTCTGGGGATCTTAGCTTTGAGCTCCCTCCAGCGACCAGTTTTCGTTCTGGGATCAAATGTTGTGGATTCACCTCTTTTGCCTCCTTCTCTTCAAGCATTCTTTCATAAGAAATATGAGATCATGTCCGAGTATCTAAACGGAGGTAGAATTCTCTTTTTGGAGGAAAGCAAGAGAAGCTTTTTCAAGTTGTTAATTAACGGCTCCATAGGTGTAGTTTTAGCTGATCTTATTGCTGGATCTCATAATAGCTCGATTAAATTAAATCTTTTTGGAACAACGGCCAAAGTTCAGGCTGGAGCCGCTCTTTTTGCTGAAAAAAGAAATATGCCGATTGGAGCCTTTTTATGTTGTCGAGATTTTTTGGGAAGACCTGTATTAAAATCTGCATCCCTAAATAATTATTCTAATGACTTAAGTTGTCACTTGCAGGATCTTTTCGAGAAAATACTTGAAACGGGAAATTTTTCTCCAAAGCATTGGCTTATTGCTGATTCTTTCTGGCATTTGTCTGAAGGTGATTGACCATGAAAATATTTCCTTCTTTAAATTTCGAACCTAAATTTCTTTCTGATATTGAGAGTTGGCATGGTCATGTGTTTTTCGCTCGTGATATTATTCAGTGGACCAGACCTAAGATCATAGTCGAGCTAGGAGTTCACAAGGGAGATTCCTTGTTCGCCTTTGCGCAATCATGCACTGAGGTAAGGCATAGTGCCAGCATCGTCGGAATTGATCACTGGCGAGGAGACGAACATGCCGGACCTATCGGTGACGCTATTTATGACCAAGTTCACTGTACGAGTAGAGAGCATTTCGACAAACTCGTAGAGCTCCGAAAATGTACTTTTTCAGAAGCATTGAATCATTTTGCAGACGAATCAGTGGATTTGCTTCACCTAGATGGATTGCATTCTTACGACTCAGTATGCAAGGACTTCGAAGATTGGTTTCCGAAGTTAAAGAAGGATGGGATCATGCTTCTTCATGATATTTCATCCCAAGATCCAAATTTCGAGGTCGGAAAGTTTTGGAATGAACTCAAGGGCCGTTTTAGAAATACTTATTTTGAGCATTCTCAGGGGTTGGCCGTATTGTTTGGTGCTAGCTTTCGTTCACGAAATCGATACTCTCATATGCTTCTTAATCCTAATTCCATGTCTGTTTACAGAACATATTACGGCCTCCTTTCTACTCGTCTAAGGTTAAAGCGTAAGGCCACCAACGCGAAATTTCCTTTTGAAAGGCAACTCTATGATTCTGAGGCAAATGTCGTTGATGATGCAGCCCAACGTTTGGCAAGGATTTTGAAGCTACCGATTCTCTTGCATCAACTTCTCGCCGGAAAATGAACTCTCCCAGGGCACTTGTTTTTTGCTCCGACGGCATTCCTGGGGATGATGCCTCGACTAGTGGTGGAGGACTTCGAAGTTTTCAGATTATGCAATTGCTCCGAAATCTTGGGATTCAAGTGTCTTTTGCTACCCCAGAAATACACAAGTCAAAAGTCGAGCGGATTGGATTTAATTTTCTTGGAGCCTACAATTTGGAAAACCAAGAGGAGATATTAGCTAAAGGTGACTTCAGCATGGTTTGGTGGTGTAATCCAGGAACGGTTGATTCCGCATTGTGCAAAAAGAATAGTAGCCTGCTTCGCTGTGTTGATTTTCACGGTCCGACGAATCTTGAGACTGTTTTTATTACAGGCGAATCACTGGAACAGGCATCTGTTCGTATTGCGGGTAATTTAAAGTATATTGATGTACGAACATTTGTTTCGGAAATACAGCGTTCCTACTGGATGGGTCTTCTTAGTGGCGCGGGCCACGATCCTACTCAGGCATTTGGTAGGGTTATAAACTTGTCAATGCCTCTTGTTGATCGTCGTTACGAGGTGGGTGATACGGTTAGATTTGTCTTTGTCGGTGGATGGCATCCATGGCTTCTTGACGAAGAGATGCTTTTTCACGCGGCCACTACGATTGAAGGGGAACAGAATGCTGAACTGCACTTTCTCGGAGGGGCGCATTCTTTTTGCGAACAGCGATATGAAGACCTGGCCAAGAGGTTGAATGATTTCGAGTCAGTAACCCTGCATGGATTTCTGCCTCATCAAGAATATATCGAATTTATGCAGGATTCATCCTGCGCCTTAGACCTTTTTAGTGATTCTTATGAAAGACGCATCGCTATTTCCACAAGAACCGTTGAATTTGTCACTCGTGGCATCCCCATGTTACATCCATCTTGGTCCGAGTTGGGTGGAATGATTAAGGAGACTCGTTGTGGTTGGATCTATTCGGATTTAAAAGAGCTTGGAGAAAGTATTCGTTATATCGCGAGGAACTCCTCGGCACTTCGCCAAGCTTCCGATTCTTCAATTCTGACTCATAGCAAATATTTTAATTCGGAAAACGCCAAAGCCTCTATGCAGGAAGCCTTGAGACCTTGGTCTGAAAATAATAAAATCTTTTTGTCGGCACCTATTGTCGCCCCACGAATTCGGCGTGGTTCCTGTGACCGATTATCTGTTCTTTGGGTCACTTTCATTCCAGAGGGGCAAGCTCTGCGTTGTCTTCGGGTGGAGGCTATATTGATGTCTCTTTATGAGACCGGCGTATTAAATGGCTTTGGGATACTTAGCGGTGGAAACATCAAGCTCGTAGGTGAGACAGAGTTTTTCGATGTAGTCTGTGTTCAGCGTGAGGGCACAAACCATGGCAAATTACGAGAATTAATATTCAAAGACCGATTTGTTCTAGACATAGATGATCTTCTATTTGCGAAAGCCTCTTATCGTTTGCAAGGATTCGATCGCTGGATGGATACTCATTACGACGAAACTCTCGAATTAGTTAAGCGTTGTTCAATACTTTCTGTCACTTCTTCTCGTTTGGCCGAACTCCTTGAAAGTGTTCTTCAATGCGATTGCGTATCCAAATGTCGAACCACTCCTAATGGTTTGCTTTTTCCACGCAGTCTCCCAAATTTAGGCTCTGGCAGTGCCCAAGCCATGGTTTGGACCTCTAGTGATTTTGCCGCACTAGATCAATCAAAGGAGGTGGTCTTGGAGGCTTGTGCTTCATTTTGTCGCGATAAAAGCCTTCCAGTGTATCTCTTCGGACAATTTTCCAAAGAACTCTTGAAGGAATTTTCCTCTATTCGTGCTTTTGGAATGATTGATTTTTACCATCACAAACAGATGCTTGATCGATTTGGCGGACGAGTTTTTGGGGTTGCTCCACTTGAGACTAATGCCGACCAGTCAACTCTTGATTTCATAGCAGGAAAATCTGATCTAAAAATGGTGGAGTATGGTGGTTATGGAATTGAGACTGTTTATTCTGCAAGCCCTCCCTATTTGGAAACCGATCTGATGAATCGGCACATAGTTAGCAATACTTGTGACGAATGGCGGATAGCTCTGCAGTCAGCTTATGAACGACCAGCCATCCCTCGAAATACGGTTCGAGAAATTCGGGAAAAGCGTGATATTTCGCGCATTTCTCTTGAATGCTGGCTCCCTCTGCTTGTTGAAGCTCGTCGGGAGAAGCCTCTAGAATTAAAGGAAGTACAAAACCTTTTTGATTTTCATGCTAAGCAACCTCTAATTAAGCGAGTTTGGACGCGTTGCGTACCTCGACCCGCGCGTCGTCTGTTGGATCCTGTCCTGCAACCATTTTTCGGCTAAATCATTTTTTTACCAAATTTATTCTTATGAGTTCAGGAAAATCCTTAGTTACCGGTGCTGCTGGTTTTCTGGGTTCCCATGTCTGTGATTGCCTTCTTGAAAGAGGGGAAAAAGTAATTGCAGTTGACGACTTGTCAGGTGGTTTTGCAGTGAACGTTCCTGCTGATGTAGAATGGGTTAAGGGAGATGTTTCAGACCATTTGTTTGTTCGGAATCTTTGGAACGACCATGGTCCGTTTAACCGCATTTACCATCTCGCTGCTTATGCCGCCGAAGGTCTCTCCCACTTCATTCGTCGCTTCAATTATACCAATAATCTGGTTGCCTCGGTTAATCTCTTGAACGAAACCGTCAAACATGGGTGTGAGTGTTTTGTTTTTACTTCTTCCATTGCGGCATATGGGTCTGCACAGCCCCCTATGCGTGAGGACACCACTCCCATCCCCGAAGATCCTTATGGCATTGCAAAATACGCCGTTGAGCTTGATTTGAAATCTGCACATGAAATGTGGGGTTTGAATTCGGTCATCTTGCGTCCTCACAATGTCTATGGTGAAAGACAAAACGTAATGGATCCTTATCGAAACGTAGTTGGTATTTACTTGCGATGCGCTTTGGAAGAGAAACCGTTTCCAGTTTTTGGCGATGGTGGACAGACACGAGCATTTTCTTATGTTGGTGACGTTGCTCCACTGATTGCGGAAACTGGTTTTCGTGAAGATTGCTTTAATGAAATTTTTAACGTCGGTTCTGACGAGGTTAATACTGTCAAACATTTGGCTGAGCTTATTGCTGAGGAGTTTGAAGTTGAATTGGATATTGAATGGTTGGAAGAAAGAGTTGAAGCTAAACACGCTTACTCCGACCATTCGAAACTAGATATGTTTTTTCCGGATTGCTCACGAACTTCATTAAAAGAGGGAATCTCTAGAATGAGTGATTGGGTTCGGAGAAACGGACTTTGGGAAGCGTCTTTCCCTCAGCAAGTTGAGGTAGCAAAAGGTTTGCCTGACAGTTGGCGCAAGTTGTTGAGTTCTCCTTCTTAAGTTTTGAATTGAATTGATCGAAAAATTTACTGTTTGAAATTCTCTCACTTCGTTTCCCTTTACCCCTTTAACAAATTAATTACCCTTAGTACCTTTGAAACTGTATCTTTTTTCAAAATGAAGCAGGCAAATTTTTTTCACAGTGAGAAATGGCTGATTGGTTAGTTCTTTATACCTTTCCATTATGATAGCCCTTCTCGGAGCATCGGGATACGTCGGTTCGAAGTTTGTTGAAGTACTTTCGAGTCGAGGCTTGAAGTCTTGTGGCCTCTCCCGAACTGAACTTGACTACGCTGATGCTTCTGAGTTACGCGACTGGATGCGGGTTAAGCGACCTCGCTTCTTGATCAATGCGGCTGGCTACACAGGTAAACCCAACGTAGATGCCTGCGAGGGCCACAAGGCTGAATGCCTTATGGGGAACGCCGTATTGCCGGGTAGGATTCGCGAGGTGTGCGAAGAGCTTGGTGTTCCTTGGGGGCATGTATCCAGTGGTTGCACTTTCTCGGGTCGGCGTCCCGATGGGGGTGGCTGGCTTGAAGCTGATTCTCCTAATTTTTCGTTCCGTTCGCAGCCTTGTAGCTTTTACAGCGGTACGAAGGCCTTGGGGGAAGAGGTGCTGGAAGGGGCAATTGATTGTTACGTTTGGCGGCTTCGAATTCCCTTTAATCATGAGCACACTCACAGGAATTATCTTTCTAAGGTGTTGAACTACGATCGCTTGCTTGAAGCAGAGAATTCTGTCTCTCACTTGGATGAATTTGTCGGTGCATGCCTGGACTGTTTTGCCAAGGGAGTTGATTACGGAGTTTACAACATGACGAATCCCGGTGCCATCACCACCCGTCAGGTAACCGATTGGATGCTTGAGGAAGGTCTCACCGAAAAAAACTTTGATTTCTTCGAGGATGAGGAAGCCTTTATGCGAGATGCGGCTTCCACGCCCCGATCTAATTGCGTTCTGGATTCGAGCAAGCTTCAATCGGGGGGAATCTTTCTCCGTCCGGTAGAGGAAGCCGTTCGAAGTTCCTTGCGCGAGTTGAAGCTTTCAAGCTCCACCGTTGGAGTGTAGGTTGTATTGGAATGAATAAAATTCTAGTCACGGGGGGTCTGGGATTCATCGGTTCGAATTTCATTCGACTCCTGCTTGAGGAAGAAAGAGTCGATCGAATTGTCAATCTTGACTTGATGACCTATGCGGGAAACCCCGAAAACTTGGCGGACTTCGAGGACGATCCCCGCTATTTTTTCGTCCGCGGTGATATAGGTGAATGTGAATTGTCGATGGGCTTAATGGTTGAACATCATATCGATGCTGTTGTGAACTTCGCGGCCGAAAGTCATGTTGATCGCTCGATCGACACTCCTAAGCCATTTTTTCAGACAAATGTCATGGGAACCTTGTCCCTGTTGGATGCGACAAGGGGTTATTGGTCGAGCTTGCCTGAAGCCGAGCGGTCTTCCTTTCGTTTTCTTCATGTTTCGACGGATGAAGTTTACGGTTCCCTGACTCTTGATGATTCACCTTTTTGTGAACTTAATTCCTATGCTCCAAACAGCCCTTATTCTGCTTCAAAGGCCGGGGCGGATCATATGGTGCGTGCTTACCACCATACCTATGGTTTTCCGACCGTAACCACTAACTGTTCGAATAATTACGGACCTTACCAATTCCCTGAAAAGCTCATTCCTTTAATGATTCTCAACGCCCTGGATGGTAAGCCGCTACCTATTTACGGTGACGGATCCAATGTTCGCGATTGGCTTTTCGTTCGAGATCATTGCGAGGCAATCTGGGCGGTCCTCTCTCGTGGGCGAGTGGGAGAAACTTACTGCATTGGAGGAAATGCTGAAAGGACGAACCTACAGGTTTTGGACTGCCTCTGTACTGCGTTGGACGAGCTTTATCCCGCAGGCTCTCCTCATGCCCGCCTGAAGACCTTCGTCAAGGATCGCCCCGGTCATGATCAGCGCTATGCGATCGATTTCTCGAAAATTCATGATGAACTTGGCTGGAGCCCGAATCTTGGATTCGATGCTGGTATTCTTTCCACGGTCGAATGGTACCTTGCCAATCTTCCATGGTGCGAAGCCATCACTTCCGGCAAATACCAACGAGAACGACTCGGCCTATCATGACTCAACGAAAAGGAATTGTTTTAGCGGGCGGGTCGGGCACCCGGCTCTATCCCCTAACCATGGTCGTCAGCAAACAGCTCATGCCCGTTTACGACAAGCCGATGATTTACTACCCGATTTCCATACTAATGCTGGCCGGAATTAGGGAAATCCTTGTCATTTCAACGCCTCACGACCTGCCCATGTTTCGAAAACTTCTAGGCGACGGGAGCCAATTTGGCGTAAGTTTTGAATATGCCGAGCAACCCCGCCCAGAGGGTTTGGCCCAAGCCCTGATAATCGGCGATGACTTTCTTGCTGACTCTCCTTCCGCCCTCATTCTTGGCGATAACGTTTTCTACGGTAATGAACTGGAGATGACTTTGGCGGAGGCCGATGCTCGTCGAGAAGGGGCCACTATCTTTGGGTATCATGTTTCTGATCCTAAAAACTATGGCGTCGTCGACTTTGATGATGATGGCAAAGCTTTGTCTCTGGAGGAAAAACCGACGGAGCCCAAATCAAATTTTGCTGTACCCGGATTGTATTTTTACGATGAGCGAGCTCCGGGTTTCGCCAAATCCCAGAACCCCTCTTCCCGAGGGGAACTTGAGATTACCGACCTAAACAGAACCTATCTCGAACTGGACGAGTTAGCCGTGGAATTGCTCGGTCGTGGTACTGCATGGCTTGATACCGGAAGTCATGAGAACTTGGCTTCCGCCACCGACTTCGTAAAGGTTATCGAAAGACGGCAAGGTCTTAAAATCGCCTGTCTCGAAGAAATCGGATTTTACAAGGGCTGGATCGAAAAGGCGGATATCGAAACTGCTGTGAAGCTTCATGGTTCTTCTCCCTACGGAAGTTATCTCGGCCAGTTGTTGAAGCGCTGAGTGATTCCTGAGGTGTTTGAAAACGCATCAACGCATCATGATGCGTTGATGAATGGGCTTGCGTTTGAAGCCTTTCCCAATAGGCTAAGATCTCATGGGTAAAAACTTTATTTTCTCTTCCGAGTCCGTTGGCGAAGGTCATCCAGACAAAGTGTCTGACACGATTTCCGACGCAGTGCTTGACGCTTGCCTTGCTCAAGATAAATCTAGTCGAGTTGCTTGCGAGACTTTCGTTAAGAGCAACATTGTGTGTGTCGGTGGTGAAATCACCACCAAAGCTAAGTTCGACGTTGAGCAGGTCGTTCGGGATGCCATTCGTGAAATTGGCTATGTGAATGATGACGACGTCTTTCATGCAGACCATATTTTCATCAATAATTATCTTACTGCCCAAAGTCCTGATATTTCTCAAGGAGTCGATGCCCAATCTGCGACCGGTAAGGCTACGTCCGAGCAGGGCGCGGGTGACCAAGGCCTCATGTTCGGTTACGCTTGCGATGAAACTCCCGAGTTGATGCCTGCTCCGATCATGTATGCCCACCGTCTTGGGCGTCAGTTGACTAAGTTGCGCAAGGCGGGCAAGGCTAAGTGGCTACGTCCCGATGCCAAAAGCCAAGTCTCTATTCAATACTTGAACGACAAGCCTGCGAAGGTAACCAGCGTCGTAATCTCGACCCAACACGCCGCCGCCGTCAGCAACAAATCAATCCGCGACTTCATTACCAAGCAGGTCATCAACAAAGTTATCCCTAAACGGATGCTCTCGCGCGATACTCAAATTTTGATTAATCCAACCGGGCGTTTTGTAGTCGGTGGGCCTCAAGGAGACAGTGGTCTAACCGGTCGCAAGATTATCGTTGATACATATGGTGGAATGGGGCGCCACGGTGGTGGAGCATTCAGTGGTAAGGACCCGAGCAAGGTGGATCGAAGCGCAGCCTACATGGGTCGGTATGTTGCCAAGAATATTGTCGCAGCCGATTTGGCCAAGCGTTGTGAAATACAGTTCGCTTATGCCATCGGTTATCCTGATCCGGTATCGATTAGTGTGGATACATTCGGAACAGGTATTAAAAGCGACGAACAAATCTCCGACGCTGTTCAAGAAGTTTTCAGTTTCAAACCAGCCGATATCGTAAAGCAGTTGAAACTTCTTCGACCGATTTACTCTCTTACAACTAACTACGGACATTTTGGAAAAGTGGACGACTTGGAAACTATCACTTGGGAAAAAATTAACAAAGTTTCCGCTTTGAAGCGGGCCATTAAGTAAAAACCTTTATCATGAATACTCTCACTGAAGAAACTCTCGATTTTAAAGTCGCCGACATCACGTTGGCTGAATTCGGCCGAAAGGAAATAGCTATCGCCGAGCACGAGATGCCGGGGCTTATGGCAACTCGAGAGAAGTACGGACCTTCCAAACCTCTTGCCGGGGTTAAGATAATGGGCTCCCTGCACATGACCATTCAGACTGCTGTGCTCATCGAGACACTTGTTGATCTCGGAGCAGACGTTCGTTGGTGTTCATGTAACATCTTTTCTACTCAGGATCATGCTGCTGCGGCAATCGCCGCCGAGGGAATTCCCGTGTTCGCCTGGAAAGGTGAGACTCTCGAAGAGTACTGGGATTGTACAATGAGCGCGCTTACTTGGCCTGATGGATCGGGTCCTCATCAAATCGTGGACGACGGTGGAGATGCAACACTTCTCATTCATAAGGGAGTTGGCCTTGAAAATGGGAGCGATTGGGTAAATACGGAGTCTGGTAGTGAGGAGGAGCAAGTCATCAAGAATCTCCTCATCCGATTTCATGCTGAAAAGACCAGTCATTGGGCGGGTGTTTCTGAAGCCATGGTCGGCGTATCCGAGGAAACTACTACTGGTGTTCACAGGCTCATCCAAATGCAGGAGAAAGGGGAACTGCTCTTCCAAGCCATTAATGTCAACGACTCGGTAACCAAGTCGAAATTCGATAATGTTTATGGTTGCCGTCACTCCTTGGTCGACGGCATCAAGCGGGCAATGGATGTCCTCATATCCGGCAAAGTGGCCATGGTTTGTGGTTACGGTGATGTAGGAAAAGGATCCGCCGATTCCTTGGCTAATGAAATGGCTCGGGTAATGATTTCAGAGGTTGATCCCATTTGCGCATTACAAGCCTGCATGTCGGGTTACCAAGTTACTACGATTGAAGATGCTCTACCCATTGCCGATATATTCGTGACCACAACGGGCAACAAGGACATTATTACTGTCGATCACATGAGCCGGATGAAGGACCAAGCGATCGTTTGTAATATTGGCCATTTCGATAATGAGATTCAAGTTGCCGAGCTGGAAGCTACCGAAGGTGTTATTCGCGAAGTCATAAAGGAAGATTCCATTCCCGGTGGCCCTGTTTCCCGTTACACCTTTCCCGATGGTCACTGCATTTACATGCTTGCCGAAGGACGCTTGATCAATCTTGGCTGCGCCACCGGTCATCCTAGTTTCGTAATGTCCAATAGCTTTACTAACCAAACGATTGCTCAGATCGACATTCGCAACAATTTGGATCGCGAAGTCGGTGTGTATCGTTTGGACAAGGATTTGGATGAAGAGGTCGCCCGCTTGCACCTTGGGAAATTGGGTGCCAAGTTGACCGAGCTTTCGCAAGAGCAAGCTGATTATATCGGTGTGCAAGTAGATGGTCCTTACAAGCCCGAGCATTACCGCTATTGAGGTTTGGTAACCTTTTTGACGCGTTGACCCCGAGTCGGGGTTATGTGATCATTCGGTCGGAACTCATAATGATTCCGATCCTTTCAGTATGTTCTACGACCAGACTAAAGTTATTCTTAAAGCCGGGAAAGGCGGTCACGGTTGCGTAAGCTTTCTCCGTCAAAAGTACATGCCGAACGGAGGGCCGAACGGTGGTAGCGGTGGAACGGGTGGAGATGTTCGCATCGTGGCAGATGTAAATGTCGGTGACCTTCGAGCTTTTCATTTTAATCCCCAGTGGAAGGCAAAGAATGGAGAACCAGGTCGAGGTGGTGATCAAAATGGCAAAGGTGGTGAGGATTGCATTATCAAGGTTCCTCCGGGGACAGTCGTTCAATTAAGGGATTCGGATGAAATCGTATGTGAACTTTTAGAACCTGATCAGGAAATCACTTTGCTTGAGGGTGGGAGGGGAGGGCGAGGAAATGCTACTTTCAAGTCATCCGTCAATCAAACTCCTCGACAATTTACGGACGGTTCCCCCGGACAAGAAGGTGACTATGTCTTTACCCTCAAGACAATTGCCGACGTTGGTCTTGTTGGATTTCCAAATGCAGGTAAGTCCACCTTGCTCAATACCCTCTCCAATGCTTCCGTCAAGGTCGATTCTTACCCGTTTACGACTCTTTTTCCTACGGTCGGTGTCGTGGAATATCCCGAGGATTACGATCGTATCACAATGGCCGACGTTCCGGGTTTGATTGAAGGCGCTGCCGATAACCGTGGCCTTGGTCATCGCTTCCTGCGACATGTGGAACGTTGTGAAATCATCCTGATTCTGCTCGATCTAGCGTCCACTGACCAGAGAGATCCGCTGGAAGACTTCCTACAACTGCGCACAGAACTGGACAATTACGATTCGGAAGTCGCAGCCAAGTCTTTTGTTGTTGCGGGAAATAAAATGGATGAGCCTGCTTCTGCTGAAAATTTGGAACGTTTTCGTCATGCTTATCCCGAAATTCCCATATTCCCGATATCCGCAATTCTCGAGGAAGGACTAACCGAACTCAAGGCGGATCTGCGTTCACGACTTCGCTGAAAAAAATCACAATCTTACATTTGCTCCTTTTTTTTCTTGTTTTACACAAACGCTTGTGTAAATGAGATCGGTTTATTATGGAAATTGAGATCGATTCAATCGAACGAGTGGAAGGCAAAACGACGGATACCGATTTCGGTATGATCCAAGCTCATGAAGGTGAGGTAGTGAAGGAAAGTAGCTCTCCCGACTCGCATATAGATAGCAATGAAATTACTTTTCGTAAGGTAGACTCAATAATCAAGGACATGGCCGAATCCTACCAAAGGACCGCAGGAGTCTTGCGTACACTGGATCGAATCGCAGGCAAGTAGTGACTGCGAAGCAAATTCTACTCAAGGCGGCCGCCCTGATGGGACGTAAAGGCGGGCGTGCGGGTACGGGTAAGACCAAGCGCAGAGGTAACGCCAATTACTATCGCGACATGCAGAAAAAATCAGTGGAAGTTCGAATCAGGAACAAAAATCCGGACAAGACGGAGGATTGATCCCCTTTATTCGATCAACCATTTCGCATTCTCGATCAGTAGTTGCCACTTCCCGCGATAACGCGACAGGTATCCGTAGCCGCTGAGCATGTCGCCTTTTTTAAGGGCAAATAATTTTTTCTTTACCAATTGGTCAAAGCTCCAAAGTTGGATGGGATTACCTTCGGTCTCCAGCGTTAGCGGTTTTTGTTGAGCGAGATTGCCTGAAAAGCTGAAGATTTGTCCGTAGTTGGCCGACCTGGCCATCTCTTGGGTGAAGGGTAGTGCTTTTTCCAGGGCTTTCGAGTAGTCGACTTGCGGAAGGTCTCGAGGTGCCGAAGAATGGTTTTTCCCAATTTCCACAGGTTTCCCTTTGGTGGCGCTTCTGAAACTGGCTACGATTGGGAGGTGATCGCTTACGCCAAGGCCGCCGAAGTCGTTGGACCATCGTCGCGGTGTACCGGTCTCAGGGTAAACGTTGAAGTCCGATAGCCTAACCGTGCGGAAGGAATCGCCGACGTACTGGATGCCTGTGTCGTCATAAAGGCCGTGCGAAAGCATAAGGTGCATAAGGGTGCCCCACTCGCCTTTCCATATGTCGGAACCTCGTTGCTCGGGAGGCAGCTCGTGCCAAAGGTTGTAGAGCTTCCGGGTAGGTTTAAGCTTAAGCATGGCGGTTTCGTTCCCGTGAGAAAGAAGGATGTCGTTCACTCCCGTTTGGGGCATGGCGGAGCCGTGGACTTGCTTTTGGTTGTAGTGGGAGTTGAGGTCGCCGCCCACGATTACGTCGACGGCGGGGTCGCCGTTCAGGAGGTCGTCGATGCGTTTGCGGAGGACTTGGGCGTTACCCAGACGTACCTTCTCCAGAGAGGCGGATGATGCTCCCGATTTCCAGTGGTTGTTGAATAAGATTAGAGGTTTTCCGTTGACCGATATTTTTGTTTCAAGTACCGGCCGGGCTCGTTCCAGTGGGTGCATCCGGATTTCCTCTACGGGGAACTTCGACAACGTGACGCAGACGATAGAGGGAGATTCTTTCAGCGACTGTCCCTTTATTCGGCCTTCTACGAGGTGGTAGGGTCCGAGACCCTTTTTTCGTAGGGCTTTGTCCAGAAGTTCGGCGGCCGACTTGTCTCGTTCCGCCGTGCGGTCGAGTTCTATTTCCTGGAGCAGTACGACGTCGGGTCCAGAACCCTCGCCGAAGCGGGCGAGCAGGTTCGTGAGGTTCGCCAGTTTCCTCTCCAGTTGAGAGGCTCCGTAATATTCCGGTTTGTAGTCGTTGTATGCGGAAACCCCGTCGAGATCGAAGAGGTTCTCGACGTTGTGGGCGAGGACGGTGAAGGTGCCTTGTGAGGTGGAGCTGGGCTCGAGCCGAGCCGATGATTGAGGGTTCACGGCGATGGCGCGGCCGGTGTGTTGGGCGTTTTGGACACGCATTGGCCACGGGCTTTTGGCGGGGCCTTTGGAATCGGTCTTGATGGCATAGAGCTTGTGGTCATCTGACCCGACGGCAGGGGAGGAGCGCACCAAACCTCCCGTTTCAAATTCCCAGAGGACGGTACCGGGTTTCTTTGGTTCTGGAACGGTGGTGAGGTTCTGTTCGTGCGTTTGGTTTACCTCGTCACTTGCATCTTGAATGAGTTCCGAAGGCTCTCCACAGGCGAGCAGGAAAAGAGAAACCCCCGGCGTTGTAACGAGTAAAAGAGCTTGGGGAAGAAGTTGTTTTTTCAAGATTAGACGAGTTCCCGGATCAGTTCCTCGCCCGTCTTTAAGCGAGCGAACTTGTGGGCGAGCAGTTTCAGGGCGGCGTCATGGAGGTCGGGAAAAGGTGAGGCTACGCCGTCCGTGGCAAGGGTCACGCGGTAGTCTCGGGTGGTTCCGGATATGACGGTTCCGCTTACGCAGACGTCGGTCGTGATGCCCGTGGCCACGAGATGGGTGATGCCTTGGCTGCGCAGGGATAGATCGAGGGGCGTGCCGTAGAACTTGTCGTAGGTGTGGCCTTGTATCACCAGTTCACCTGGTAGTGGGGCCAATGCTTCCACGGTTTCTGCGGATTCCACCCCTTCGCCTGCATTGTGGCCGATGAGGCAGTTCGAGGAGGGATGCTCGAGGCCGGTCGGCTCGCCTTCCTTGGCGGGCAAGTGTTCTACGCCGAAAGGGTCGCCCCGCAGGCAGGGCACGTTGTCGGCGTATACGAATTCGGTGAAGATCACGGGAGCTTCCTTGGCCCGGAAGGCGTCTACGAGACTGCGGATGGTCGGGATGATAGACCGTCCGGCGACGACTTCAAGCGAGGCTCCCTCGTCGAGGAAGCCGTGCTGCATGTCGATGACGAGGAGGGCGGACTTGCCGGGAACGAGTCGATGCTTCTCCTCGATGCGATGGTTGATCTCGGCGTTGTCTACGTTCATGGAAATGCCTGTGTGCGGTGGTCGTTCAACTTGCCTTGGCGAGGCTTTCCTCCCGGAGGAAGACGGGTGCTTCATCAGTCGAGTCCTCGGCTGAATACCGGTAGCCGGCGAAGTCGAATCCTGCGATATCTACGGGCTTCGTCACGCGATTACGGATTAGGTATGCGCTCATCAAACCGCGCGCCTTCTTTGCATAGAAGCTGATGATTTTGTATTTGCCGTTCTTTTCGTCCTTGAAGACTGGCGAGACAATGCGGGCCTTCAGGGTGTTCGCCTTGGCGGCCTTGAAGTATTCCTGCGAGGCGAGGTTCACGAGTAGGTCGCTCCCGCTGGCGTCCACGGCATCGTCGATGGCCTTGGCGAGGCGGTCTCCCCAGAAGGCGTATAAGTCCTTGCCCGCCGGGTTTGCGTAGACCGTGCCCATCTCGAGTCGGTATGGTTGCATGAGATCCAAAGGACGAAGCAACCCGTAAAGGCCTGAAAGAATACGTAGCGACTTTTGAGCGAAGGCAAAATCCTTTGCATCGAATTCCCACGCTCGCATACCTTCGTAGACGTCGCCCTTGAAGGCCAAGGCGGCCTGCTTCGAATTTTCAGGCGTGAAGGGAGCCTTCCAGTTCGAGAAGCGATCCTTGTTCAGTTTCGCGAGCTTTGGACTTATCCCCATCAACTCTCCAACCTCTTCCTCGGAGAGCTTGCTCAGCCCCTGAATCAAGGCAGAGGACTCTTTGAGGAAATCTGGTTGTGTGCAGACTTCCGTAGCGGGCGGCGTTTCGTAGTCTAAAGTCTTTGCAGGTGAAATTAGTATGATCATAGCCATTTATTTAAGCCATTCATTAAATTATTTGCAAGCGAGACTCACACGATTCGGCTTGCGGATAGTTAGAAGACCGGAACGATTCAATGCTATGAGCAATACCGACCTTTCGACCAAAGAAGTGCGAATACAACGTCGCTCAAAACACGAATCCCTAGTGGTTGAGGATTTGCTTGCCGTCGAAGAACCTCTCGAAATTCGACTCGCATACAGAGGTAAGCTGGGCGTTCTCACGTCCAGGGGTATTTCGATCACCATGCGTACTCCCGGATCAGATGAGGAACTGGCCGCGGGCTTTCTGGCGACGGAAGGGATTGTCTCTTCTTACGAGGATATCGAAGAAATTTCCATCGGTTCGGGAGAGGACAACTCGGGCCTTGGTCTTGCCCCGAACATTGCTCGGGTAGCTCTTCAGGAAGGCGTCGACGTTGATTTCGAACAACTATCCCGACACGTCTTTACCTCATCGAGCTGCGGTGTCTGCGGCAAAGCAACCTTGGACGCGCTATCGGCTCGGGGTTTGAAACGAATCGAGGAAGATGGCTTTTGTATGACTTCTGATGTTCTTCGCTCGATGCCCGGAAAGCTTCTCGAGCTTCAGCGAACCTTTGCCCGGACGGGCGGACTTCACGCCTCGGCTCTAGTGGATCCATCTGGAGAAATTATCGACGTCGCCGAAGACGTTGGCCGCCACAATGCGATGGACAAGCTGCTCGGTCGTCGCTTTCTCGCGGGCGACTGGCCTCTCTCCAAGCACTTGATTCTAGTCAGTGGTCGAGCCAGTTTCGAGCTTGTTCAAAAAACTCTTCTTGCAGGTATTCCCGTTCTTGCCGCCGTTGGAGCCCCTTCCAGTCTCGCCGTTGAACTCGCGGACAACTTCGGTATGACTCTCGCCGGTTTTTTGTCCGACAAACGGTTCAATCTCTATTGCCGCCCCGAGCGAATTGAGGATAATTAATTCTCCACCGGACCATGTTTCAACTTGCTCCATTTGAAGCAGGCATGAACATCCTATTCTCCAACCTTTTCTATCTTGAGAATGCCTTTCATTTATCTTTTGGTTTTTCTTTTCCCCTTGTTTCTGTCGGTTAGGGAGGAGTCTTCTTTAACGTTCTTCGGGTGGTCAGATCAGCATGTGAAGACGGACGGAAACATTTCTAAGTTACTCCCGATTGTCGCGGCAATGAATCAAATGCCGGGAACGCCTTACCCTGAAAAGGTAACTGGCATTGTGGCTGAACCGGCTTTCGTGATCGGTGCGGGCGACGTGACCGAGTGGCCGACCAACGCCGCTATGCGAGCTTATGATGGCTTGCTTGAGAACAACTTGAAGTGGAAGGCTTACGACGTCCTCGGCAACCATGACGACGGAGGTCGCGCCTTTTCGCCGACCATGCTCAACTGGTCGAAGAAGCGGCATGGCGGCCTAAGCTATGTTTTCGAATCTTTTGGCGTAAGGTTCATTGCCCTGTGGTCCAAGTTCGATCCTCGCGGAAAACCGTTTCAGCCCCTTTCGAAAGAAGCCCTGAAATATCTTCGGGAGCAGCTGGCGAAGACCACCGATGGACAACCCGTAATCTTGTTCACCCACCTCTGTCATGACGCCATGACCAATCGGGACGAATTGGTGGAAGCAATCGGAGACGCCAACGTCGTTCTCGTGCTCGGAGGTCATTACCATTATTCAAGCGTGAACAAGTATCGCGGCCTAAATTTCGTGCAGCTTCCTTCACCGAAGTCCAAGTTTACGGAATTCACGGTTTTTCGGATAACTGCGGATCGTCTGGTTGCCATGCCCTATGATTTCGTGAAGAAACAATGGGTCTCCGGTTCCCACAAGTCCCTTGACTTTGCCATTCGCTTCCCTCCAAAAGCCTTACCTAAATGATTGCCATTATGAAAAAAACCGTTGCCGCCATTTGCGGATTTCTCCCCTTTTTGCTTTCAGCTGAGGAATTCGCCAAGGGATTTGTGTACGAGGACCTGAACCGCAACGAAGTACGCGATGAGGGCGAAAAGGGAATTTCCGGAATCGGGGTTTCGGATGGTTCAAATATAGTGGAGACGGATGCCAAGGGGCATTGGCGTTTGCCCGTGGCGGACGACGTCATTTACTTCGTCATCAAGCCAAGTGGGTGGATGGTGCCCTTGACCAAGGACAAGCTACCCAAGTTTCATTACGTCCACAAGCCCAAGGGTTCCCCTAAAGGGACGAAGCATACGGGCGTAGCTCCGACCGGACCTTTGCCGCATTCGATCGACTTTCCACTCCGCCGACAGGATGAACCCGGAAAGTTCAGCGTAATTTTCTTTGGTGACCCCCAGCCTCGAAACCAGACTGAGATAGACTACATTGCCCACGACGTGGTTGAAGGCATCGTCGGCACCGAAGCCAAGTTCGGAGTAACCCTCGGCGACATTATGTTCGACGACTTGTCTCTCTTCGGCAGCTTCAACAAGACCGTCGCTCTCATTGGCATCCCTTGGTATAACGTCATCGGTAACCACGACCTGAATTTCGAGGCGGATGAGGATCGTTTCTCGGACGAAACCTTCGAGCGAGTGTATGGTCCCTCCTATTACTCCTTTGATTACGGAAAAGTTCACTTTCTCGTGCTGGACAACGTAGAGTGGAGTCGTCGCGCCGATGGCAGGCGGCATTACGTGGGCAACTTCGGGGCGCGTCAAATAGCCTTCGTGGAACAAGACCTTGCTCGGGTTCCCAAAGATCGTCTCGTTGTTTTATCGATGCATATTCCTCTAAATATCACCAAGGACAACCAGAGCCTTTTTCGATTGATCGAAAATCGACCCTACACGATAAGTCTCTCGGGTCACACTCATTGGCAAGCCCACCACTTCATTGACAAGCATGCGGGCTGGAAAGGCAAGGAGCCGCATCACCATATCGTAAACGTCACCGTTTCGGGTTCTTGGTGGAGGGGAGCCAAGGACCATCGTGGCATTCCGCATTCTACTATGCGCGACGGAGCTCCCAATGGTCATTCCGTTCTTACCTTTGATGGTCATAGGGCCACCTTCGACTTTCAGGCCGCGGGAAAGCCGGCTGACTTTCAACTCCGCGTTCACGCTCCGGAGGAGGTCGCTCAAGCCGATCTTTCCGATACTTATGTTTACGTGAACGTCTTCGCCGGTTCAATAAAGTCCAAAGTGCGCATGCGACTAACCAAAGGCAGCAAGTGGATCGAGCTACGACGAACTCCGGAGAAAGACCCTTGGTACGTTGCCATGCAACAATTGGAGTCAAGAAATAAACAAGTGCAAGCGGTAAATGGAGCCACCGTTTCCCAGCATCTTTGGAAAGGCAAACTTCCAGAGAGTTTGTCTCCAGGACAGCATCTGATCGAAGTTGTCACCACCGACATGTACGGACGCGAGTTCAAGGGTACTCGCATAATACGCGTAAAATAGTTTGATGAGCCTTGCCCACTTTACGTTAGCTACCCGGCAGGTCGACCCTACGGTCGAGTTCTTCGTCGACCTTATGGGTTGGCCTGAAATTCCGGTTCCCGACAACGTTGACGTCGAGGTGCGTTGGCTGGATCTCGGTCGTGGAGCTCAGATGCACGTTCTCGGTATTGATGACTTCGAGGCTTCTCCTTTCGAAAAGGAATATGGTCGTCACTTTGCGTTTTTCGTCTCTGCCGAACGATTGGCGGACATCAAGCAAAAGCTGCCGCGCGACTACGCCATCCTCGTTCAGGCGCCCCTTCGCCCAACTCCATTTGAGCGCATCTTCTTCAACGACCTGAACGGGTATCTGATCGAGGCCATCGATCACGACAACTGGAAAGTGGAAGCCTGAGCTCGGATCGTTGAGGATTGATTCTCTCCCCCTTTCGGGCTTACTAGAAATTCATGGCAAAGGAGGAAATCAAATTGCGTCAAAAGGCGTCTTCGGAGAATCCGGAGGAGCTGGGTGACCTCCGTCGAGGTCGTCCTGCCAAGTCGGCGGCTGGTTTGCCTGCTGTGACTTCTTCCATGAAGCATGCCTTTCGTGAGTCCGGAGTAGGTCGAGCGGCGGCATCTTGGATAGGTTTAAACCAGAAAAATGGATTTGATTGTCCTAGTTGCGCTTGGCCTGACCCGGATGGCCATCGAGCCCGGACTGAGTTTTGTGAGAACGGGGCCAAGGCCGTGGCTTCCGAGGCCGCGAACAAGAATCGTTGTGATGCCGCCTTTTTTGTGAAGTGGTCCGTCGAGGAACTTGCAGCCCAATCGGATCATTGGCATGAATTGCAGGGGCGCTTGACCGAACCCGTCGTGTTGAGAAAGGGAGCGACTCATTACGAGCCCATTGATTGGGATGAAGCTTTTCTTATGGTCGCTGATGAGTTGCATGCTCTCGATTCTCCTCATGAAGCGGTGTTTTATACTTCGGGAAGAACCGTAAACGAAGCGGCCTTTCTGTATCAATTATTCGTCCGTCTCTTTGGCACCAATAATTTGCCCGATTGTTCGAACATGTGCCATGAGTCCAGCGGTGCCGCTTTAAAGCCAACCATTGGCATAGGGAAGGGAACGGTTTCTCTGGACGATTTCGAAAGGGCCGAAGCTATTTTTATCTTTGGCCAAAACCCCGGAACCAATCATCCTCGTATGCTGTCCTCCTTGCAGGCTGCTCGGCGAAATGGATGCCGGATAGTTGCCGTGAATCCTCTCAAGGAGGCGGGCCTACTAGGTTTTTCTCACCCGCAAGAGGCTAGGGGACTACTCGGTATGGCGACGCCATTGACTGCTCAATTTATGCAGGTCCGCCTCAACGGAGACATGGCTTTGCTTAAGGGAATGCAAAAGGCGATCCTTGCGGAAGAAGAAGCCAGACCAGGTACGGTTATCGACCACTCTTTCATGGAGAACCACACAACCGGTTTCGAGGAATGGAAAAAAGCAATCGGTGGGGTTTCTTGGGACGAAGTAGTTCTCCAAAGTGGACTTACCCGAGAGGAAATCGAGTCAGCCGCTCGAACCTATTGGGAAGCCGGGTCCGTTATTTCCTGCTGGGCTATGGGTCTCACCCAGCATAAGACGGCGGTCGCCTGCATTCAGGAAATAGTCAATTTGCATTTGCTCTGCGGCAATATCGGCAAGCCGGGAGCCGGTCTTTGCCCCGTTCGGGGTCACAGCAACGTGCAAGGTGATCGTACCATGGGAATCGCTACCAATATGCCATCATCGTTTCTCGATGCCTTGGGCCAAGAGTTTTCTTTTGATCCGCCTCGGGAAACAGGAATGGACACCGTGGAGTCCATCCGCGCCATGCGAGATGGCAAGGTAAAGGTATTCTTTGCTCTTGGCGGCAATTTTCTTTCGGCTACGCCCGACGTGAAAGCTGTGGCGGAAGGCTTACAAAAATGTAGCCTTACGGTGCAGGTTTCTACTAAGTTGAACCGCAGTCACCTTATTACCGGCAAGCAAGCTCTAATCCTGCCTTGCCTAGGTCGCAGTGAAAAAGATCAGGACCAATTCGTAACCGTCGAGAACTCGATGGGCGTAGTTCATTCGTCTCGCGGAAAATTATCTCCAATCTCCGATTTGGTTCGGAGCGAACCTGCAATCGTCGCAGGAGTGGCTAAGGCTACTCTTAATAAAAAAGAAAATATCCCTTGGGATACATTCGCCAAAGATTATGCTGAGATTAGATCTCTAATAGAAAAGGTGGTACCGGGTTTTGATGATTTCGAATCACGGGTCAGTGAACCCGGTGGCTTTTATCTTCCGAACAATGCCAAGCAACGCGTCTTTGCAGATGGAAATTCCAAGGTTCCCTTTACCATTCATTCTCTAGAACCAATTCATCTCGAAGATGATCAACTCTTGCTCATGACGATTCGCAGTCACGATCAGTTCAACACCACCATTTACGGTATGGATGATCGATATAGGGGAATAAAGAATGAGCGGCGCGTTATTTTCCTGAATGCTCAAGACATGGCGGATCGAGGACTATCCGACGAGCAACCGGTCGACGTCACGAGCCATTGGAAGGGCGAGACTCGTGAAGCTCGTCTCTTTCTCGCAATTCCCTACGATCTTCCCAAAGGTTGCGCAGCCGCTTATTTCCCCGAGACAAACGTCTTGGTCCCTTTGGATAGCACCGCCCGAAAAAGTAATACTCCCACTTCAAAGTCCATCGTAATTTCCCTAAAACCGCGGGAGAGTCGATAAGCTGACTTTTTAAGATACTCCATTTTTCAAAACTTTTGTTCTAGGTCTTTCAAGCCTAATTCCCCATATTCTGGTTTTATTGATTCGGCGGTATAGTGTTGCGGTTATTCGAATTTCTTTTTTGATTTTTTTTTTCAAAATCGATCTCCTTCCAATCTGTGTATCCTTTCCTCGTATTTGTCCTGCTTTTGCTGAACTGGGTGGCTTTCTCCGGCAAGTTCGATGCGTTTCATATCGGGCTTGGAGTGTTCTCCGCCTTTGTTGTTACGTTGCTTTCTCAGGATTTGCTGTTCTCTGACCGTAAGAAAAGTGGCGGCGATCGTTTGGCCGAGGCGGGCCGATTTTTGCGTTACGTCTTTTGGTTGCTCTGGCAGATTACTTTGGCCAACGTTCATGTGTTCAAGTTGGCGATAACCGGCTCCGGACAAGCAGAGATTTCTCCAAAAGTCGTAAAGTTCAAGACGAAGCTTAAATCAGGTTTCGCCAAGT
Organism: Opitutia bacterium; assembly: GCA_002730975.1. Taxonomy (GTDB): domain Bacteria; phylum Verrucomicrobiota; class Verrucomicrobiia; order Opitutales; family Seribacteraceae. The sequence continues at coordinate 23,799 of PCBO01000108.1, forward strand.
TCGTGTTCGCCAATTCGATTACGCTAACTCCCGGGACTGTGACTATAAGCATTACGGGAAATCAATTTCTCGTGCACTCCATAAGCGAGGCGACAGCCAAGGATTTGGCCACGGGTGAGATGGAACGCAGGGTGGCCGAGGTGTTCGAACCGGAGGTTTCGGCATGACGACGGAGGGCTTTACGGTTTTTGCGGGAGCGGCCCTTTTCGTCCTGATGTTGCCTGCCCTTTACCGGGTTGCAGTAGGACCAACCAGCTTCGACCGTTTGGTTGCCGTGAACGTGATAGGTACCAAGACTGCTGTGCTTCTGGTTGTGATTGGCGCCCTGTTCGGCAGATTGGACATGTTCGTGGACTTTGCCTTGGCCTATGCCTTGCTCAACTTCGTGGCCTCGCTGGCAGTGGCTCGCTACCTGAACCGCACTCGACCCATGCCCAAAGAGAAACCAGCCAAGAGGCGGACTCCTCGCAAGAGAAAGGCCAAGGCCTCATGAGCATGAGGATCGCAGATTCTATTTTGGGTAAGGTTTCGTGGGACCTCGGTTTTCTAGCAGAAGCTTCCGTTGAGTCGACGTCTGAGGGACTGTCTGTCTTTGATGTTTGTGGAATAATTCTGGCAAGCGTCGG
>PCBO01000109.1 GCA_002730975.1 Opitutia bacterium
ATGGAATGAGTTACGAAAATGGAGGAAAAAACGCATAGTTTGGCGGCATGGAATCGGCCCGCCCCAGAGGGGGTGGCGGATTGGCTCTGCTCAGGTTGGGAGGGCGAGGGTCCGCTCGATCTCGGAGACCTTCTGATTCTAGGCCAGACGAAGGGCGCCGGACGACGGTTGAAGCTGGCCTTGGCTCGCCGGGCAGCTGAACGGGGGCAGGGCATGTTGCCGCCTCGTTTCGTGACTCCGGCCTTTCTCTTTCGAGCTATTCCGGGCGATATTCCCGTTGCTTCCGACTTGGCTTGCATGCTCCATTGGTCGGAGTTGTTGGCGGGAATAGACGCCGAAGATTTCTTGGCCTTGTTTCCGAAGACTCCCGATAATTCGGACGCTTCTTGGGGACGCGCCGTGGGGAAGGCTGTGCACGGTTTGCGCAAGTCGCTTTCGGAGGGTGATTTCGATTGCGGTTCGGTGGCGAGCGGGGGGTTCGCTCGGCAGTGGGGAGAGGACGATCGTTGGCAGGATTTGGCTAGGCTAGAAGGGCTTTATCGAGAATCCTTGAGTGCGGTCGGCCTGCGGGATCCTCTCGACGCCAACCGGGAGGCCGCCAAGAATCCCGAGTTGCCACCTGAGGTGAAGAGGGTGTTGTTGCCCGGTGTTCCTGGTTTTCCCGAACTGGGGAGAATCGCGTTGGAGAAGGTTGTAGCCATGGGGGTGCCGGTGGAGGTGCTTTCCTTCGGCCCCGAGGGCGAGGCGCCCGAAGATCTTTTCGATGAGTGGGGCAGGCCCTTGCGATCGGCTTGGGAGAAGCGTCCCGGACCCGTTGCGGACGAGCACTTGCATCTTCTGCGGGACGAGCGAGCCCAAGCCAAAGCGGTGATGGAGGTCCTCAAGCCCTATGCGAACGAGCACGGCGGGCGCGTCTCGCTGGGGGTAATGGATGCGGAGGCCAAGCCCTACCTGCTAAGAGAGGCGGAGGAGAGTGAGCTTTCTTTTTCCTTGTCCGATCCCGAGGGGGATTCCGCAACCGGTTCTCCCTTTTACGCCCTGCTTGCCGCCTTGGCCGGTTTGGTGGGCGATTCCACTTTTCGGCAGGCCGTCTTGGTGTTGCGGTTTCCCGATACGCGCAGCTGGCTGGAAAGCGAGGGCGTGGGTATGGATGCCCGGGAATTGCTTTGCGGCTTGGATGCCCTTGGCAGCAAGCGAATACCGGTAACCTTGGCGGATGCGGTGAATCTGGCGAAGGATGAGTTGCGCGAGGTGTTGGCGAGGCTTTCCGAATTGGCGAAAAAGTTGAAGGGTCCGAACTTTGCCGAAACGCTACGCGATTTTTTACTTGGAGCCACGTTGGGGCGTGAGTTTAGCCAAGACAATCTTGCGGACGCTTCCTACGTTTCCCTCTCTAAGCCGTTTACGGAAGCCTTGGACGAGCTGGAATCCTTGGGCGAACGTACGGGCGCCGAGACTTTTCCACTCCTTCTGGACTTGTTGCGAGGGGAGCGGATTTCCCGGGATGCGGAACCGGGTTCCTTGCCCATGCAGGGCTGGCTCGAATTGCCTTGGGAGGATGCTCCTCGGTTACTCTTGCTGGGATTCAACGAGGGTTGCGTGCCCGAGGCCGTTCCCGGCGACACCTTTCTCCCCGAGAACTTGCGAAGAGAGCTGGGACTTTGGACGAGCGACGTGCGTTTCGCTCGAGACGCCTATTTGCTGCAGTGGATCGTGGCCTCTAGGGAGGGTGGGGGACGAGTGGATTTCCTGCTCGGAAAATGGCGCTCAGGCGGCGATCCGCTAAAACCCTCGCGCTTGCTTTTTCTCTGCGACGAAAGCGACGAGGATGCCTTGCCCGCCCGGGTGAAAAAACTATTCGCCGATCCCCCCGACGAAGAGAAAAATCCCGCTTGGCGCTTCGCCTGGAAGTTGAACCCTGGCCCCGTGGTCCGTCCTGAAAAAATTTCGGTTACGGCCTTTGCGAGCTTTCTCGATTGCCCGTATCGTTTTCATCTCAAGCGGTTTTTGGAGATGGACTCGATCGACCCTCTGAAGAGCGAGGGCGACAGCATGGATTTTGGTTCGCTGGTGCACGATGTGCTGGAGGTTTTCGGCCGCGACGAGGAGGTGAGGCAATCCGACGAAGCCGACCTTATCCGGAGTTTTCTAAAGGACGCTTTGGACAAGGTGTTCGCCAAAAGGTATGGGGCCGATCCGGGGTTGCCTCTGCTGCAACAAAAGGAATCCGCATGGATTAGGCTTTCCAAGGCGGCCGAGGAGCAGGCTAGGGAACGTCGGACGGGCTGGATTCCCGTTCGGGCGGAGGATTTGTTCCGCAAGGAACTGGACGGTGTTTTCGTGGGGGGCAAGGTGGACCGGGTTGACAGGCACGAAACGGATGGTTCCATCCGCGTGCTGGACTACAAGACTTCCTCTAAATCGCCTGCAGAAGCTCATTGGGGTTCCCCCGGCCGAGAACCCGAACAGTTTCCCGAGTACGCCAGATTCATGGGGCTGGACAAGAGAGGGAAAGATCTGGAGAGGCGCTGGATCGGGTTGCAGCTTCCTCTCTACCGGTGGTGGGCGCAGGACGAGGGTAGCCTCGGGTTGGCGGACAAGGAAGTGACGGTAGGGTATTTCAATTTGTCGTCGGAAGTCATCGGAGTAACAGTTTGGGAGGAACTGGACGACGAGTTGATGGCGAGCGCCATGACCTGCGCCAAGGGCGTAATCGGGGACCTGAGCTCGGGGCTTGCCTGTTCTCCGCGTGGAAGAGTCGCGTACGACGATTTCAAGGATCTTTTCTTCCATGACTCGAGCTTGGCTACTATCCCGCTCGGCGAACAAGAAGGGAAGGGCGCCGTATGAGTGGCAGAGGACCCAGACGCGAGCTGATCACGGCTTCCGCGGGCAGCGGAAAAACCTTTCAATTGACCGATCGTTACCTCGGCTTGCTTTTGGGGGGAGAGAAACCCGAAAGCATCGTGGCTCTCACTTTCTCCCGCAAGGCGGCAGGCGAGTTTTTTGACGCGATTCTTAAAAAACTGGCGGAGGCCGCATCCGACGAGAAGGCTCGGAGCCATTTGAACCAGCGACTGGAAGTGAACGTTTCGGCAGATGAGTATCGCTTGAAGCTTGCGGAATTGCTCACGGTCATGCACAAATTGACTCTCGGGACGCTGGATTCCTTTTTCAACAGGATTCTATCTCGCTTTCCTTTGGAACACGGCTTGGGCGGAGATTTTTCCATTTTAGACGAGAGTTCCTTGCAAATGGAATTGAGGAGAGCTTTGGAAATGCTGTTTCGGGCGGGACGTGAGTCGGGCTCTCTTCGCGAGGTTCTTGGTTCCGCCTACAGGCAGGCTCGAGAGGGCTCGGACGATCGAAGGTTCGCCGATTGGATGGTGAAGGTGTCCAAGCACTTTAGAATTCTCCGTAACCTTTGCGAAGAAGAGGAGCGCTGGGGGCACCCGGGCCCGATATGGCCTGAAGGGGCGCCTTGTTTGGACTTGGACGAGGAGTACGATCCCTCTGCTGACCTTGCAGCCTGTCGTGAGCTGATATCCGGTAATGCCTTTTCCGAACCCGCCTTCAAGGAAGGAGATTTCGAAAAGTGGTTTTCCGTCTTGGATGCGCTGGAAAAGTGGAGTCCCGGCGATGAGCTTGAACGAGCTTCCGCGCTTCTCAAGCGAGTGATCACGGGCTTGGGACCTTGGAGACCCGGTTTGGATTGCGAAATCAAGCACGGGAGAACTGATTTCGCCTTGTCTGGAAATTTTTGCGAACCGCTTTCGCGAGTCGTCCAATCCATTCTAAGACGAGAGTTCGAGCGACGCATGCTTCGAACCCAAGGTGCTTACAGAGCACTTTCCGCAGCCGACTCGGTGTTCGAACAACAGGTGCGTTCTCGCGGTGGATTGACCTTTGCCGACTTGCCTTTGTTACTTGGTAGAAACGACGATCCGCTGGTCAAGATGGAGGTAGAGTTTCGCTTGGATGGCGAATACCGACACTGGTTGCTCGACGAGTTCCAGGATACCTCACCCGCCCAGTGGAGAGTGTTGCGAAACTTGGTCGAGGAAGCCATCAACGATCCCGAGGATGGCCGAGCGTTTTTCTGCGTGGGCGACGTCAAACAGGCCATCTATGGATGGCGCGGTGGCGACTCGCGCCTTTTTGGAGTTCTTAAGGAACGGTACGGGGCTCGACTTAAGAACAGTGGCTTGAACGAGTCATGGCGCTCGGGTCCCGACGTGTTGGAAACAGTAAACGATGTTTTCGGCAACCTGTCCTCAACGACCCTTACCTGTCCTCGCTGGGAAGAGGTTTGGGAAACTCACAAGCCTTCCCAATCGACCGAGAATTTGAAGGGACATGTGGCCTGGTGGACATCGAACCAGGAGGAGGAACGCAGACAGGCTTTAGTTTCGCTGTTGCGGAAAATTGACCCCATCGCCCGAGGCCTATCCTGCGCTGTGCTTACTCAGCGTAGAAACACGGCTCGTGAATTGGTGGATCTTCTCAGGTTGGAACTTCCCGAGGTTCCGGTGGAGAACGAAGTCGGGGCCAACCCGGGTTCGGATAATCCTTTTTCCGTTGCCTTGCTTTCCTTGTTGCGGGCGGCGGCTCATCCCGAGGATGGGTTTTCGCGAGGTCATTTACGGATGACGCCTCTTGGTCGACTACTCGCGCCAACTGATGATCCCGATGAATTGAATTCCGCTTTGATCGGAGTTTTGGAACAGGTTTGTGTTGAAGGTTTTGCTCCCGTTTTGAAGAAGTGGGGTGGGATGGCCTTGAAAGAAGTCGAGAAAGCCGCCGCTTCCTTTTGCTCGCTTCGGTTGAGGCACGTTGAGGAGCTTGCTCGGTGTTTTGATGAAACGGGTTCGCGAGACGTCGACGCCTTCATCGAGTTTGCCAAGGGTAGCGAGTCAGCTGGCGGCGCTTCCGAGAAAAGCGTTCGGGTGATGACTATACACAAGTCAAAGGGTTTGACTTTTGATATGGTCATTCTTCCCGAGTTGGATGGAAATTCCCTGCAAACCTTGCGTCGAAATTCGCGGGAATCTCCCTTGGATTTATATGTCAAGAATTCCGAGGACGGTGAGGGAGTCGAGTGGACGCTGGATTGGCCGAATTCGCTTTTTGCCGAAGCCGACCCGACCTTGGCAGGAATAATAGCCTCCGATAGGAATGCAGCCGTTTTTGAAAGCCTTTGCAAACTTTACGTTGGGATGACGCGCCCTCGACAGGGATTATATTTACTTTCTCCGCGACCCTCGGAGAAGAAAAACCCTTCGGTCAATTACGTTGAGCTATTGAATCAAAGTCTGTCTCCTCCTAGCGAAGAGGACCGTGTTAATATGGAATCCTTTATACCCCTGTCGGCAGGAGAAATGGAGCTTCGACATTCGAGAGGTGCATCCGAATGGTTTTTCGAACATGGTTCGCATAGTTCAGAATCTTCGGATTCCCTATCTTCTGTTCTTCAGGTTGAAGACTCGAATACAAAGGCAGTTTCGTCTATAAGTCACACCAGTCCGTCCATGCAGGATCAAGTAATTCTCGGTGAATCTCTCTTTGGAAAAAAGCGGGACAGGGCTACCGACATTGGCACTGAAGTCCATGAACTCTTTGAGGGAATCGAGTGGTTGGAGGACGATGCTTCCGTTCAGGCATTCTTACTTGAAAACCAGGAGAAAGCTTCCACCAGTGCCTTTGAGCATGTTCGCAAAGTATTGGAAAACAAGGATACCCGTGCTCTCTTCGCCAAACCCGAGGGGACAAGCGTGGTCTGTCGTGAGCAAACTTTCACTGTTCTTTTGGACGGCGAACTAGTAAACGGCGCCTTTGATCGAGTGGTTCTTAGGCAAGATGCTTCCGGTCGATCTTTGTCTGCCGAAATCATCGACTTCAAGACTGATATAGACATGACGAGCGATGCCGATTTTAAGCTGGGTGCGGGTCGACATCGTAAACAGTTAGAGTTTTATCGTAAGGCTCTTTCCTGCTTAACAGGCCTATCGGGTGAAACAATTACTCTGAACATTGTTTTTACCATGGGGCCATCGTCGATTTATCTCTAGTTTTGTTCCTTCTAGAGGGATTGACAGTCCTTTGTCGGCAGCTGGGTTTAGTTCCGTAACTGTTTTTATTTCTATTCTGAAAAAATAAATACTCCTTCAAGTGTATGATATTTAATGGTTAATGAAAGTATTATGAAAAAAAATGCAAGATTTTCAGACGCTTGGCTAATATAGGAGTGATTCTTTGATCCTACAGTTTATTCAACTTCACTTCTTTTTTGCCCATTTTTTCCAGTTTCGGATTTCCACGCATTGTTTTACGTTACTCTTTTTTAGTCTTAGATGAACATTGAAGAATTCTTTAACCGTGAATTGGTTTCCGCTCGCGAAGAGTTACTTCGTCGCGAGAAGCAAGAGCAGGCTCGTGCTACCCCTGTCAACAAGCCACATGCAAGCTTTCGCCCTTTTCTGCAAGCTGTCAGGAGAATTGAATCAAAGTTCGACGGCTCCACGGAGGTTGATTTTCAGTTCGGTGACAATTTCCTGCGCATCGTACTTGGAGAAGATAGAATTCTGGAGGCTTTCCCGCAGAAGAAAAAGCGTATTGTAGTTGTTACTCATTTTATGGGCTACAAAATTCGTTTTGCTACTCAACCGATACGTTTTATCAGGCAATTCATAACTGAGTTCTACCTTCGTCTTCGTATTGGCAATTTTCTTCGTTATCTTTTCTCCACCTACGAGTACCCTCCTTGGGATGTGATCGAGCGCCGTAAGTCTTTTTCCAAGGGGGCGGAAGCCGTAGAATACGTCATAAGAGCCTTGGCAGAGTACGCAGCTAAAATTGAAATAGCTGCTAAACTGCGTCGCGAAGCGTCGGAGGTCTGAATATTCGCAATTTCAGCTGAGCTCTGCTCTGTATTATTGACGTAAGCAAAATTGTCCAAAAATGTCATGCTAGACTTTTCACAAGGCTCTTGCCAAGACAGACTGGGTTCGGTTTCATATTATACGCAGGTCCTTAAGCATTTAAATAAATTTTAGGAAAGATCCCATGAAATTATTGCATCGTGAAGACGTGGAAGAGGCAGGTTACGCAATGCCGATTGAGGGTTTGTGCGCTAATATCGACGAATTGAACTTGGAGGCTCTTAAGTTCGCGGGAGAATGGGTGCTTGCTGATGACGAAACCCTTGTCGCCGACGGGCAGCAGCAGAACTACCTTTATCTTGTTGTTTCCGGAGAAGTCGGCATCTATAAGAAAAACGATCAAGGGCAAAGCCAGTTTATAGCCTCTCTTGGTACGAGTGAAGCCTTTGGTGAAATGGCTTTCCTTAGCGGTGGTGTCGCTTCTGCCGACGTTCAAGCATCGGGTGAAAGTATTCTGTGGCGCATCGACCACGAGCGCATGCTTGAGTTCATTGGTCAAGGTGGCCCGGCCGGTGGACAACTCTGCTTGAATATCGCGAGTATTCTCTCGAATCGTCTTGTCGAGGGTAACCGAAAGGTCGTCGACATGGGCAAGGAGTTGCAATCTTCCTTGCATCAATTGAAGCAGGCTTCCCAAACCGGTTCGACGAAGGATCAGGCTCTTCGGCAAATGCAGGGTAAGGTAAAGGGCATGCAGGACGCTTTCAAGGGGCAGTCGGTCCAGAAATCTTCTATTGGCTGGCCTGCAGTCGCGGCTACTATCGTAGCGGTTTTGAGTCTGGCAGGCTTGACTGTTTCACTCGTTACAGGTGGGGGTGGGGAAACTGTCGCCGGTGACTCAAAGCTTCAGGAAAAAGTAGCTGAGCTTACCGAAAATGAAGAATTCTATCAGGGACTGAAGGCTCGTTTGGAGTCACAGAATGAGACCTTGAAATCAGAAAAAGCGAAACTTTCGAAGGAGAGAGAGGATCTTCTAGCCCAAGTATCCGAGGGGATGGGTAAGGATGCGGAGCTTAATCAATTAAAGAGTCAACTTGCTGACGTCGAGAGACGGTTGGCATCGGCTTCCAAGTCTAAGATTGCGAGCCCTGCCCCGACCGTTGTCGCTTCCACCCCAGCACCTTCCCCTCGCCCTGCGGCAACACAAGCTGAGGCACCCGGTGACGATGCCAAGGTGGTTGCTTGGGCTTTAAAGAATTCGACTTTGATTTTTCCCTTGCAGGTCCAAGGCAAAAAGTTGGTCACTTTGCAGGACCGTACGCAACAGGTGAAGATACCTGTCCCATCAGGAAATGTTCTCAAGGCACTTCGTTTTCATCCTAGCGCACCAGCAGTTCTAATCGTGTCTCAGCCTACGAGTGATAAGTTTCTCGCATCCGTGCCATTCGCCCATACTAATTTTGCGGAGGCTGTGCGACCTCGCTACCTTGCCCATCAGCGAAAGTTAACGACCGAAGCCAATCCTCTACTCTCGAAGCCTGCCGCTCCATCATTTCGTCCGAAGCCTAGCTCCGTGGCAGGTGCCTCTTCCATGCCAAAATCAAGTCTTCCGGTAAAGACTTCCTCCTCTGAAGCGCCCGCAGTCGGAGGGAAGTCAACTCCCGGCATCACGACTGGGCGGCCATTGCAACCCCAGAAGCCCGCTGATATCCTTGACTCGGTCGCATCAAAACCGTCGCGACCCGATCCCCGTAAACATAAATCTAAAGCCGAAAACGATCATGGGTCCGCTTGCGTCTGCAAGGACTGCCGAGCCAAAAAGGCAGGTAAGAGCAGCCTTTTCGGCGATTTCTAGATCCTTAAGTTCTATTGGATATTGAGCCAACACAAATGAGCTCCGTTCCTGTACGTATGACGATTGCCTTATTGACTGCGGAAACTCCGTAAATTCGGCCTTCAATGGAGAGTTCGTTTTCTGCCAGTACTTCATCGCTGCCATTGCTCCCGATCACTACAGTCTTACCTTCCTTAGTAAAGAAATAGATGCGTCCCAAGGCATGCATCGGAGATGCCCAGCAAGAGCCCGGCAGCCTAAGATTCCATACTTTTTTCCCCGTTTTCAAGTGATGACATGTAGCCACTCCGGCTCTATTGACCAAATATAGATAGTCTTTAGTGGCCAGCGGTGAGCCAAAGCTAGAAGAAGCATCTTCTGCTTTCCATGCTATTCGCGATTTCGTAGGTAGTTCGATTTGTCGATGCAGAGCCATGGTTTGATCCCGCGCGGAAGAACCAATTATGACTAAATTTTCCGTTACGGTTGGTGATGCGACAGTGTTTCCTTCCACTCCTTCCAATTTCCACAGTTGTTTGCCCGTGAGAAATTCGTAGGCCTCTACAATGCCATTTGAACTTAGGTATAGGATGTCCTCTTTTCCGTCTGAAGAAATTGTAGGCGTACTCCAAGAAACTCTTTTCGTGCGATCCACTTTCCAATCCGTTTTGCCCGTTTTCTTGTCTATTCTAAGTAGGTAGGATGGGCCCGAATGATCTACGAGCAGTCCTATCTTTTCATCAGTTTGGAATAGAGACGAACCGATGCCGTGATTGCCTTCCATGGGGCCGTATTCTTTTGTTAGCTCACGTTTCCAGAGTTCTTTGCCATGATGGTCGAGGGCAAGGAGTTGTCCGCTTTCAAAAAAAAGGTAAAGGGCGTCCTTATCCGCTACCGGGCTGGGGGCGGCTTGCGATACCATTTTGCTGCGCTTGATTTTAACCGGGGACGGGAGAGTTTTTTCCCATAGGATTTTTCCGTCGGAAATTCGATGGCAATGAACGACAAGTGTTTCGCTCCATTCTCCTTTTGTGGAAGTCGTGAATACGTTTTCTCCCCAGGTCACGGGCGTTGACTGTCCGTATCCCGAGAGTTTTGTACGCCAAGCCAGATTTTTTTCGTCAGCCCAATTCAAAGGAAGCTCTTTTGCCGGTGAATGGCTGTTTCCATCTCCCCTAAAACCAGGCCAATTGAAACTTTGCTTTGTCTTGTCATCATGCTTTGAAGAATCTTTTTTGCTTTCTTCTTTAGCTTTAGAGACATTGAATATTTCCGTCGAATCAAGGTGTCCATCGAAGTTGGCTCCTCCAAGAAAAAATGCTTTCGTTGCATCAATCGGTACAATTCGGTGGAAAAATCTTCGTTCATTTAGCTTTGAAGGAGCATCTTTCCATTCTTTCCCATTTTTAGAAAGTATACGGGGCTGGGAACTGTAGGCAGACGCTAGAAGTCGACCATTCATATTGCATGCAGCGCTACCGAAAGCTTTCAACCTTCCTGATCCCGGGTAGGGGGGGCCATTTGACCATTTCATCAATCCAAGGTCGAGTATGCGAACTGCGTTGGTCGTTCCGTTGTCGTCCAATCCTCCAATCACGTACAACTTCTTATTAACCACTGCTGCAGAGTTAGCTCTCACCTTCCAGTCAGTTTTTGGGAGCATCTTCCATTTTAGCGGTTTCTCGGACAAGTCCGCTACCAAACCATGGTGATGCCAATTCAGTCCCTTGCCGTTTTTCATGTTCCATCCGCCGATCACGTATAGTTTGTCTTTATGTATGACGGCTTCATGAGAAGATCTTGGTTCGGGAAGGGGAGTTGCCGGTGTCCAAGTCTTTTTTTTGGAGTCGAAAACGAACACCTCTGCCAAAGAGCTTAAATTAGATTCCTCTCCACTCTTATTAGTAGCTTGGGAACCACCTACTATATATATTTTCCCATTATGGGAACTCATTCCAAAACCTTGCAACGACTGGTTAAAAGGTAGTTTTTCCCACTGCTTTTTCTTTTTCAGGTCAAGACGTATGAAGTTTCTGGAATGGTTGTCTTTGGAATAAACATGCGCTTCCCCTCTGTGTCCGCCGTAGACATAGAGATACTTGCCGGCCTTGCAGGCTCCGAAACTGGTGATGGGATCGGGAAGCGATAGGGTTGCAGGACTGCTTGACTTACTTTGCGCATAACTCACTTGAAGCAAGAAAAAGAAGCTGAAGCATCCAAGGAGTATCTTATTGAGATAATTTGATTTCATGATTTTATTTATTGATTTATCTTTTAAAATGAAAGCTAGAAACTTGCTGTAAGGCTGAAGAATCCATGGATTCCAGGTTCCGTGTTTCGTTCCCCTGTTGAATTGCCGGCGTTCGAACCGTGAAAACCACCTCTGCGAGCACTAGACCATATGAAGTACTTTTGGTTTGTCAGGTTGTTGACGCCTCCTCTCACTTGCCATGTATCGTTAAGTTTTCGCCAAGTCACAAGATCAAGCACCAGAGAGTCGTCTATGGGAACGTCTCCATCGCTAGGATCAATTTCGCTTAAGCCTTTAGCCGCTCTAAAGGTAGATGACAACCGTCCGCCCCATTTTTGGTATGCCTCTACCATTTCAAGAAAGAAAACGGTTTTCCATGGTTCGATTGAGCTTAGAGGCTTATCCAAGTCCACTCTTTTGCCCTCAGACCAAGAGGTTGAAATACCTGCTGATAATCCTTCCATTGAATCCAGCCAGTCCGAGAAGTTTTTCTTCAAGCTAAGCTCGATGCCTTGTACTTCAACTTTACCAATATTTTCATTCGAATAAATCAGAATGAAATCATTGGCTTGTTGGGTAAGGTCAATAAAGCCGTCGTAAAAGTTTTTGTATATGGCAAGCTCGAAGGAACCTCCTTCAAAGTATCCCTGCGAGCCAATTTCGAAAGAGTCGGAGGTTTCCTCCTTTAGTTCGGGGTTGGGGTAGATATATGGTTCTTGTCCTCCGACGGTGGGAGGGTGGGCAAAAAAACCATTGAGTTCTTCGACGGATGGATTACGAATCCCATGATTGTAGGAACAATACCAATTGATTTCTTCAGTCCAACGATAAAGCAACGAAATGCCGGGTGAGCCAAGGACCGTATTTTTGTATTCCATGGAGTCGAATCTTGCGTCTTTTCGAATGTCGCTTTGCTGAAACGCTGTATCCTTAAGGGGGATGATTTCATACCTGTCGAATCTAAGGCTGGGAGTTAGTACCCACTTTTCTTCGATGCCAAATTTTATTTCGTCCGAGACGTAAACCCCAATTTCTTGAGCCTTGCAAGGATCCATGTCAATTTTGTCTACGTAGACTTGATTCCCATTGTCCATTAGGTCGTTTACGTGATGTCGGGATTCGACTTTGGAACCGGTAGCCTCCAACCCGAGGATTAGAGTGTGTTTGAACAGCTCGGTTTCGAATGCTTTTTTAGCTTCCAAATCAATCCCCGCGATATCGCTCCGGTAACTGATCCGCCTTCTGCGATCCATGACGTCGTCAGCCCTGTCCTCTTGAAGATTAAAAGACGATTGCCGAGATTCTTGAAAATAAATTAATGAAGAAAAATTATCAACCAGCATGGCGCCATTTTCAGGCAGTAGATCTGCTTGCAGGGAAAAGCGATTTCGTTTCCTTTCTCCCCAATGGGTAACCTTCGAATTCGTAATTGAGGCGACGTCCGTAGAGGAGTCTTGCTTAAAGAGATCCAAAGTGCCCTCGAAGTCCCAGGAACCTTTTCTCGTCAAAGCTTTTAATACCCCGGCATTACTTTGAGAATCCTGAGGGTTTGAAGAGATTTTTCCATTGTTCTTTCGTTCATGCCCATCTCTGAAGCTGTACACGATGCTGTATCCCCAATTCCCATTTCCGTAGCCGGCAACCAAACGATCATTCAGGCTTTCATTTACTGAAGAGTAGGTGAGAGTGTTCGAAATCTTGGATCCCTTGAGAGTTTTCCCAAGCAATCCCTTGGGGTTGACGGTTCGACCATTTATGGCACCTCCCATGGCATCGCTTCCATACAAACTGGAGGACGCTGACTTGAACAATTCTAATTGTCCCAGAGTGGCCGGGTCAAAATAAATTCTGCCCGCTCCCGACATTCCGCCGGCAATTTTAAATTCCTGAGGTTGGCGAATTCCGTCTACGCTAATCGATATTCGATTTCCTTCCATCCCTCTGATGTTAATGGATTTCTCTCCACCTCCCATGTAAGGTACTGCGGAATCGGATCCTGTGAAGTCAAAGGGTATCGACACTCCCGGTTCGTATTTCAATGCTTCTCTTATTGATATGGCGCCTTGGCGTTTCAAATCACCCGAAGTTACGACGGAATCGGATCCGGCGGTTTCCAAAACGGATTTTTCCGAACGGGTAGCAATAATTGAAATAGGTTGAAGGGATGGAGTTTCGCTAGCTTTAAGATTCGATCCCAAAATTACGCAGAATGATAATAGCAGCTTAGCTAAACTTACCTCTTTATCCACATTCGAAAAAAAAACATTCAAGCCAAAGTTGAGAAATGATCTTATTCGATTGGGCTCAAATACATCCACTTCTGCGATCCATAGTGAAAGAACCTAGGGTTTTCGTTGCCACTCTGGAAATACATCCATCCTTTGCTGGATTGATCGTAAAAATAGGGATAAATCGAAGTTCTTGTATATAGCCACCCATGGTTGGGGAAATAGAACCATCCATCCGTATAAGGTGTGGCATTTACTCCTTTTATTCCAAGAATCTGAGAGATTTTTTCTACCATTGCTTTATCGGAGGTCTTTGGATCCATTTTATTGTCCAGTTCTTCCTTGTCGCTTAATCCATCCCCATCGCTATCGGAGTTGGACATGTTTGTGTCGTAAATTACCAATTCGTCGTAATTGGAAAGACCGTCGCCATCTTCATCTCTATTGTCTTTGGAGAAGTTTGCAGCTACTTTGAGGTCCATCGTCATTGTTATATTCTTCGGGTTTTGAGAACCAGTGGCGCCTCCGCTCCAATCTACGAAAACATAACCTTTTGATGCGGAGGCGGTGATTGTTGTGGTTCCATTCTCCTGAACGCTCCCCCCTCCGGAAACATTACCTCCATTGCCCGCAGACAAGGAAATCGTGAAGAATTTTGTTGACCCCATGGGATTCGTAAGAATCCAGTCGCCGACTTGACTTCCTACGCTATTATCCAAGACTCGATGAAGACTTGAATGGTAATACGCCGGAAACAAATAACGGTTTCCAGTTTGAGAAACATAGTACTTGGTTCCATTGATATCCGTAGAAGGCCCAAGACCGATCCAATCGGTTTCGTTTGCCAATACCTGAGTTCTTGTGATCACTTGATGATTGCTCTTATTGTATAGCACCTTGTCCTCTTCCGTTTGAATCTTTTTGGGATCGATGAGAATCCATCCATTTGTTACGTTGTTGTCGTTATCCACAACAAAGTGAAGTTTCAAAGTGTAGTATGCCGGATGTTGGTATTTGTCAGGATACCTTTCTGGACTCAGCAACAACCAATCAGTGCCACCGGCGGCAATATCCTCCGGCGTTAGCAATTCCTTTGTATCTTGGTTGTAGAGAACCATGGAGGATTCTGTCGCATTACTTTCCGAACCTCCTCCTGAGTGCTGACCGCCATTGCCCGACGACTGTGTGAGAATCCAGTTTCCAGCCGAACTTCCCTGAGAACTGTCCAATACCTGATGAGTGGAAGTGTTGTAGTATGCAGGGTGCGTGTAATTTGCATAGTTGGAGTTGTTCGCGTCGAGAATGCCCCATCCCGTTCCGCCCGCTCGTATCTGATCGGGAGTTACGACCTGATGCGTGGATGAGTTATAGAGAACCTTTGAGGATTGCGTAGCATTGTTTTCGGAACCTCCTCCCGCGTGTTGATTGCCGCCACTCGAGGGCTGTGTGAGAATCCAGTTTCCGGCCGAACTCCCCTGAGAACTGTCCAGCGCCTGGTGAGTGGAAGTG
>PCBO01000110.1 GCA_002730975.1 Opitutia bacterium
CAACGAAAAGAATTAAAGGAGTACTGTTCGAAGTACTTGCAGTGGAGGGAGCGATATCCGGACGCCGAGGAAATAACGGGAGTCTGGGGCTGCGTCATCGGACTGTGCAGCCTTCCGTTTATTATATCTCTACTGCTCGGTATACCCTATGTTTGCGTGTCATGGTTGGGCGTAGTGCCGGAATTGGAATTAGGTTCTGAAGCACTCCCTTATGTCTTCATCCCTTTATTATTTGCAATGCTCCTAGTATGTATTAAAAAAAATCTAACGCCTGGAGCAAAATTGAAGCCGGATGTTCCCAAAAGCGTAGAAGTCTTCAGCCACCACGGTTTTGACCCAGGCAGTGGAAGCTGAACGAAGAGGATTGGCGTAATCGAGAAAAGTGGGATCTCTACGAGGAGGCCACCGAGGAAATGTTTCTACGCACTCATACTACCTATGCTCCCTGGACGATTATCGAGGGCAATTGCAAGCGATACGCTCGTATCAAGGCCCTCGACGGGGTGATCGCGGCCATTGAGGCTCGGATAGCCGAGGAAGACTAGACCGAATTTGCCTTCTTACTTCGCTTCGCCCATCTCGTGGGGCGTCAGGTTTGGCTTTGGGACCAAAGTAGCTAGAAATTTCGAGGGGTTTGATGGGAAGGGGTTCTTAAATAGTAAGCCTTCACAAACCCCATCGCGAGTGATCTTACGAAATCCGATTATCTTTTGGAAGGTGGTCGTTCGGTGCTCAAATATTCTTTTCTTTCTTGCTAGTTTTTGAAAATTGGGATGCAGGTGAAGAATCGTTTTTTCCTGCAAATCCTAAAACAACCCAAGTACGCAATATGGAGCCGATATCCTCTTCGGAATCCCGCTCAGGCATTCTTGCCGGCGGTAACTGGATTATAGACCAAGTAAAGATTATCGACGTCTATCCCAAGCACGAGCAACTGGCCAACATCTTTGATCAATCACAAGGCACAGGCGGTTCACCCTACAACGTCTTGTTGGACTTGGCCAAGATGGGAGCCTCATTTCCGCTCGAAGGCGCCGGCTTAGTAGGAGGGGATTCCTTAGGAGAGTTCATTCTCGAGGATTGCCGTCGCCACGGTGTTGATCCTCGCTTCATTAGCGTCAACGAGAATGCCTCCACCTCATACACCGACGTAATGACGGAAAGGGAAGGCGGTCGCCGCACGTTTTTTCATAATCGTGGAGCGAATGCCGAATGGGATGGGAGCGATCTTGATTTTGCCACCTCCAACGCGCGAATCTTTCACCTAGGATATTTGCTTTTGCTGGATGCCATCGATGCCGCCGACTCTGAGTACGGGACTCGCGGAGCGCGTCTTCTGGCAATGGCTCAGGAAGCAGGTTTCAAGACCAGCTTGGACGTGGTGAGCGAGGACAGCGATCGATTCTCGAGAATCGTTAGCCCCGCCCTCAAGCAGGTCGACTATTGCATACTCAATGAAATTGAGGCGAGCAAGGTCACTGGTATTTCCATTCGAGATGGAGAAAAGCTAAACGAATCTTCGGTTAAGGAGACAGCCGAACGCCTTCTGGAACTGGGAGCCCGCGAACTAGTGGCCATTCACTTTCCCGAGGGTGCTTACGCTTGTTCGGCTTCCGGTGAGTCCGCATGGCAAGGTTCCTTGTCTTTGCCGAAAGGCTATGTTGCAGGTGCCGCGGGTGCGGGCGATGCCTTTTGCGCGGGAATGCTATATGGCATTCATGAAGATTGGGAACTTGGCCGTTCCCTGCTTGCCGGTACTTGTGCCGCGACTGCTTCCTTGTCTGATCCGACTTGTACCGATGGCGTCAAGAGTCTTGACGATTGCTTGGCTCTTGCAGACCAATTCGGTGTTGGTGAGGACGAGGTCTGAGCCTCGTTCATTATTCTTTGTTCATCAATCCCTTATCATTACTTCCGATATGTCCGAAAATTCAATCGACGATTTTGATGCTTCCGTTCGCCGACAAACTCTGGAAGGTTTGTCCGGAGAAACTTTTCCCGAACCGAAGCCAATTCTAAATCTGCACGCCCACACTTTCTTTTCCTATAATTATCGAGGATATTCTCCCAGTCACTTTGCGCTGGAAGCGAAGCGACACGGGTTGGAAACCTCCGGTATCGTTGAATTTGATTGCCTGGATGGGCTCGATGAGTTTCTAGCTGCCGCTCGCTTGCTTAACTTGAAGGGCGCCGTGGGTGTGGAGTCTCGAGTGTTCGTACCTGAGTTCGCCGATCGAGAGATAAACTCTCCCGGCGAGCCCGGCATTAGCTACCATATGGGAATCGGGTTTACTACGACCGACATTCCTGCCGAGGCTCAAATCTTTCTCGACGGGATGAGAAACACCTCCACTGATCGTAATCGTGGTCTCGTTGATCGGGTGAATGCCCACCTCGCTCCGGTTATTGTGGACTACGATGCCGATGTCTTGCCCCTCACGCCTGCAGGCAATGCCACCGAACGGCACCTATGTGTCGCTTACGCTCGGAAAGCCGCGTCTCAATTTCCTGCTGCCGAAGCTTTGGCTCGATACTGGGGAGACAAGCTGGGCGTAGAAAAGGAGGACATCGTTGACCTTCCCGAGGGTCGCGGTTTGACCGACCTGCTGCGGGGCAAGACCATGAAGCGAGGTGGAGTCGGATATGTTCAGCCCGATACGGGATCTTTTCCGAAGATGTCGGATATGAATCGTTTTTCCCTCGTCTGTGGAGCTATCCCCACTCTTGCTTGGCTGGATGGTTTTTCCTCCGGAGAGCAAGCCATGGAGGAACTGGTCGACGTAGGGATGGAGACGGGAGTAGCTGCCTTTAATGTTATTCCCGACCGTAATTACACGCCCGATTCGCCCGATGAAAAGCTACGCAACCTTCAGGAAGTGATCGCTCTTGTCGAGAGACGCGGGTTGCCACTTATCGGTGGAACGGAAATGAATGGCCCCGGGCAAAAGTTCGTCGATGACTTTGATTCCGATGCCCTTGATCCCCTTCGCTCGGTCTTTCTGAAAGGTGGACGTATCCTATATGCTCACACAGTATTGCAAGGGATGGCCGGGATGGGCTACCTCAGTGAATGGGCTGAAAATTCCTTTGCTGACGTTTTCGCCAAGAACGATTTTTTCGCCGAGCTCGGTCATGCTTTTCAACCTTTCGGCGAAGATCGTTTGCGTGAAGGATTATCCGACCATCAAGGCCCTAAGGAAGTTCTTGATAATGCTCGCAAAGCAATTGCGACGGAGTAGGGGAGTCTTGCCTTGAGTCGGACTTTCGTCGGCTTCGGTTTCGGAGCCATCCAAGGCGGACTTTTTCTTCCCGAGGCTTTTCGATCAGGGAATTTTTCCCGCTTGGTCGTTTCGGAAATCGATGCAGAATCCGTTGCTGCCTTGCGGGCTGCCAAAGGAACCTACCTTGCCAATGTTGCGGGGAGCTCTTCGTTGGAGACCATATGTGTGGAGGGTGTGGAAATCTTGAACCCACTGGTGGATGATGATCGTACAGCCCTCGTGCGCGCAATTTCCGAAGCGAGTGAATTGGCTACAGCGCTCCCGAGTTTCGCTTTGTACGACGTCGGTGAAGCCTCTGTCGCTGCACTTCTGGCAGAAGGTTTTTCCTTAAAGGTGGCGGATCCTGCCTTGCCGACCTGTGTCACCTACGCCGCTGAAAACGATTCTCGTGCTGCTTCGCGTCTGCGAGACGCCTGTTTCCGTCATGCTCCGAGAGGTTTCGGCGAAAGCGTCCAGTTTTCAGAGACCGTTATAGCAAAGATGTGCTCCGTGGTAGCGGATCCCGTGCGCATTATCGACGAGGGGCTCGACCTTATTGTTCCTGATTTCCATCGTGCCTTCCTCGTAGAGTCTTTCAACGAAATCCTCGTCGAACAAGTCACCTTGTCGAACTTCGAGCGTGGACTTTCCGCCTTCATTGAAAAACCCGACCTCGATCCTTTTGCGATCACCAAGTTCCTCGGACACAACGCCAACCATGCCTTGCTTGGTTATTTGGCTATTGAAAAAGGGCTTGGTTTTATGCATGAGGCAGGCGAGCAGCAAGACCTCATGGCCTTTGTGCAACAAACTTTTATCGAGGAATCGGGATTGGGTTTGCGGCACAAGTACGGCGAGATGGATGACGAGATTTTTACCGAGGATGGTTTTCGCACCTATGCCAAGGATGCCGTTACTCGCATGGTTAACCCCTTCCTTCGAGATCCGGTTGCTCGAGTAACTCGAGATCCGGCTCGTAAACTTGGTTGGGAGGATCGTTTTGTCGGATCTATGTTGCTTGCCTTGGAGGCTGGAGTGACACCCCATCGACTGGCTAGAGGCGTAGCCATTGCTTTACAAAGCTTGTGTGATGAAACAGGTCAAGATGACCCCAAGGCAGTTCTGTGCAATCTTTGGAGAGATGCTCCAGTAGAGATCACATCCGACCTTTTGGAACTTGTTCTTTCTTCTGGAATTTAATTCACTTTCGTTTTAAGCGACGAAAAAACTAAGGTTTCTTGATTGCTTTTCTTTCAGAAACGATCAAAAACGATCAAAACCAATCACTAATGATTCTTGAAGTTAGAGCAGACTTGGCTCCCGAAAGGCGTGAGCGTATGAGAATTCTCATTCGCAAGGCCGGCGTTGCTCGAGTCGAGGATTTAAAATCCGACCTTAAGGTTTCGGTTGCAACCGTACGGCGTGATTTGGAAGCCTTGGAGGAAGAGGGGCGTATCCGACGAGTACATGGTGGAGCGGTTAGCATGGAGAGTCGATTGGAAGAAGAGGTGTTCGACGATAAGGCAAACCTCGCTCTAAAGGAAAAGCGCCTAATCGCCGAGGAAGCCTTAAATTTTATAGGTACAGGTGATTCGATTTATCTCGATGGTGGCAGCACTGTTCTTGAAATTGCCCGTTTGCTTGCTGGACGAACGGATCTTACGGTGGTTACCAATTCTCTTCGAGCGGCGGCGGAGTTGTCGGAATCCGGTCCTCGGGTAATTCTCATCGGCGGCGAACTTCGTCGGTTGAGTCAAACCATGGTTGGACCGCTCACCCAAGCCATCCTCGGTCAGGTGCGCTTGGACAAGGCCTTCATGGGCACGATGGGGCTTTGCATTGATGATGGTCTCACTACAACGGATCCCAACGAGGCTTTCACAAAGTCCCTCGTTCAAGAGCATGCCCGGCAAGTTGTTCTTTTGGCCGATGCTCGGAAGGCGGGTAAGATTTCCTTTGCTCGAGTGAGCGACTTGGAGAGCGTTGATATTTTGATTAGCGACAAAAAATTTCCTGCCAAGACTGCCCGAACTCTGCGAAAGCGGGGTTTGAAGGTTCGCTTGGCTTAAAACTAAGCGAAAAGGAACAAACCTATGGCTACTCCTGTTATCATGCCTCGACAAGGTCAGTCGGTGGAAAGTTGTATCTTGACCGAATGGAAGGTCGCCCCGGGTGATCAAGTGGAGGAAGGTTCGGTGCTCGCCGTGATTGAGACGGACAAAGCGAGTTTTGATCTGGAATCTCCTGTTGCCGGTACTGTTCTTGATTTGTTTTGGGAAGCCGACGACGATGTTCCCGTTCTTGCAAATGTCACCGTCATTGGAGATGAGGGCGAGGATCCGTCTGGCTTTAGGCCTGAAATGGAAGTTACCCCATCCGGACCTGCGGGAGATTCTACGACAAGTTCCGTGACAGCCGCGACTTCGGAAACCTCTGTCACCAACCCTTCGGTCGGGACCGTTGCTTCTATCGTGTCGGCGGCGGAGGGTTCGGTTGCAGGTGTCAGTCCGCGGGCGCGGCAACTTGCCATGCGAACAGGTTTTGATCCTGACTCCATTCTTGGAACAGGTCCTGGCGGACGTGTTATCGAGCGTGATGTGCAAGCCGCATTGGAGGGAACGCCGCGACTTAGTGCATCCGCCTCGGCGCTTGCCCGCGAGGGTGGATTGGAACCACCCGTCCATGGAGGAGGTTTGTCGGGTATGGCCTTGGCATCCGACATGCGAGAACCGGGATCGATCTATGGAGCCGAGGTCGTCCCCGTGAAGGGTATTCGGAAGGTCATTGCCGACCGTATGATGCAATCTCTGGGAAACACAGCCCAACTCACTTTGCATACCGCCTTTGACGTAACCGCCGCCCAAGCGTTTCGCAAGGCTCGCAAGGAATCGGGAGAGCCGAAGGTTTCTCTCAACGACGTAATTTCTCATGCTTTGATCCACACTCTTTTGCGCCATCCCGATCTTAACGCCCATTTCCTTGGTAATCGCATAGCTCGTTTCGAGAAAGTGAGTTTAGGGATCGCAGTGGACACTACTCGCGGACTCATGGTTCCTGTCTTGAGCGAGGCATGTTGTTTGTCTCTAGATAGTTTGTCCTCCGGTATTCGTGGCTTGGCCGAGGAATGTCGGGAAGGCACCATACAGCCCGATCAATTGACGGGCGGGACCTTCACCTTGACCAATCTGGGGATGTTGGGAGTGGAACACTTTACGCCCGTTCTAAACGTTCCCGAGGTGGCCATCCTCGGCGTGGGCGGCATTTCTATTCGACCTGTCCGCGGAGAAGCCGGAGAAGTGAATTTTGTCGACAGCATTGCCCTCAGCTTGACCATGGATCACCAAGCCATAGACGGAGCTCCTGCGGCTCGCTTCCTGAAGGATTTGGTAGAGACTTTGGAAAATTATTCCGGCGATCCCGCCGAAAACGAAAAAGGAGAAACATCTAAGTGAAGTACGATTTGGCTATCATTGGCGCCGGCCCTGCCGGTTACGTTGCCGCAAAAAAAGCCGCCGGGAATGGACTGAAAGTCCTCTTGGTGGAAGGAAAGAAGCTCGGTGGAGTTTGTCTAAACGAAGGTTGCGTGCCATCCAAGACCCTGTTGCAGGCGGCGAAAACCTACCACCATACTTTGCATGGCGAAACCTTCGGCGTGGAAGCCGATGGCGTTCGTTTCAACTTGGGCAAGGCCCATGCCCACAAGAATCAGGTCATGGACCGGATGCGTGATGGCATCGCGGGTCTCATGAAGAAGTACAAGGTGGAAGTTGCTTTCGGACGAGCCACCCTGTCAGCCGGACCTGCGGTTACGGTGGATGGAGAAACTCATGAAGCCGACAATGTCTTGGTTTGTACAGGGTCTTCACCCGCCAAACCTCCGATCCCCGGGATTGATGCAGATCACGTAGTCGATTCCTCGGGTATTCTAGAATTGCCTGAATTGCCTGAGCGATTGGTGATTGTCGGCGGCGGTGTGATTGGCTGTGAATTTGCCTGTGTGTTCGGCTCGGTTGGTGTTCCCGTGACCGTTGTAGAAGCTCTTCCTGAGATTTGTCCCGGGGTAGACTCCGAAGTGGCTTCCGTCCTCCGTGAGGAACTGGAAAAGAAAAACATTACTTTTCAACTGAATGCCAAGGTTGACGAGATCGGTGAAAAAGAAGTCAAATTTACGCTCGACGGAGAAACTCAGTCCGTCCCCGGAGACGTTGTTCTGGTTGCCACAGGTCGTAAGCCCAACGTATCCGGACTTGGCCTTGAGGATTTGCGAGTCGACGTCGACGAGCGAGGTGGAATTCGAGTAAATGATCGCGGCGCGACAAACGTTCCGGGTATTTGGGCGGCAGGCGACGTTACGGGACGAGCTTGGTTAGCCCATGCAGCGAGTCGCATGGCTGAGGTTGTCGTGCACAACCTTACGGGGCGAGAGGATCGTATGAGGTACGACGCCATTCCGGCTGTAATCTATACCAATCCTGAAGTCGCCGTGGTCGGACTGACCAAGGAGCAGGCGGAAGAACGAGGACTTAAAGTGACTACGGGAAAAATCCCGATGGGCATTAACGCCCGTTACCTGGCGGAGCATCCCGGCGAATCGGGTTTATGCAAGGTCGTGGTGGAGGAGTCCACGCGTCGTCTTCTTGGTGTTCATATGATAGGCGGTGCTTGTTCCGAAATGATTTTCGGCGCTGCCGTTATGCTCGAAACGGAGCTTCGCGAGAAAGAAATCGAGGAGATCGTATTCCCGCATCCGACAGCATCCGAGATTATAAAGGACGTGTTCATGTCAGTTCGCTGATGCCCCTCTGTTTGTTCCATCTTACCATTATTTTACCGCAACCATTTGAATTATGCCTAAGTCGCAAATCGTCGAACCGCAAAAGGAAAGAAAAACAGGGAAACTGACCTGTCCTGAAATTCCTCTTAACCAATATTCCGGAACCATTGAGGATGAGCTGGAACGCTACGGACCCGAAGCTCTCATTGGTATTTATGAGGATATGTTTCTCATTCGAGAGTTCGAGAACATGTTGCAGGAGATCAAGACTCAGGGAATCTATCAAGGAATCGAATACGATCACAAGGGCCCCGCGCACTTGTCCATCGGACAAGAAGCTGCAGCCGTTGGTCAGGCTTTCCTGCTGAGTCCGGATGACCATGTTTTCGGTTCGCACCGCTCGCATGGAGAGATTCTCGCCAAGGGAGCATCAGCTATTCGTAAAATCGACGATGCCGAATTGCAGGCAGTGATGGAGGACTTTCTCGGAGGAGACTGCTTGAGAGTCGTAGAAAAGGAAACCTCTGGCGGTAGCGTAAAGGATCTGGCTCGGGATTTTCTTCTCTATGGAGCCTTGGCGGAAATTTTTGCTCGGGCTTCCGGGTTCAATCGAGGCCTTGGTGGTTCCATGCATGCGTTCTTTACTCCATTTGGGGTTTACCCCAACAATGCGATCGTGGGTGGGTCGGCCGACATAGCGACTGGCTCCGCCTTGTTTAAGAAAGTCAACCGCAAGAATGGTCTTGTGATTGCCAATATCGGTGATGCCTCCATGGGTTGCGGACCCACGTGGGAAGCCATGAATTTTGCCGGCATGAGGCAGTTTCATGAGCTTTGGGATGAACCCTTACGGGGGGGATTGCCAATTATCTTCAACTTTATGAACAATTTTTACGGCATGGGTGGCCAAACTGCGGGCGAGACTATGGCATTCGACATGCTTTCCCGAGTGGGTGCAGGTGTGAACCCGGATGCCATGCATTCCGAGCGCGTGGATGGCTATAACCCGCTTGCTGTAGTCGATGCAATCAAGCGCAAGCGAGAGGTGCTGGAGAAGGGAGATGGCCCTGTTCTCCTTGAAACCATTACTTATCGATTTTCCGGACACTCTCCCTCGGATGCGTCTTCTTACCGGATGAAGGAGGAGATCGAATCTTGGCAATCCGTAGATCCACTGGACAGTTTTGCCGCCGAATTGAAAAGGGTTGGTGTACTTGACGACGCGGCTCGTGAATCCTTGATCGAGAAAACGAGAACAGCCATGGGCAAGGCCTGTCGACTTGCTACGGACTTGGAGCTATCTCCGCGCATTCCATCAGAGAAAATTGGTGACCTCATGTTTTCGAATCGTCGTTGCGAGAGTTATGACGATTTGCGAGAGCCCGAGCTCCTTCTTGCCCATGACGAAAACCCGCGCGTCCAAGCCCTCGCCAAAAAGTCTCGGGCTGGTATCGTTGATGGAAAGCCCGTTTCAAAAAACAAGGTCTTTCAATATCGAGACGCCATTTTTGAAGCCGCTCTTCACAGGTTTGAAAATGACGCTACTTTAGTTGCTTATGGTGAAGAGAATCGAGACTGGGGTGGAGCTTTTGCTTGTTACCGAGGTCTTACCGAGTCCTTGCCCTATCACCGCCTGTTCAATTCTCCTATTTCCGAAGCTGCGATCGTGGGAACTGCAGTCGGTTACGCCCTAGAAGGTGGTCGAGCCTTGGTCGAGTTGATGTATTGCGACTTCATGGGCCGAGCCGGCGACGAGATTTTCAACCAGCTTGCCAAATGGCAGAGCATGAGCGCGGGTATTCTCGAGATGCCCGTGGTCTTGCGTGTTTCTGTTGGTTCTAAATACGGTGCCCAGCATTCGCAGGACTGGTGCGCCATCGTGAGTCATATTCCGGGATTGAAGGTTGTTTTCCCTTCCACTCCTTATGACGCCAAGGGGCTTTTGAATACTGCCTTGGCCGGAAGCGATCCGGTCATTTTCTTCGAGAGTCAGCGTCTGTACGATATTGGCGAACTTTTCGAGCCGGAGGTGCCCGCTGATTACTACGAGATACCCATGGGACCTCCCGCCAAGCGTCGTTCGGGTAACGACCTTACGATGATTACCGTTGGCGCGACCCTATATCGAGCACTCGAAGCCGCCGACCAATTGCAGGAACGGCATGGCATGAGTTGCGATGTCTTTGACTGTCGCTCCATCAATCCACTCGACTACGAACCATTGGTGGAATCTGTTAAGAAGACCGGAAGGGTCGTTCTTTCTTCCGACGCCTGTGAGCGAGGTTCAGTCATGCAGGATATTGCCAACAACTTGAGTCAACTCGCTTTCGATTACTTGGACGCCCCACCCGTGGTCGTCGGATCCCGAAACTGGATTACTCCCGGAGCCGAGGTGGAGGAAGACTTCTTTCCGCAGCCAAACTGGATTCTCGATGCGATCCATGAACGAATTGTTCCTCTGGACGGTCATCAACTCACCACCAACCCCACCAATGGAGAATTGGTTCGTCGGAACCGGGATGGGGTGTAAGAATCCCAATCTCATTCGGTATATACTTAATCTTTTTTTTAATGCTATCCAGACAAGAACGAGCCTCCGATCTCCTTGAATACGCCCGGCTAGAGCATCAGGGTATTTTTCTTACGGGTCCAAACGAGATACGCCTTCTTTCCGATGAGCTTCCCGCATCCGCCTTCGACGGTAAAGGTTTTGTTCTCGCCGGTTTTGGTAACTGTCGATGCGCTTCGGACGCTAAGGCCATCCGCCAGTTCGACGCACATGCCCGGGTACCGAACGGTGTGAATCAAATAGCTCTTGGACATGAGACCCTTCAGCTTGTCCTGCAAGCACCTGAGGATTCAGGTTTTGTTCCCGGTGATCTCGTTGTCGTCACGCCCGGCCATTCGAGTGAACCGATCGATCCTTCAACGTTTGCTCCGGTCTCCGATGGTGTTCTCGCCGCGCTTGGTTACTCTTACCGCCACCTCGGTGGTCTTCGTGCTTTCAACGCCGTGCCGGGTTCCGCTCCCGCCTTTTTAAAACAACAAGGCTTCGGGAATCTCTTCAACAAGGTCAGTCGTCATCCGGGCATTAGCCTTGTTTCGCTTGCTCATGCCGAGCCTTTCGCTTGCAACTACGGTACCAACAAGCATGTGTTCACAATTGGTTCGGACGGTGAGTTTCGCTATGGAGTGCCCCCACGAGCCATAGTAGCTTATCTGTCCGGTACTGCCCGTATGGCGATGATAAACCTCACCATCGTGGCTGCTGTTCCCGATGACGAACTTCCATCTGTCGTCTATATTACAGGTTCTCCCGGAAAGCTTGCCGATATGGAGGAGTACGCCCTCATTCGCGACCTCCGTCGTCGCGGTAGTCGCGTCGTCTTGATTGACCGGAGTGATCCCGAAATCATTTCAAGGCTTACCGAATTTGGAAAATCCGAAGTGATTTGGACGAATTACGCTTCCCAAGCGACTTATGACCAAGCTTGTGAAATCATTGCCGACGGGGGCAATATCAACAGTTATGCGGGAGCCGCCGACCCAGATCTGCTTCTGCCTATGAGCGTTGCGCCTGCTCCTGATTTTCCTTCCTTCGCCGAGGAGGCCGCTGCCCAAATCGAGGTGATGCATCATAACCACGGCCCTAACGACCCTTGTCGGCATAGAGGTCTCGCCAAGGAGCCTCGCATTGCCCTTCTTGGCTTCGCCGGGCAACCCGAACGTGTCGACGCTTATCTGAAAGCTCTACCGTCAGGTACCGAGGTCCATGTTCCGGATTACGATTTATCCGATCGAAACTTACCTTTATTGACCGAATCTTCCACCCTCACCGATGTGTTCATCGCTTCAACCGGGGATATGGCGGCCGCCCTTTACCGTGAAGTCGAAGGCCGTCTCTCGCGATCCGCAGCGGTTAATTTTATTGATGGGGATCTGGTCGTCCCCATCGGCTCTCGGCACGCACATTATGTTTCCCGCCATCAAGTTTGCGGTCCCAACGTTCCTTGGCACATGACCAATACTTCGGAGCCCCATTCCGACGATATGGTCCAGCAGGCTCAGAACCCCGTCGACTTCGACTGGATGGTCAAGGGCGTGTGCGGTCTTCGTCATGTTCCCGTAATGATGGAGAAAGTAGAGAGCGAGCAACCATTCGGTTCATTCTTTGCCTTTACCGAGTTGCCCGATATCCCCTATGTCGAAGTTTCCGCCGCTGCTTTCGATGCCGCGTCAGAAAATGCCGAAAAACCTGTTCGAACTGCACTCGAACTAGCTGCCAAAGTTCTCCGGACCAACGGCGAGGTTTGGTCGCGTGAGGTCGAGCAAGCTCTCTACGCCGGATACGACCAACCTTACCCGCTTGACCTTTCCTAAACCCACTATCTTTCTACAATCATCCTACATAAAATGAATAGGACAAACCTAACTGAAAAAGCTGTAGCAATCACGGGTGGCGCTTGTGGAATCGGTCTGGCAGTTGCCAAGGGTTTCGCCGAGGTCGGGGCCAACGTTATTCTTGCTGACTTCGCCGAGGAACAAGGAGCTGAGGCAATCGAGGAAATTTCTTCCCTAGGTAGCAGTGAAGCTGTTTTCGTTCGTTGCGACGTCACCTCCAAGGCCGACGTCGAGAATATGGTGTCCACTGCAGTTGATCGTTTCGGGCGTCTCGACGTCCTCGTAAACAATGCCGGCATTAACGTTCCCCGTCTCCTCGTTGACCCCACTGGCAAAGAGGAACTTACCGAGGAAATCTGGGACAAGGTTTTCGCCGTCAACGTAAAGGGGCAGTTTCTCTGTGCCCAAGCAGCTGCTCGAGCTATGTTGGCTGATGGAAAAGGCGGAGTGCTAATCAACATGTCTTCCGAGTCAGGCATGGAGGGAAGCGAAGGCCAAAGCGTTTATGCTGCGACCAAAGCAGCTAACCATAATTTGACTCGTTCTTGGGCCAAGGAGCTCGGTACGCAAGGCGTGCGAGTCGTGGGTGTGGCTCCGGGCATTATGGAAACCACCGGAATGCGCAGTGAAGGGTATGAATCTTCGCTCGCTTATACTCGAGGGTTAACGGTTGAGCAACTTCGGGCGAATTATGGAAAGACATCTTCAATTCCTCTGGGCAGAAGCGGGAAGCTGAGCGAAGTCTCCGACCTCGTCGTGTATTTAGCCTCCGACCGTAGTTCCTACGTTCACGGAACGACTGTTAACATTTCGGGTGGTAAGTCCCGGGGGTAGTATTTAGCTCTTATCGACTTGCCGGAAGGGTCTACCAAGTGGTCACTCCCTTCGCCAAAATGAGGTTGGCATAAATTCGTGTGTCGCCTGTCATAACGACGGCGAAAGCTTTCTTCGTTTGTTCGTAGAAATCCCATTTCCCCACCTGGGCAATAGGTGCGGTATCGGGATAATGTTTCTGAACGATTCGGTCGTAACCATCGTGTACCTTTTGATAATTGGCTGAAATTGTAGCGTCGGCTTTATCTTCCGGTAGAGGTTCCATCATCATGACGGGATTTTCGACAACGTGATCGAGCACGAAGAGCGGGAGCACGGCTTCGAGAAGGTCGTCGATTTGCAACCCGTCGGCTCGAATGATTTTCGTGTTGCAGCTTTCGCCCGGGAAATGTGCATCACCAAATATGATTTCGTCATGGTGTCCCATTCGGTACATCGTTTCTAGTAGGTCTGGACTGAGAAGTGGAGAAATGCCTCTTAGCATGGCTTAATGTAGGTTTTATTGTAGAAAAATACAAGTTATGTAGCCGTAGATGGAGAGTCAAGTATGGGTTAGTCTACTTTTAAGTAGTGACAAAAAAAGCGCCGCTAAAGCGACGCTTTTTGATAAATGTTAAGTCAATTGAATTTAGAGCTGCGACCCTTCCTTTGCGGGCAATTGCTCTGTATTATATGTCGAAGGTGCAAGTACTCTTTTTCCAATATCCTTTCTCGTTTACCATATATAACTGATTAGATTATGAGTTACTTTAGCCTATGTTGAGCGTGGCGTCAAATTTCCGAATCCTTTTCCTCTTCGATCTTAAAAAAACCTTTCTCACACCCCTTCACGAAAGATTCGCCCGCACCTTTGAGTTCTTCCCATTCACGACGTATACGATGTGCATCTTCCCTACAGATCTCACCGTCATTGTCATAGCTCTGCGAGACTTCCCTAAGCAGATCGGAAAATTCGGCCACTAGCCGATGTGTGTTGGCGAAGAGGCTTTCGGCGGCATCATCGCCTACCTTTGGATTTTGGGAGAAAAACCCGTCTGCTTGCTGGCAAACCCAAGCCAAGAGATTTTCATCGCCCGTAGCTTCGAATATTTTGGCAACGCGGTCAAGCGGGTTGCTAGTTCCATTTTCATCTAATTCGTCGTTTGGTTGGCACCACTTGTAGAGGAGGGATGATGAAAGGTTCATGTCTGATGCAATCGCCTTCACCCCCACGTTTTCCATGGATTCCTTAATGACTTCGTGTGATTTCATATATAATTTCCATTTACTTTACACGGTGGGGGCTTTCTGCGCTATTATAAATTGGCGCAAATTTTACAATGCCTCAGGACTCAGAAGTCTAAAAGTTTTTGTGCATGGCTTACGGAGGCTTTACCCAAACCTTTGAGGTCGTAGCCTCCTTCTAGAACTGAGACTACTTTTCCATTCGCGTATCTCTTGGCAAGATCAAGAATAATTTCGGTAAGGGAGGAGAAGTCCTCGTCGTCAAGTCGAAATTGTCCGAGGGGGTCACCTATTCGAGAATCAAATCCAGCTGAAATAAAAATAAGTTCTGGACGAAACTTGTTCATTACGGTGACTAGATCATGGCCAAAAGCATTTTCCACTATTTTGTCGTGTCCCGATCCTGCTGGACAGGGGCGGTTGAGGGTGGTTCCAAGACCTTTACCCTTGCCTGTTTCTTCTTGTTCGCCAGTGCCTGGGTACCAAGGCGATTGGTGAGTACTAAAGAAAAAAACCGTTTCGTCCTCATAGAATATGTCTTGGGTTCCATTGCCGTGATGCACATCCCAATCCACGATGAGAATTTTACCTATGCCGTGTTTTTTTTGGGCGTAACGAGCTGCGATTGCAATGTTGTTGAAGAGACAGAAGCCCATACCTTTATCGGGAGTGGCGTGGTGCCCCGGTGGTCGGACAACGCAGAAGGCATTGGAGCCTTTGCCTGTGAGGACTTCGTCCACCGCTGCTAGGGGTGCGCCTGCTGCGAGGCGACCAATATCTAGAGAGAGGGGGCAAATTGCGGTGTCGCCAGTACTGAGTTGGGTTTCTCCGGTTTTGAAATCAGCTTTTACGGTGTTGAGGTATTTCCCAGAGTGGCAACGCAGAATGTCGGAGTCTTCGCAAGGTCGTGGAGCTACTTTTAGGAACTTGTCGGAGATGCCGGCGTGGTCGAGCGCGTTGAGAACAGCTTTGTTGCGTGCGGGTTGTTCGGGATGACCGAATCCGGTGATGTGCTTTTCGAAGTCGTCGTCGGAGACAAGGATGGATCGCGATGATATGTTCTTCACTGCGTCCTCCATAGCAGAGAAAGGATCTTACCCTTGCCGGTGCTTCTTTGCCTCTGTTATGAGGTCGTGAAAGGTCTGGAAAAGGGCGTTTGCATCATTCGGACCCGGAGCTCCCTCGGGATGGTATTGGACTGAAAAAACCGGAAGATCCTTATGGCGGAGACCTGATACGGTTTCGTCATTTAGGTTGTATTCGGTGACCACTGCTTCGCAGCCCTCGAGTTCCTCGGCACTGGATGCAAAACCGTGATTTTGAGCCGTAATCGCGACACGACCTTCTTCCACGTTTTGAACGGGTTGATTCCCGCCTCTGTGCCCGAATTTCAGCTTATAGGTATTAGCACCCAGAGCGTGAGAAATAATTTGGTGTCCGAGGCAAATCCCGAATACGGGGAAGTCGGGCAAAAGGTCACGAACGGAATCGTGGGCATAGGTGACGGCGGAAGGGTCACCCGGACCATTGGAAAGGAAAATGGCATCAGGATTAAGGGCCCGGGCTTCCTTTGCCGTTGCATTTGCCGGTAATACGTGAACTTCGAATCCATGTCTTCGAAGGTTGCGGAAGATAGACCATTTTGCCCCGAAGTCGAAGGCGACCACACGGTATTTTGCGTTGCCAGTAGTATCCTTGCTTAAGTTGGTACCCGTGAGGGTAAAGCTTTTACTTTCGCTGGATTCAGGGTCCCATTCGT
The DNA here is from genome assembly GCA_002730975.1 of Opitutia bacterium. Lineage (GTDB taxonomy): Bacteria > Verrucomicrobiota > Verrucomicrobiia > Opitutales > Seribacteraceae. Next base: position 16,253 of record PCBO01000110.1, read on the forward strand.
ATGTTTCGGCGCAGGTGACTTCCTTGACGTAGTCGATTCCAACGAGGCCCGTCCATTCGTTTGCCTTGGCGAGTGCCTCCTCATCCGATAGACCTTCCGTACTTAAGCAGCTTTTGAGCGCACCTTTGACTCGTATGCGTTTTGTAATGGCGCGAGTGTCCACGCCTTCGATTCCCGGGATACCGTGCTCGGCGAGAAAATCATGGAGGTTGGAGGTTGCCCGCCAGTTGCTCACCACGGGGCTTACTTCGCGTACGACGAAGCCTGCCGCTTTGGGTCCGTCGGATTCCTCGTCGCCGGGGATGATTCCATAGTTGCCGATCTGGGGAGCCGTCATGGTTACGACTTGTCTATAATAAGATGGATCGGTCAGGATTTCTTGATACCCCGTCATACTGGTGTTGAATACGGCTTCGCCGACTACGGTTGCCTTGCCCCCAAAGGCTCTACCTCTGAAGACGCTGCCATCTTCCAAGGCAAAGACTGCTTCTTGTTCTTCTTTCATTCGGTTGTCGTGGTCTTCGATAGCCTTTCGCTTTGAAACTGGCAAACCGAATTGCGAATTCTTTCTTGGAGTATTGACGTTTTTTGGCTCTGAATTCGTCGGTTGGCTTCTTGACCAAAATCCAGCATCAAGGCTTTACCGTTCTTTTGACCATCGGAAAAAAATAGACCCGAGAACACTTACGGACACGATCAAGTTGGCAATCTTCATCACAACTCCACCTGATCTTTGGTCTTCGAGGGGGGTTATCTCGATGATGCGCTCAGCGTAAAAATAGGTGTCGTAAAGAACTTCTTTGGAAAAAGTAAGTACGGCGAATATGGGGGTTTGTCCAAGCATCAGCGCCAGAATAAAAAGCATCTGGGGACCATAACGAATCGGAGGAAGTTGCTTGGATTGACTTGCGATAGGCCACCACATGGCGAATGAGGTAAGGAACATCGACAAGTGTTCCGCCATATGGAGTGTTTTGTTCTGGATGGCGGCTTCATAGAAAGTTCCGAAATGCCAAAAGGAAAAGACGAGCGTGAAGCCTAAACCGGCGACGATGGGATGAAACAATAGGCTGCAAAGGGATTTGATGTCGGGTCGTCTTATAAAAAGTTCGTCACACAGTTGCCCCGGTAAGCCAAAAAGCAGGAAGAGGGGACTTATGTACATGAGGATGTTGTGCTGAATCATGTGGGCGAAAAAGAGATAGTTTTCGCCCAAGGCATCCAGAGGAGATCCCACCGCTAAGTAGAAACTGATGATTCCGGCGACAAACCACCATGCCTGCTTCTTGGGGAAAGGCATACCCGGAGCAATTTGTTCCCTAAAAGGTCCTACGATTAAAGCATAGCACCATGCGAAGAAAAGAAGACCACCCACCAAAGCCGGTTCGGTATGCCAATGTAGTAGGGTTACGGGGGAGGAATCAAGCATGGAGAGAAACTCTCCCTAGAGAGAAGCCGTATCGGTAATGAGTTTTGTGACTTGACTTGAAGAGTAAAGGTAAAGCACTAGGCAGGTTTCAGCCTGTCTTTCACTCTTCCTCTTCGCTTCCTTCACTCCAATTCGCTTCCGATCGAGCTTTGATGCGAAAGTTATCCTTCGTCGAAACTTTAGCGAGTATACCGATGATTGAACCTTCCACATTGTCGGATTCCTCCGTTTGGTGTCGGTGATAAAAGGGATTGTCGGGTTTGTTGGGATAGATTTCTATTATGTCTGCTTTTTCTATTTTCCAACTTATTCGATGAGGAATACCCTCGATCCTACCCCACTTCTCCGTGTCGAAAACTTCTTCCGAGGTGTGGGCGGATTCTGCCTTGTAGTAAGAGTCCTCGTGTTTCAAATAGACTCCGGCTTCGTAGTCGGTTTTGGCCTTCCAAATATTTTCCACTGCCGTGACTTCGAAGCTTTTAATAATCGGCGTGTCGTCAGCCATATAAATGACTGCAAAGAAAGTGCCGAGCGCGATGACCAAACCCATGAGAAAGAGTATCGTGTTCAACACCTTGTCCCACTTCAGGTGCATAAACCAATAGACGACACCAAAAAATTTAATGATGGAAGTTGCGAATAGGATACCTATTATCGAAGTGCTCTCGAAGGTCTTAACGTAGATTATGACAATCTCTATGCCCGTTATGGCTACGAGAGCCATGGAAAGATTGAAAAAGGTGAAGAAGCGTTTGCTTTCCTCTTCGACTGGGTCTTCTCCGTGTCCACTCATGATGTTTTGTTCCGCTTAAGAAAATGAATTGTTTGGCTGTCTGCTAAAAGGCGTATTCCATAAGATAGACTACAGGGAAAATAATGATCCACACGATATCGACGAAGTGCCAGTAGAGACCGCAGCATTCGATGTCCATCGCGTCGGCGGTGCTCATTTTACCAGTGAAGGAATAAGCCAACCATCCCAGCAACCAGAAAACACCGATGGCTACGTGGGTGCCGTGAGTACCGGTTAAAACATAGAAGGTGGACCCGAATACATGAGCCTCTCCCTGGTAGGTGGAGAGGGTCAGTTCGTGTCCGGGAGCATAAGCGAAGTGAGTGAATTCATATACCTGGCACGCTAGGAAAATTGCACCGAATATAATTGTTCCAAATAGCATCCAACGGGTACTCGTGAGGTTACCTTTGTGGATGGCGGAAACGGCAAGTGCCATGAACAACGAGCTGGCCAACAGGATAAAAGTACTGAAGGAAGTTAGCTCAATGTCGAAGATTTTCTCAATGTCCAGGTATTTGCCATTAACGGTGGCGGAGATCTTTCGATAGATCAAATGCGTGGAAATAAGGGTACCGAAAAACATGCAGTCCGAGCCGAGAAAGGCCCACATGAGGACTTTCTTCGTCGGTATGCCCGTACTCGTGTAGGGCTCGTGATGTTCGTCGGCGTGCGCTGCGACTACTTCGCTCATGGTAATAGGTAGGGAAAGGTTGTGAAAATGAATGGCAATTCGGTATTTAGGTAGCTATTCATCATCTTCCTCAGGGAACAGATGGTAGCCACCAGGTCCCTCGAGCGACCACATGATCATACCTGTAATAGCGATGATTCCACCAATTATCGCAACTGTGTAGTTACGAATTATTTCACCTTCCGCTCCTACACTCGAATGAAAAAGCATGCCGATTACGAGAACGAGAAAACCTATTGCTGTAAATAGGGGATACCATGAATGGTCGGGCATGTGTACTCCATGGTGGTCGAGTGGTTCTTTCTCAGAGTGCAAGTCGCGCGGGCCATAGTTGTTTTCCCAAGCTTGGTCACGGGCTTTGATAATTGGAGTGCGGGCAAAGTTGTATTCCTTAACAGGGGAAGATAGGGTCCACTCAAGACTTCGGGCATCCCAAGGATTCTTGCCCGCGGGTTTCAGGCTCTTGTCTCGGAATGACCTCATGAACTGAATCACACCAATTAAAATTCCGGTTCCAAGAATAAACGCACCTATTGTAGCAATTTGGTTCCATTGTTCAAAGCCGTGTCCTGCATTATATGAATGGGTACGCCTAGGTTGTCCTATCATCCCGAGGTAATGCATGGGGAAGAACGTTGTGTTGAAACCGATGAACATCAATGTGAAGACAACCTTCCCCATTTTTTCATTTAACATTTTCCCAGTCATTTTGGGCAACCAGAAATAAAAACCGCAAAACAAGCCAAAAAGCGCACCGCCAATGAGTACGTAGTGGAAGTGGGCAACTACGAAGTAAGTGTCTTGTTGCTGCATATCAACTGGGACAGAGGAGTGCATTATGCCGGTAAAACCTCCGACCATGAACATTGTGATGAATCCAAGTGCGAAAAGCATAGGTGTGTCGAAGCGTATCTTGCCTCCCCACATGGTGCCTATCCAATTGAAAATTTTCACTCCAGTGGGAATCGCGATCAACATGGTCAGCATGGAAAAGGCAGAGGTTGCCACGATTCCCATTCCGGTGGTGAACATGTGGTGACTCCACACTGCGAAACCCATGAATCCGATAATTGCTCCTGAGAAAATGACTAGACCGTAGCCGAAAAGAGGTTTTCTGGAAAATGTGGGGATTACTTCAGATACGATACCCATTGCGGGTAGAATCAAAATGTATACTTCAGGATGACCGAAAATCCAGAATAAATGTTGCCACAAGTGGGGTTTTCCACCCTCAAGGAAATCGTAGAAATTAGTTCCGTAGTTGCGGTCGAACATCAACTCCACCAAGGCTATTGTGATGGCGGGGAAGGCGAGGATAATGAGAAAGCTAACAACAAGAGTCATCCAGCAAAATACGGGCATCCTCATTAATGTCATTCCGGGTGCTCGCATGTTGATTATCGTGGCGATGAAGTTAAAAGATGCCAGCAGGGAGGCTAATCCTAATACTTGAATGCCGAATACCCAGAAGTCCGGACCCATGTCGCGGGTAACTTCCTCGAAACCTGTGTCCGTGAGCGGGGAATAGGCAAACCAACCAATTGCCGGTGCTCCGCCGGTAAAGAACCAGCTCATATTTAGGATAATGGCACCTGCAACAAAGCACCAAAGGCTCAGCGCGTTCATTCGCGGAAAGGCAACGTCTCGTGCTCCAATTTGCAGAGGCATTATGAAATTAAAGAAAGCGGCGCTTAGGGGCATGATCACGAGAAAAACCATTATAGTTCCATGCATCGTGAACATCTGATTATATTCCCTCTGACTTAAAATCTCCATATTCGGTCCCCATAACTGAGAGCGGATAAGTAGGGCTTGTATTCCCCCAAAGATCAAAGAACAGAGAGCGACCAAGCCATACAAAAGACCGATTTTCTTGTGGTCGATAGTGGTGAGCCAGTCGACAATTCCCGTTGCATGCTGGTCAGGTCGGCGGAAGATATCCAGAAGAGTCTTCGATTTTGTTTCCGGTGAAACGTACTTTACTGATTCGGTAGCCATGTCGTTTGCTTGTAGTGAAAATTAATGTTGTGTCTTTAATTTTGGCCAAGAAGGTAGGTGACCAGTTGCTCTATTTTCTTGGGATCATTTTTTAGCTCGCGGACGGGGTGTTGAACAACACCTTTATCTTTTTCCTCCTCCGTTGGTTGGTAATTTTTTACTACCTCATGGTTCCACATTAGGTTGCCGAATTTGATTTTGTCTGAATCACGAAGCCATTCGGTTAAGTTTTTCCTGTCATTCTGCATCCAACCTGCTGCAAGTGAGGTGCGTAATCCGAAAAGGGTTAGATTCGGTCCAATGGCGCCAAGTCCCGTGCTGTTGACTGCGTGACACTGGGTACAAAGACTGGTTTGGAAGTGATTTCTTCCCATTTCATAGTCATCCTGATTCTTTTTTTTCCATGCTTCGTTACCCACCTCTGGCGCTTGCCCTTTGTCGACGTCAACTGCTGCTTGCCACTCACGATGAGCTTTTTCGCCCAAGGACGAATCCTTTAGAAGTACAGTGTCTCCAGCCTTGTACGCCTTTTCTGAATTGTATTGCTCTGGTTTTTCTTTTGCTTGGAGAGATTGAAATCGATGTACCCATTCGTCGAAGTCTGCATCCGTCTGGGCCATTGCTCGGAACTGCATGTAGGCATGAGAGTTCCCGCAGAATTCCGCGCATTGCCCGTAGAACAATCCTCCCACGGGGTCGAACTCGTCAAAGAACGAACGATCCTTGAACACAGCCTCTCTCAATGAACCGTCGTGTACGGCAGGCATTGCCTCTGCTATGGTTGCCGGTGTCTTATGACCCTCCTTATCTGTTTGAAAGAGAAGTTTTTCTTGGTCGGCTACGAACCAGATGAAATTCTCTTGACCCGGCATGAGGTCCATTTTACCAGCGAGTTTCGGAAGCCAGAAACTGTGGATTACGTCTGTGGTGCGAAGATTGAGGCGAACGGCTTTGCTGGCGGGAAAGACAAGTTCGTTCGCTGTCACGATCCCGTATTCAGGATATTCGAAAACCCAGAAGAATCTCTTGCCCGTAACATTGACAGTAATTGCATCTTCAACCGCGGACCTCTCTAACTTGAGTTTTTTCAACATTTCCGTGTCGTTCGGATCAGGAACACGATTGAATAATACGATCCCCTGAAGAGTGGGGATTGCAAGAATGACTAATATCAAGGATGAGAACAAAATCAATGACGTCTCGATTTTGGGGTTTCCATGAGTCTGAGGTGGGATTTCCTTGGCGTCATCTTCTCCCTTAACCCGATATTTCCACAGAACGAAGAGAAGGCATCCCCCAACGGCGCAAAAGAGAAATATCGTAATCCAGATCGAGAGCATGAATATGTCGTACTGGTTTTGGGCTACGATGCCCTTTGGGTCCAAGGTGGATTGCTTATGGTTGATGTTGGAGCAACTGCCTAAAAGCCAAGGCAGAACCATAAGCCCGAGAAACGCCGGAATATTTTGAAGTAATCGTAAGATTCGTATCATCGTTGATTTTTGGCTGTAAATGTTGCTGGGCTTTACAGATATCTGTCGGCTACCAAGGCCACAAATAGGATCGGTAAATAAATGATTGTTGCATAGAAAAGTTTGCGAGCTGCGAGGTCGCGGTTTTTGCTCCACAAGAATTTAGCCGCCGCCCAAACAATGTATAAACTAAGAGGGATGGCACTCAGTAAGTACGACATCCCAGGCTGAGGTTGGCCAAACGGAGTGAAAATTGGAGCAAGCACCAGCACTGAAAGCAAAATGGAGTAAAACAAACTTTTCCGAGCGGAACCTTCACCCCCGTCACTAGCATGGGAGGGCATTACAAAGCCTCCTCGTCGGTAATCTTCTCGGTATGTCCATGCAATGGCCATGAAGTGAGGGAGTTGCCAAGCAAACAGTATACCGAACAGTATCCATCCAAAGGTGGTGGGTTGTCCTGCAGCCGCTACCCAACCAATCAGCGGCGGCAAGGCTCCGGCGATAGCCCCGATTTCGGTGGCATACACTGTCTTTTTCTTTAGCGGAGTGTAAACTAATATATAAGTAAGCAATGTGCCCAAAGTGAGCCCCGTCGCCCAAGCATTGGTTCCGAGCCAAAGTATAAGCAAGCCTATTGCGGATATCCCCAACCCAAAGGCCAATGCTGTTTCCGGTTCAATTAGTCGGGAGGGCAGGGGGCGTCCTGCGGTCCGGGGCATTCGCGCGTCTTCGATGCGTTCCATCCATTGGTTGAGAGCAGCGGCCCCTCCTGCTGCGAGTGAAGTTCCCAATATCAATGACCAAAATGTAAGTGCCTCCTTGTTGAGAGGGTGGTGGGCTAGGTATCCAAGTGCAGCCGTAAAGACCGAGAGCATGCTCAGTCTGGGTTTAGTGAGTTCGAAAAGGGCCGAAAAATTGAGCCGTGCAGCTCCATCAAACGATGCAGCATTTGCTTTCGCTGCATATTCCTTGGATCCGTTGAAATTCATACCTGTAAAATTTGCTTTAGGGTTCGTTTAAAACATCATTTTTTAAGACTCTTGCAAGGTCATTAAGCTGGGTTCTAGTATCGAAAGATGATCTAATGAGTCGATGCAGTTCAGCTCACAATAAATTTTTTGAAGTTTAAGAACTCGTGCGAGTCGCATCGGTAGTGATCAGGGCAGGTGTCGGCACGAAATTGAAATTTGATCATTTGGGTGATTGGCAGCAAGGGTTCACGGAATTTGCCTCATGTCATGAGTGCCGATGGTATAGAAGTTTACGATTTGGTTTTATCTGATTTTCACTTAAGGTTTACTGAAGTGATTTCTCTTTGGACAATCTTCATCACTAATGACATCTTGATCTTTCGCAAGTCCATTGGCATTCTCACTTTAATTAGTTTTTCATGCTCCCAATTTTAAAATTTCTTTTTATTCAGTTTTTCTACAGCCTTCCCTTGTTTTTTTTCGCCGCTTGCGGTGATGAGGATAGAGTATCATCCTTAGCATCCGTTGGATTTAATGAGATTCGCGCCGAGGTTTTATCCATAGACCAAAATACCAGCCGCATCATTGCTGTTCCCAAAATTATTGGGCGTCAAGTGCTTGGTTTTCCCGAACTCGACCTCGGGAAATCAATTAAATTCAAAGTGGAGCCCGGTGATTTCGGTTATTTATCTCCCCGAAAAGTATTTCGTGCAAAAGTTCAGACAAACTCCCGTTTAGATTCACGGGTATTGAGCTTATCGAATATTTGGCCGGATGATCCTACTCATCGCATTCGCTTCGAAAACTACAAGCGTTTGCTCAAGAGGGATACTTTGAGCCGTGGGGACGATCCTATCCGCACGATTGGTGAATATCTACCTCCGTTTGCTCTTTTCGATCAAGACGGTGACTTGCTCACGACCGACTTTTTCGACGGCAAGAGCACCGTCCTGAACTTTATATTCACTCGCTGCTCGATGGCTGAGATGTGTCCTGCGTCCACCAATCGCATGAGGCGTTTGCAAAACCTCGTTTTCGCCAATAATCTTTCCGACGTCCAGTTTCTTTCAATTACGCTCGATCCGGAATACGATGTTCCCGGCGTGCTCAAGTCTTATGCCCTTGCCTACGGAGTCGACGAATCGAACTTTCGCTTTGCCACTGCGCCCAAGTCCGTGATCGACGATCTTGTACGCCAATTCGGCATCGGTCGTAAAAAGGATGATTCCATGACTCTCGACCACACCATGCGCACGCTCGTCGTCAATAGTCTTCGCCAATTGGTCTATCAAGTGCCCGGCAAAGGTTGGTCGGAGGATGATTTTTTAGCTCGACTGATAGGGGGGTCGAACAATGAAAAATAACGTCACCGACCCTATTTCCAAAACTTCCGCTAATGTTACCGGCATCCGCCTTGTGGTTTGTACGCTCCCTTTCTTTGCCGCCTACTGGGCTATAAGGGCTATTCCTGTGGAACCCTGTGACTTTTTACACGCCCAGACTTACAACGCTGAGGGCACCCTTGATTACTGCGGACCCGGTGATTCTGGTTTTGTTGACCTTACTCGACGGTCTTGGCCCTTGAGCCTCAAATTGGAAGCCCTCGATGACCTTCGTCTCGGAGAGCCATGCCGATTTCGCGCCGACATTCATCAATTCGATGGGTCGCCCTTAGGGTTTGATGACGTCGCTTTGAGCCATACTAAAAAAATACACCTTCTTGCCATAGATCCTGCCCTCGATGACTACATACATCTGCATCCCATTCCCGATCCGGAATTTCCCGGCGTCTGGACTTTTTCGCTCACCCCTTCTTCAGCTGGTGCTTATCGCTTGTTTTTCGATTTCATTCCAGTTCGAAGTCCTCGCCGCGTACTTCTTTCCGCCGGTTTCGAAGTCGCGGGTCAACCGGGTTCAATCGCCGGGGGTGAAAGTTTGAAGGTCGAACGAGCGGGATATACTTTTTCCTTAATTCCAGAGTCTTCCGGTCTTTCCGTTGGCAAGGACGAGAACCTTCTTTTCGAGGCTCGTGATGCCAAGGGGAAGCCGGTAACGTTGCAACCTGTCATGGGTGCTTTTGCACATCTCGTCGCCTTCGATGACGAATGTCGAGGCTTCGCTCACCTCCATCCCGAGGAAAACTTGATTCCCGTCGAGGGGCAAGAACTACATAGCGGTTCTCTTACCTTCGGCTTTCGGGCTCCGAGTACAGGTCACTTCCGGTTGTGGGCTCAGGTTCGGATCGCCGGACAAGAGATTTTTGTGCCCTTTGATCTCCAGTCCGGAGTCTGAGGAAATACCACCTTTCAGTCGGCAGACAACATGAGTGAAGTTGAATCCTATCGTGGTCGTGATCCCCGAAAATCATTAGCCAAAAAGTTAACCGTTGCCGTTTGGGTCATCTCCGGAGCCGTCCTTTTCTTGGTAGGGCTCATGCGTCAAGTGAAGTTCAATCTGCCCGAGGGAACGAACTTGGACTTCCTTCCTCCTCTTCACGCTCTTTTGAATTCGGGGGCGGCATTTGCTTTGTTGATGGCGATTTTTTCGATCAAAGGCGGGAAAGTGCAGAGCCACAAAAGATGGATTTACATGGCGATGTCTTGTTCGCTTATCTTTCTCCTTTGCTACGTGGCTTACCATTTCACCACTGCCGAAACGATTTACGGAGATCTAGATGATGATGGTTTCTTGAATGATGCGGAGAGGGAAGAGGCAGGCGGAATGCGTTTGTTTTACCTTTCCATTTTGCTTTCACATATCGTCTTGGCGGCTATCAGCCTGCCTTTCATACTGCTTACTTTCGTCTATGGATTTACCAATCAGTTCGAGAAGCATCGAAAGATGGCGAAGAAAGTCTTTCCTGTCTGGCTCTACGTGGCGATCACCGGGCCGGTCGTTTACCTGCTTTTAAAACCTTATTATTAATTCAGACCTTTTCCCGATGATCTTGTCTGTAATTCCATAAGAGAGATCGAAACCTGTTTTCACCTTAATGCCCTAAACCCCTAAGAATCTAAGGTTTTTCTCACCCATCTTTGTAGGATGAAATCTTTCGTTTCAGCCAGTTTTTCCTTTGAATCGAAAAGGTGCTCGTATTCGGGGAAGAAAGCATCTCCATCGGGTACCTTCCTGAGGACGGTGGTCAAGTATAGCTCACCGCATTGCGCGAGCAACTGTTCATAAAGTTCGCCTCCGCCGATTACAAATACATCTCCTGAAAGGCCAATCGTTTCGAGTTCTTTGAGCGAGCGGATGACTTCCATTCCCTCGACCGCTTTCATGGTGCGACTTAACACAACGTTTCGTCGGTTCGGCAAGGGGCGTCTTAAGGAATCCCAAGTCTTGCGCCCCATAAATATAGTATGGCCAGAGGTGATTTTCTTGAACCATTTCAAGTCGTCGGGAAGTCGCCACGGCAGGTCCCCGTCCTTTCCAATCACTCTGTCCAGGGATGTCGCCGCGATTGCCTTTAAGGAAAAGCTCATTGGTTTACACTGCTATTGGCGCCTTGATTGCGGGGTGGTGTTCGTAGTCGACCAACTCGAAGTCCTCGTATCGGAAATCTGAGATCTCCTTTTGGTTTCCGTGGATCAACATCCGAGGCGAATTCATTGGCTCTCGAGAAAGCTGGATTCTTGCCTGTTCCTCATGGTTCGAATAGAGGTGCAGATCCCCGAAGGTATGCACGAATTCCTTTGGGCGAAGGTTGCACGTTTTGGCTACCATCATCAGAAGGAGGGCGTAGGAGGCGATATTGAAGGGTACTCCGAGAAAAACATCCGCGCTCCTTTGGTAGAGTTGGCAGCTAAGGTTTCCTTCCGCGACGTAAAACTGGAAGAGAGCATGACATGGCGGCAAGGCCATTTGTTCCAGTTCGCCAGGGTTCCATGCGCACACTATGTGCCGGCGACTGTCCGGGTTTTCTCTAATGGAACGGATCACTTCTTCGATTTGGTTTACGGAACCTCCGTCGGGTTTTCTCCAGTCGGTCCATTGGGCTCCGTAGACTCGGCCGAGGTCGCCATTTGCATCCGCCCATTCGTCCCAAATACTTACCTTGTTTTTGTGAAGGTACTGTAGGTTCGTTTCTCCCTTCAGAAACCAAAGAAGCTCGTGAATGATCGAACGCAGGTGCAGTTTCTTAGTTGTGAGCAGCGGAAAACCGTCCTCCAAGGAGAAACGAGCTTGCGCCCCGAACACGGACCAAGTCCCCGTTCCCGTTCGGTCGTCTCGATATACGCCTTCTCTTTTGACGTGTTCCAGTAAATCTAGGTAGGTCTTCACTTTGTTTTAGTAGCCTTTCGTAATGGCGGGATGAAGGTCTTTGGGAAAGAGAAAAAGTTCGCGCTTCTCAAGTTAATGTGATTTTTTTGGTAGATTATGGGGGGCAAAGCTAAAGTAGCTCTATTCTCGGCAGTCTTAACAACTGTTGTTCTTTCCTTGCACGGGCAACAACGTCAGAACGATTTCACCAAGCGTTTACGCGCTTTTGATGGCAAACTTAACGTTTTGTCCGCCAAGCGAATTTCGTCACCAGGATTATCTTCCAATTTTAATCGTCGCATTCCCTTCAAGCAAATACCCCAAAATTATTCAAGATTCGGCGGTAAACGTTTTCCCATGGGAGATTCGGCAATCAAATCCCAGAAGCTTCATCAAGGAAACACTCTTTCTTTCGACCGAGGCTTCGACAAGCGTTCTCCACTTTCCGGCAAGAGTGTTGACGGTGGTGCGCTTTCATCCCGCGCCCCCGCCGTAGCTTCCGTCGAATTTAGAGATAGTTTTTATGGAGCCCTCGATAAACGAGTGGACGAGTGGATGAACAATGTGAACAAAATGTCTTTGCAGGACGTAAACCGCTATCAGTTTCGCAGAGGAAGATCTTCCGAACCCGGGTTTCCCGTGCAAAAGGCAGGGTCCAAGGATTTGCCCACCCCATCCGCCGGTAAGGGCTTGGGTTCCGGCCAATTCCGAGGCGTAACTCCTCCTGCTCCTACCCGCACTTCTGCCGTCCAACCTTCTTACAGGCTCGGTTCTCGCCGTACCAAGACTACCGTTGGAGGTGCTGCATCCTCCTCGCCTTCTGTTCGGGCAATTCCTCCTGCAAGCCCTACTTCCGGTTCCGGTTCTTCCCCTGCTTTACGCTCCCTGCTCTTTCCCTCCAGGAATTCCGGTGGCTCGAGTTCTGGCTTAATGCCTAGGCTCGGACCTAAAAAAATTAGAGTCAACGTTAAGTAGTCGCGGCGCTTCTCGCTTGCTTCTATCTCGTCTTCCCCTATTCTACGGCATCCTTTTTTAAGCACAAGTGACGGACGGCTAGCTCAGTTGGTTAGAGCGACTGGTTTACACCCAGTAGGTCGCAGGTTCGAGTCCTGTGCCGTCCACCATCTACCTACTAAACAATACTATGCGACATGTTATCTCCGTACTGGTCGAGAACAAGTTCGGCGTCCTCGCTCGCATTGCCGGGCTTTTTAGTGGACGCGGATTCAATATAGATACCCTCAACGTCGGGCCCACTCACATCGAGGGCCGTTCTCGAATTACCGCCACGCTCAAGGGTGACGACAAGTCACTCGATCAATGCGTGAAGCAACTCGACAAGCTCATCGACGTCATCGACATCCAGAACTTCGTCGAGGGCGAAGCCGTGGGTAGGGAGCTTGTCGTGGTCAAAGTAAATGCGGACTCCCGGTCACGTCCTGAAATTACCCAGATATGCGATATCTTTCGAGGTAAGATCATCGATGTCTCCACTGATAGCTTGATTGTCGAGGTTACCGGCAACGAGAGCAAAGTGCAGGCCTTTTTGGAGCTCATTGCCCCCTTCGGCGTCGTCGAGCAAGCTCGTACCGGTACTGTTTCCCTCCGACGCGGGAAGCTCGACAATTGAGCTTTTTCCGCCATGTTTTTCTTTTCTATTCAACCTAATCACAATCAATAAGTCAGTTCATGCCCGCGAAAGTCTATACGCAAAAAGAGGCCAAAGTTACCTCTCTCAAGAAAAAAACGCTCGCCGTGATCGGCTATGGCTCTCAAGGCCATGCCCACGCTCTAAATCTTAAGGAAAGCGGCTGCAAAGTCATCGTCGGCCTCTACAAGGGCAGCAAGTCCATCAGGGTCGCCAAGAGGCACGGTTTCGAGGTCGTCGACGTGGCGGAGGCCACTCGTCTGGCCGACGTCATTATGATCGGGGTGCCCGACATGAAGCAGGCCGAGGTCTACGAAAACGAAATCAAGCCGAATTTGTCCAAGGGCAAGACCCTCCTCTTTACTCATGGGTTCGCCATTCATTTCGGTCTAATCAAGCCTCCGCGCGGTACTAGCGTGATCATGGTCGCCCCCAAGGGTCCCGGCCACATCGTTCGTTCCCAGTACAAGGAAGGCAAGGGTGTTCCCGCCTTAATTGCGGTCCTCAAGGGTTCTGCGAAGGCTTCCAAGGACATTGCCTTGGCATGGGCGGCCGGAATAGGCGCTGCTCGTTCCGGTATTCTCCAGACTTCTTTCAAGGAAGAGACCGAAACCGACCTCTTTGGCGAGCAAGCCGTCCTTTGTGGTGGCGCATCTGCTCTCGTACAGGCCGGGTTCGAGACCTTGGTGGAGGCAGGTTATGCTCCCGAGATGGCCTATTTCGAATGTTTGCACGAGCTGAAGCTCATCGTGGATCTCATGATCGAGTCTGGTATCGCAGGCATGCGTTTCTCTATTTCGGAAACAGCCAAGTACGGCGACGTTTCCCGTGGTTCTCGCGTTATCAATGCAAACGTCAAGCGTTCCATGAGGACCATCCTCAAGGAAATCCAAAGCGGCAAGTTCGCCAAGGAGTGGGTAAAGGAATACCAAGCCGGGCTTCCCAATTACAACAAGCTTCTTCAGGAGGGAGAAGAGCACCCGATCGAGGTTACCGGTCGGCAACTTCGTTCTCTCATGCCATGGATTCCGAAAAAGAATATCAAGGGAGCCCAAGCCGCCTACGGTTGATCTCTTTCGTTAAGAACTTTTCGCGCGACGCGGGAAAGGGCATCCTTTTCCGCGTCGTCGTTTCCGGACCATGACCCAAACCGCCACACATATCACCTTAGCCACGCGGAAAAGTCCGCTTGCCTTGAAGCAGGCGGACTTGGCCACCGAAGCGCTCATGACCGAGATGGGCGCCGAGGTCGAATTGCTTCCCCTTTCCACGACGGGAGATCGACAACTCGAATGGTCTCTTGAGCAGGAAGGCGGCAAGGGTCTATTTACGAAGGAGTTGGAAACCGCCCTTCTGGAGGGCCGGGCCGACCTCGCCGTTCATAGCGCCAAGGATATGCCAACCGACATGCCGATGGGTCTTGCCCTCGCCGGTTATCTCCCTAGAGAGGATCCGCGAGACATGTTTGTATTCCGCGAAGACGTCGACATCCCTCGGGTCATCGCCACCGGCAGCCCCCGTAGGCGTTCCCAGCTTTCGGAGCGTTTCCCCGAAGCCCAATGGAAGGAGATTCGGGGTAATGTCGGGACTCGCCTTCGCAAAATTGCGGAGGAGCATGAAGCCGATGCCACCGTACTGGCCGCCGCCGGGCTCAAGCGCTTAGGAATCGAGAGCTTCCCCGGCCTTGGTTTTAGGCCTTTTTCGGTCGATGAAATGGTGCCCGCGCCCGGTCAGGCTGCCATCGCCTTGCAAGTCCGCGAGGAGGACGTCGAACGCTTTCAAGTCGCCTGCGATCCCGCAACTTCCAAACAGGTCGATCTCGAGCGCTCCTTGCTGGAGGCATTGGGTGGTGGTTGCCAAGTCGCCATCGGCGCTCACCTTCGTGGCAAAGAATTTTTCGTCTTTCACGGAGGCAAGGGCCGTTGTTCGGTCAACGTTGCCGATTTGTCCGTGGCCGAAGCCGTAGAGCTTGCTCTTAACGCATTGAACTAAGTATGAGCGATTCAGGAAAAGTTTTTCTAGTCGGCGCCGGTCCCGGCGACCTCGACCTCGTAACCGTCAAGGCGATGAAGCTCGTGTCCTCTTGCGAGGTCGTGGTCTACGACAACTTGGTCAATCCGCGACTGTTGGAAAAGGTTTCCGGTGATTGCGAAAGAATCGACGTAGGCAAACAACCCGGCCGGCACACCATGCCCCAGGAGGAAATCTGCAAACTTCTCGTGGACAAGGCGCAAGAGGGCAAGCGGGTGCTCCGGTTGAAGGGTGGTGATCCCTTCGTATTCGGCCGTTGCGCAGAGGAAATGACTGTTCTCGATGAGGCCGAGGTGCCCTACGAGATCGTTCCCGGTGTGACCGCCGCTCTCGCTTGCGCCGCCTATGCAGGCATCCCGCTGACCCACCGGGATTTCGGATCCTCCATCGCTTTTCTTACCGGGCACGAGGATCTCGAGAAAGAATCTCTGCGAGTCGACTTTGCCAAGTTCGCAGCAGCCGGAGGCACCCTCTGCGTCTATATGGGAATGGGAAAAATTCGTGAGATCGTCGACAAGCTTCTAGACGGGGGGCTCAGCGAGGATCGTCCGGCCGCCGTCGTAAGTCACGGTACCCTGTCCGCCCAGCGAAAGGTGCTCACCACCCTTGGGTCGCTCGTTGATGAGATTGAGAAGGCCGGGCTCGTGGCACCCGCCGTAATCTTCGTTGGCAACGCCGTCGGCCTAGCTCAGCAACAAGATTGGTTTTCCGATCGTCCGCTCTTCGGCCGTCGCATCGTCGTCACCCGTGCCCGCGAGCAAGCGGGCAAGCTCAAGGGTATGCTCGAAAAGGCCGGTGCCGAGGTTTTGGAGCTTCCTCTCATCGAAGTTAAACCAGCCTGCGAAAAGGAAGTCGTGGCCGAGGTCCTTTCCTGTATCGCCTCCTACGAGTGGGTGCTTTTTACAAGCGCCAACGGCGTGCGCGAATTCTTCAATTTGTTTTTTCGTGCCTTCTCCGACATTCGGAGCTTCGGTCCCATGCGCATCGCTTGCGTGGGTGCCGCAACTGCCAAGGAGGTCGAGAAGTTCAACCTCGAGGTCGATCTCGTCCCCGAGGATTCCACTGCCGAGCACTTGGCCAAGGCCCTCGTCGACACGGACAGCCTCGATAGCGCCAACGTCCTCGTCGTCACGGGGAACCGCAACCGTGAAGTTCTCGTCAAGCTGCTCGAGGAGATCGGTCGCGCCATCGTCGACGTCATGCCCCTTTACGAGACCGACTACGCCGACGTGGAGAAAGCGCCGGCTCTAGACTCCTACCGCAACCATGGGGCCGACGCCATCGTGTTCACGAGTTCATCCACCGCGGATTCCTTCGCCGAGCAGGAGGATGTCCTCACCCTTGTGGAAGGCGCCCTCAAACCGATTCACTGCAGCATCGGACCAGTTACTTCAGAGTCACTAAAGGAGAACGGTCTGAGCGTCGATATCGAGGCTTCCAAGTCATCTCTCGAAGCCGTAGTCGAAACCCTCGTGAAGAATCTTGGCCCGAGCAAGGCATGAGCCCGTCTCTTCCATTGGTCAAGGTGTGCGGGATCACTCGCGCTCGCGACGGAGCATCCGCCCTGGATGCTGGCGCGTCCCACCTTGGCTTCATTCTATATGAGAAATCTCCCCGTGCGATAACTTTGGAGCAGGTAGGCGCCATAATGGCGGCTCTGCCCGTGCCCGTCGAAAAGCCAGTCGCGGTGGACGTCGATCCCGACCCTGAACGTCTCGCTGGCATTTCCTCAGGAGGCTTCGCCCGATATCAGCTTCATTTTCCGCATGATCTTCCCCGCGAACGAATTGCGGAATGGGCGGAAGTCGTGGGTCGGGAAAACCTTTGGCTCGCTCCCAAGTTGCCGCCTGATCAACCCTTTCCCGATGACCTTCTGGATTTCGCCGAGGCCTTCCTCATCGATGCCTTTGCCGAGGATGCCTACGGGGGCACCGGGCATACCGCCGATTGGTCCCGCTTCGCCGGCTTGAAGGAAAGTTTTCCCGAAAAGAAATGGATTCTCGCCGGGGGCCTATCCCCCGACAATGCGCTCGATGCCATCGCCGCCACCGGCGCCGACCGCATCGATGCCAACAGCGGCATCGAGTCCGCTCCCGGCATCAAGGATCCCGAAAAGATTCAGGTCCTCTTCAAGTCCTTGGCGACAAGTTGAACTTGGGGTCGACCGCACTGCGCTCCCCATCTGTCATTGCGAAGAAGCCCGCAGAGCTGAGGCGGCAATCCAGTTTGGATCGTGGTTCGGGATGCCGAATTTTCGGCTGGTTTGCCAACCGGCTTCCTAGCGACGTTGCCAGCGCCCGTTTTGGAAGCTGAAGAAGATTTTTTGGCCGTTGCGCTTGCCGAGGAAGTACAGCCATTCTTGCGTCGCGTTGGACCACAGGTAGGGCCAGACGCCCTTGGAGATCCAGTGCCAGCCGAAGTCGTCCGACCAGAACCAGATTCCCTCGGGCGGGTTGCCCGACAAGTAGATCCAGCCCAAGCTCTCGTGCAAGGTCCACCCGTTTTTAGACTGGTAGAACGAGCCTAGCCATGACGATCGGTACCAGCCGTTCCCCTCGGCGACGGCTCCCGGAATGGGGGAGGCCGTTCCCGCCGGGTTCGTGCGGAAACGCTTGGGGGCGCTGAGCGAGATTCCCTTGTCGTTCACCGCGAAGGCGCGCAGGTAGTATCGTTTGTCGGGGGCGAGCCCCGAAAAGTCGGCATGGAACCCGGTTTTGGTTGCATTCCAAATTCCGGGCGCTTCCGTAACTCCGGAGTTACTCCCCGAGAAGAAAAGTCTCTCGCTCACCATAAATCCGAATTTCGTGATCTCGCTTCCACCATCCGTCAATACGGTGGCGGTCGCATTCGCCCCTGTGCTCGATATCTCGCTCGGCTTGGCCGTACGTACCATCGCCTTGTAGGTCTCCGCAGGTTCGGGTTCCGGCTCCGGCGTTGGCTCCGGTTCGGGCGTGGGCTCAGGCTCGGGCGTGGGAGTTGGTTCGGGTTCCGGCGTTGGAGTTGGAGTGGGTTCCGGCGTGGGTTCGGGTTCCGGTTCCGGCTCGGGGGTCGGGTACTCGATGACGTAGGCGAGCGACTGTCCGGCCGAGGCGGAGTGAATGGAGGAGGTATCCGGAGAGAGAGCTCGACTGAACGCGCCGTCCACCCAAGCCATGCGGTGACCCTGCGGTTCGCCGATCGTGTTGATCGCCGCCGTGATCAGCTTTGACACCAGAAAATCCTTTTCCGCCGCGTCTCCCACTTGGGCTAGGTAGCCGCCCTTGGCCTCGGCCGCCGCCTTGGCTGCGCTCAGGCTCTTGCCCGAGACGATTACTTCGTAGGAATGCTCGCCGTAGCTGAACTGCAAGTCCTGCGCCGCCGGTTGACCGGGGTAGCTGTAGGGCTTCTTCGGATCTTTCCCCGCGTCCACCTCGGCCTTGTCGTTGTGGCCGTCGCCGTCGGTGTCGACCTTGTTCGGGTTGGTGCCGAGAGCGATTTCGGCGGCATCGGTCAGGCCGTCGCCATCGCTGTCCTCGTTGGTGTCGTCCAGCACCACCACGGTAAAGGGTTTTTCTAGTGTCCCGTTCCGCTCGTCGGTCGTGCGTACGCGTATGGCGAGAAAGGCGTTGGCTTCGTGGTCGAAGATGGTCGCCGTCTTCAGCGTGCCGTTCGCGTCTAGTTGGAAAAAATGGTTGTGGGTCGAGCCGTTGCCGTCCGTCAGGGAAAAGACGAAGGTGGCGTTGGCGTCGGGATCGGTGGCGTTGAAGTCGCCCACGATGGTCCCCGCGGGACGGTTCTCCTGCGCGGAGAGGAAACCAGCGAGCAGTTGAGAGGGGGCGTTGTTCGAGTTCGAGGCGGCGTTCTTCGGGTCAGTCCCCGCATTCACCTCGGCTTTGTCGATGTCCCCGTCTCCATCGGTGTCGACGTTGTTCGGGTCGGTGCCCAGGGCGAGTTCGGCGGCATCGGTCAGGCCGTCTCCGTCGCTGTCCTCGTTGGCGTCGTCCAGCACCACAACGGTGAATGGTTTTTCCAGTGTCCCGTTCCGCTCGTCGTTCACTCTTACTCGGATTGTGAGCGACGTGTTGGTCTCGTGGTCCAGCGCGTCGGCCGTCTTCAGCGTGCCGTTTGTCTCCAGTTGGAAAAGGTGGTTGTGGGTCGAGCCGTTGCCGTCGGCGAGGGAAAAGGCGAAGGTGGCGTCGGCGTCGGGATCGGTGGCGTTGAACTCGCCCACGATGGTCCCCGCGGGCTTGTTCTCCTGCACGGAGAGAAAGCCGGAAACGAGTTGGGAGGGAACGTTGTTCGAATTGGAGGCGGCGTTCTTGGGGTCGGTGCCCGCGTCCACCTCGGCTTTGTCGTCGTCGCCGTCGCCGTCGGTGTCCGCTTTGTTCGGGTCGGTGCCTAGGACCACTTCGTCGTCGTCGGAGAGACCATCGCCGTCGGTGTCGGCGGGTGGGTCGGGGACGATCTCGGGTGGAGGCTCGGTCGGCAGTTGGCCGATGAAGCCGGCAAAGTTGGATACGTCGGGCAGGTTCTTGATGGACAACCCCGCGATCGCCTCGGCGGCGGTGAACTGGGAGTAATTGGTGGAGTTCGCCTCGCCCGCGATTGGGGCGATGGCCTCCGCCGTCACCGAATAGTCCGCGCTTTGGCGGTCGGCATTTACGGATACGGAGAATGCAACAAAAGCGCAAAGGCTTCCTATCTCCGTCAAATGAGAAAACTTTTTTCCAAACATTGAACCAAGCAATCCCGCCTTTGGGACGGGGTTCATTCCGCCACCAGGTAGAGCGTGAAGGGTGGGGAGGTGCCGTAGGAGTTGGTCGCCTTCAGGGTGATCTCGTGGTTGCCCGCCTCGGAGGGAAGGTTGCCTTGGATGAACCCGTTGGCAACGTTTACGGTGAGTCCGGCGGGGAGGCCTTCCACGGAAAATACGTTTACCGTGCCCATGGCTCGAAGCTTGATGGCGAGGGCATGCCCGGCGGGACCTCTCACGTGGTAGAGGGAGCGCACGTTGGCGGCGTCGGAAAGGCTTACGGGGGCCACGCCGAGCACTTCGGGCGGTCGCGCCAGTTCGCGGGCGGTGAGGGCGTTGGTGGCCCAACCCGCGACCATGGAATAGGAGACCGAGCCCACGCGCCGGTCGGGCGAGAGGAGCTGGGAGCCGTTCGCGCCGTCGTCGAACCACACCCGCAGTCGAACGTCGTTGCGAGTGAAGACGGAGGCGGGCAGGGCGAGCATGTTGGCGAGCGATACGTCCCCGAGGGCGAGAACGTAGCGGCCGTCCTGCACGGGTATCGTTACCTCTCCCTGCGGGGCGGAGCCGTTCACGCTCGTGCCGTCGTTGCTCCAGAGTGTGGTGCCGTTTGCCTCCACGAAGGCGAACTTGAATTTTCCTTGTCCCGTGAAGTTGGTCGTTCCCACCTTCACGAGCCCCGCGTAGTTCATGAACTGGGGAACGTTGGGTGCGGGTACGGGGAGGCTGAGACCGTCTACAGGGCTCTTGCCCGCGGCCACCTCGGCGTAGTCGGAAAATCCGTCTTGGTCGGTGTCGGCGTCCTGCGGGTCGGTCGAGCGCTGGTACTCCACTAGGTTGCTCAATTGGTCGAGGTCGTCGTCGTTGGCGGCGTCGTTGGCGAGCGGGTTGAGACCGTTTACGTGTTCCCAGCCGTCGGGCATGCCGTCGCCCTCGGTGTCGGGCTTGGTGGGGTCGGTGTTGTGGACGTTCACCTCGGGGCCGTCCACGAGACCGTCGTCGTCGCTGTCGGGATCGAGGTCGCTGGTGCCGTGCACGTCCTCCTCCTGGGCCTCGGTCAGGCCGTCGTTATCGAAATCCTCGGTGCGGTCGTCGTTTATGGTGACGGTGAAATTCTTTACGATGCTGAGGCCCGATAGGTCGGTGGCGCTTATGCGCACGGAGTAGGCGTTCTTGGCCTCGTAGTCGTAGGTGGCGTTGGAGCGCAGTTCGTTCCCCACGAGGGTGAAGGCGGAGTTGTCCTCCCCGCCTACGCCGACGACCAGCCCGAACTCGTGCTCGTCCCCGATGTCGGGATCCTTGACCGATAGGGTGATGACCTGTCCCGGGGCCACGTTCTCGTCGAAGTCGGGCTTGGAAAGAAAGACGTCCTTGGGGAAGTTGTAGCCCTCGAAGCTGGTGGTGCCGACCCCGATCAGGATGTGCGTCTCCTGCGTGCCGTCGGGGTGGACGATGGTGATCTCGCGCGGGTCGTCGTCCCGCCCGAAGAGAGAGCCGGCGAAGGCCAGCAACAAGCAAGTCGCCGCCAAGAACGCTTGGCCCGTAACCCTTTCCGCGCGCCTTTTCATGGCGTTCGGCGTATACACTGCAAAGAGTGGGTGAGCGGGGTTACTCTTGGGAACGTACGCGGAAGAAGCGCTTGGCCGTGCTCGGCGGGAAGGAACCCGGATTCACCGCCGTCCAGTTGATGAGGTCGGTGCTTTGCTCGAGAATGATGCTTACGTTGCCCGGCGCATTCTCCGGAATAACCGTGGCGAATTTCTTGGAGACTTCCTTTTCGCTCCCGACGATGCGAAAGGTGACGTATGCCTCGGAGGCTTTGAAGTCCCAGTTGCCTGCATCAGACCTAGACCAGTAGTTTCCTCCAAAATTTGTAGCTCTGCCAGACTCTGGTTTTATCTGTATTCGAATACTAGCTGGTCCAGCTACAGGTTGAACGCCTGAACTTATATTTGAACATGCAGGACTGGTACCGGTTGAGATATTCCAATTTGATGAATGAATATCCCATCCGCTATTGATGGTTTGATTAGAATCAAGACCATCAACATCAACTAGTATAGACGGCAAGAAAGCGACAGATGGATTATATGTATGTTGACTTGTCGCGTTAGGTCTAGCAACGGCACCTGATGCAAACACATAGGCAACTTCACCTGTGGGAATTTCTATGGATTGGGTGGAAATACAGGCGTTGGACTTGAGGTAGGCGACTGCAGCAGCGTTATTCATCGAAGCCGTATCATCCGTCTTGACGATTACGGTCTCATATCGTTCGGCAAACCCGAGGTTGGCGAATCCGGCGAGCGACAAGGCGGCGGCGGTCAAAAAGGCGGGCGGGAAGTTCTTCATGATTGAAAAGGGTTGAATGGGTTTGGGTTTGCCCGGCGGGACGACGACCCGCGGGGCGATTTTTTAAGGTTTTTGGTGAGGTTGCGCTCGGAGAGTAACCTTGTCAAGCCCC
>PCBO01000111.1 GCA_002730975.1 Opitutia bacterium
CCTTAAGAACCTGCAAATCGGTCACTAGTGACAGGGATACGGCCAAAGATCTATTTTTAGAACACATCCAACGGCGCGAATTATCGCCAGGTGCGTACCCGCGCGCACAAAAGCAGAAGGAACACCGATGTTGCCGTGGTGCCGTTATGCGCGCGGGTACGCACCTGGCTGTAATTCGCGCCGTTGGATATGTTCTAAAAATAGCATTGCCTTATAAGGCAACTTGAACCAGAGACATTACCGGGAAGTTTTTTAAGGTACCCCCATTAATCTATTTTTAGAAAAAGGCCCTTGAGAACCTGCAAATCGGTCACTAGTGACAGGGATACGGCCAAAGGCCTATTTTTGGCACAGGACCAACGGCACGAATATTACCACGGGGTCTGTACCCGCGCGCACGCACATGGCAGCTTGCCTGGAGCGCCCGATTAAGCACGCGCGGGTACCTTTAATTAACCATCAAGGGGACAATAGAGCAGGCCGTCGCCTCCAAGTGCGGGGCGCCACCGCCCGGTAGCCGAGGCCGTTGCGGCCTCAGGCAGAGGCCAGCCTCGACGAGCTTGACCCACGCCATCCTGACCTTGGAGTCCCCCCGCGCAAAGGCCGATGCCACGTGCTCAATGCGGCTCTCAAGGGCACCTCCTCTGATGGCAGCAGACGCCATGAAGGCGTGAGCCTCTGTCCCCTTGACGTGTCTCGCCCAGGCTTCAATGCGGGCATCACCGCCGCGCGTGCAGTGCATCATAAGCTCGCAAGCCAGCATGCCGTACGACCAAGCATCAAACCTCACATTTGCTTTGGGGGGCAGCGGCGGCGGTGTCTTCATTGTTGGTGCGATTCGACGCCGCTTGCGATCCTGCTGCTCCTTTTGCTCCAGCAGTGCTTGCTGCTGCTGCCAGAACAAACGAGGTGGCAAGAAAAGATCAGGGTGAAGGTAGGTGACGTACTCGTCCACGCAGAACTGCTTCATATCGGATCCAACGAACCTGCAGTTACCAAAGTCTGCAAGACACAGTGTCGGGACGTTGCTTTTGCTGTTGTTTTGGTTGGTTCCATAGAGCAGAAGCACGTTTGCCGTACTGAGGTCCGCGTGCACGATGCCCATGGCGTGCAACTGCAGCAGGCCCAAACGCACTTGCCGTATAAACGAGGATACCTCTGCCTGTGTGGCGCCGAGTCCCCGCCAACGCATGTACCGAAAGAGGGAACAGTTCATCCTCGGCATGAGCACGGCGTTGAAGGAGAAATCTTTTGCTGTTTCTGCTGCGATGCAGGTCACCAACTGCACAGGGATGCCCTGAATCAGGTGCTCTCTTGCACACTGTGAGGCGAGGTTGAGGCGGTGGTGGATGTCGATCTCGCGGCGGAGCGGGGCTTCGCCGTCTTTCTCTGTGGACAGCTTGAGCGCAGGCCGGTCGAAAGGAGAAGCGAACCGTCGCCGCAGTTGCCGCCGTTTGGGATCGGCGATGGAGAAAAGCGACGCACGGCCATGCTTACCAACGCCCGCCTTGTTATCATGCTTATCTCCGTCGTCAACGTCAAGAAGGATCACCTTACCGAAAGAGCCGCGACCCAGCTCTTTGCACTCCTCCGGCTGTGGCACAACCGCTACCACTGGCATGTCTGACTCCCCTACTTTTTTCCCTCTTCCCTTAATCACCAGCAGCAAGGCCGCCGCGCGCGCACGGGAAGCCCGGCCACCTTTGCTACTTATATAATTAAAAACCAGGCCTTAATCGCTATGCTCTCCAGCAGTCTCTCCTTCCTTCACGCGCTTCAAAGGCCTTTCCACGGCTTCTTCTTCTCCTTCTTCTCCATCTTCTTCGTCTCCTTCTTCGTCGTCATCAGAGACGTTCTCGAGGCCAGGGATCATTTGGTCAACTGGCTTGTCATCTGGACCCAGCGTAATGCACCGCAGCTGAAACTGAATGTGCATCGAGTCAAGCTTCTTGTTCTTCACAAACAGCGACGCGTAATCCAAGTAGCCAAAGGCGTGGTGCACCGCAGCGCCCTTCTTGAGATGCTCTTCCAGGTTTCTCCAACCAAATGTCGGGTTCTTTTTGTCGACCTTCAGCCCCCTGCGGCCGTCTGTGTTGTAATTCTTCGTCGTGTAACCAAGCGAGAACTCTTGATCCTTGTGGTTGATGTCAGGGACCTTCTTGATCACCATCTCAGCAACGGGTGCGTACTCCTCCGGATTGTTGTCCTTCAGGATGCATGTGATCTTCCCACGGATAGCATGCACGTCGTCGTCCTTTTTGAAGGGAGCCTTCCCTGAAGCAATGGCGGCTCTCGCAACGGCGTAGCAGATGGCGTCGTCAAGCACCTTCAGGCGCTGGTGGTGAACAGAGTCACGCACCAGTCTCATGGCGAATTTGGTGCTGTTCACAGTTTCCTTCCTTGCCTCCAACGGCAGATGTTCCTTTTCCTTTCCGCCAAAGCTTGGGGGAAAGTGAATCGTTTGGTCTTTCTTCTCCTTTCTCATCATGTTTTCTTCGGCGCTCAAGGGAGGCAGTGCGATTTGAGCAGCGATCCCTTGCCAAGATGCGTTCTTGCACATCGCGCCGTCCTTCACATCAAAGCCTTGAACTTTGCTGGGAACCGAATTGGGATCAAGAAATCCCTTAGGGAACGTAGAGAGAATATCTTGAAGGATTTCTTTGGAACTCATGCTTCTTCTTCTTGGTTTTATTGATTTGCCTTACCTTCGCTTCTTTATGAACTGCAACGGTGCACATTGTGCACCGTTGCCTTTTATTACTTTTCCAAATAAACTCAACGGTCCAGGTTTAACGGTTGTTTACGCCCAACGGCTAAAAAAACGGCAGGTGCCCAACGTGCACAAATAACCGCAACGGCCAGTATTTAAATTTCTTGCTTATAAAAGAGCGCCCTGGGATGGTGGAGGTCGTCGAACCAAAAGTGACAATCGGTCACCTCCCTTTCTTCACTCACTTCGTCCGCCAAGGTGATGCGTTGTGCAAAGACGCCCTCGATTCCTTCCTACGCACCTTTCACCCCTCTCTCCCTCTCTCTAAAGGTTGAAGAGGAAGTCTCTCGATTGTCACTTCTGGGAAAAAATGACCACCTCCGGCAACTGCGAAAAGAAGATTGTCAAATTCAATCCTAGGGAATCGGCCCTTCCTCACTGGAGTTTCAAAGGTCATTGGCCGAGTCCCATTCCGGACAGCAAAAGGATGGACCTCTACGAGAAGTGCGCAGAGGACTGCACTCCAAGACTGAGATGGAAGATCCAAGACCTCCCTGAAGGCCTCAAAGAGTTTGCGTCCTATGAACGCGTTTCGATGTTTCACGATTTGAGGAGACGTCAAAACTTTGAGACAGACAAGGATTACGAAGACAAAAGGAAAAGGGGAAGATTACACTTTGATTTTGCCCCTGGCAATGACGACGATGACGATGGCGGGGGGGATCCCGCTGTTGTTGTTGGAGAAGAGCAACTAGGGGGTGGACAGGGGGACGAATGGCAAGGGGACTACACGGTGCCCTTGGCGATCACTGTGCCAGTCTCTGTGACAATGGGAGCCGTTGCGCCTCAAAAGGGCGTGGACTTTGGGCACCACTTGCTGAACAGTCACGTGGTGGAATTTCAGATCTTCCAGGATCTGGCTAAGGCTTTTTGCAACAACGACCTTGTGAGAGACGAGGTCTACCTAGAGGCAATTTACGATTTTGGTTTTGGGAGCGTCGCGGCGTGGAGGTTTGCCCTTGTGGTGAAAGGGTTGTCTTCGGAGTTGGACTCCATTTTCCAACAGGACGATGAGGAAGCCGAGGACGAAGAAGATGAAGGAGCAGAGGCAGCCGAATCTGGCGGTGAAGAAGGAGAAGCGTGTGTTGGCACTCCATTTTCGCCTTCATTCGACGAGGGCTCTCCTTACTCAGAAGAGCGCAACCGTATCGTGCACAAGTTGCAGTGGGCAACCAACTTTGTCGCTGAGCGGTACATCAAGACGGGCAGTACAGACAAGATCTTTGCGAGCAAGGCCGTGAAGAAACAGAAGAGGCAGCAGCGCGGTGTTGGGTCTGGTAACTATCGTCGGCACCGTGCGGAGAATCAGGAGTGGAACAGGAAGGAGGCGCTACGGCGTTGGCGCATCGCCGCCGAGGCCCTTGATGTCACAGAACAGGGCCAGACGGCGGACCCCATCCTGAACAGCCATACGCTTGAAATGAGGAAGATCGTCCACGAAAAGCAGAAACAGGCACCCGTCTACGCCGCCACCAAGGTGTTCGGCATGCACACGTGCCTCTGGCGGGACAGCTTCCGACAGGATCCCGTGGCAACGGCCGAAGTCTCCGGCCTGGAGCAAACCCGCGCGATGTTGCTGGAGCGTCGCATCGGTCCTCATGACAACGAAGCTTGGAAGAAGGAACTCGAGCATCTGGAAGAGCTTCTCGCAACCGCTCGAGAGAAGGCCATGCACACCGGCTACGATCCCATGCAGACCGAAGCGTTCCATTACATTCAGGACGCGGTCGACGTGCACAAGTTGGTCAAGCTGGAGTACCCGCCTGACTGGTGCCGCGGCATCACCTTCCCGCCGATGTCGCGCCAGAACGCACAGCGCTTCGTCAAGTACGGCATCACCACGGCGGCCATGTGCATCAGCAAGGAGCACTTCATCGAGGGCGACTGGGAAAACCTGATGAACCCGCTCGATGCTTACTTGGAACATCTCGAGAACCTGAGGGCCAAGGCCACTGGAGCGCAGCGAACCATGAACCCGAGGCAGTGCATCATGTTCAGCGCTGGTGGCGACGACGCCCTTGGAACAATGGCCGAGGCTAACCGTGGTCTCTTCGCCAAGGCTGCAAACGGCGGAGCTTCCATCGCCTTCCTCCCCGCCGAGCGCCGCGACGGTGACACCATGCGGCGGTTGCTGCAGCCCGAGGAGGACATGGACGAGGAGCTGCGCCGGCAGCGGTGGCGGCTGGAGAACCCCCGCTCGGTGGTGGACGACATGAAAGAAACCCCTGACGCAAGGAATTTCCTCAAGGACGACGAAGAGCTTGGCATTCGCCTGTCCAAGGTGCTCGCGGCTAGCAACGGTGACTTGGCAAGCGTCGACACCGACGAGCTGGAGTGGCTCGTGCTCACCATCGACGCTTTGGAGGGCAGGGCCGAGGCGCTCTCCGCCACGCTTGTGCGGCAAGCAAGGGTGCTGGCGAGGAACGCCGATCGTCAGCTCCTTGGGCTCAGTGCCGCTCAGGCCGCGGTGCTCAAGGAGCCCTTGTTGAAGACAGACGAGGAGTACTGCATGGGCGAGAAGGGCTTCAACCCCCAACTCAGCGACTTGGCCAACCTGTTCATGGACTACGTGAGGTACTACGAATACATCAAAGGGGTCTTCACCGGCCACGACATTGCCCTCAAGTGTCACGTGTCGCTCCGCACGGGTATCATCCCTGACGACGGCCTGAAGTTCAACCTCATCTTCGACGGAGAGGGTGGCATCGGAAAGAACTTTATCGCAGCCATTGTCGAATCTGTCTTTGGAGAGCCCATCTTCCGTGAGTGTGGCCAGTCCACCGAGGCGAGCGAGATCGACCCGGATCGCCAGCTGCAGCGAGGAGGCTGCAATCTGTACCCGGAGACCCCGGTGTGCCTCAACGAGAATCACCCCAGGTTCTACAACGAGGTTCAGTCCAAGAAGGCCGAGCTCACCGAGAATCGCGTGAAGAGGAGGCGCAACCAGCTGCTGCACCGCGCCGATGGGTCGGACAAGCTCATGGTGTGCAACATCTGCATGCGCACCAACGGCGTGATGTGGGTCCTGACCAACGATGAAATGAGTGTCTTTTCGAAGTTTGGGGTGGTCAACAAGAGTAAGCAGGCCATGATGACGCGATTCGACCACTTGCAGATGCCTGCCTCGGCGCGCGAGACCGTCAGCGCGCTGTACGAGACGAAGCAGGACGGCGTGATCAACGCCGTGGCCATGGCCGAGAAGAAGCACAAGCACAACATGTGGCAGAACCTGAGGTTCCACCACATCGTCGGGATGTTGATCGGGCTGGGCACAGTGAAGATGCCGGATCGCACAGTGTTCGACGCGGTGACCTCCGAGGTGGTGCGCAAGCACCGCGAAAAGGGCATTGCGGTTTCGGAGCGCATGAAGCGAAGGGCATGGACTGCCACTTACGTGCTTTCGTTGGAGGCGTGGTGGGCACAGAAGTTCATGAGGAAGGGCACTGGCAATGGTGGCGACCTTAGAGGGGGAAGCTTCGTCAACCGCCGCGACAGTGGCCTGCCGCCTTCTCAGGAGGTCTGCATCAAGCAGCTGACTCGACTCCTCCGCGTGGATCCTCTCTTGATCACCGAGGAACACACGCTGTTCGCGTGGCAGATGCTGCAGAACAGCGGCAGCGCAAGCCAGAGCGTGATGAACCACATTGCTCTGATCATCGAACACATGGTGGAGAACGCCTTGGTGACTGAAGGACCCGAGACTCTCCGTCAGGGACGGGGGGCGTTCAGTGAACCCACCAGTGAGTATGATCGAGTGATGCGTTTCCTGCAGCCGCCCAAGGCACCCACCGTCGCCTTCTCCGACGGCGATGGTTTCAACTTTGATGACGACGCGCCAGCAGTCGCGGACAGCGACGAGTGCGGCGCCAAGACGTACGAGTACATTTACATTCACGTGCCACCACAGTCGGGTGGTGGCGCAGGAGACTCACAGCATCTCAAGCGCGTGTGCGACATGCTCGTGACCTACAACCAGCGTCACTGCGTGGTGGACAAGAACCACAGCTGCTCGGTGATCATGGACACGCTGAAGAAGTGGCAGGACCGCGCTGACAGTGTGGTGCCCGTGGAGTACGAGTTCAGGAAGCTCAGCGCCAAAACGGGTGAACAGGACCACATTTTTGCCCCGGACAACGCCGATTTGCTTTGGGCCTGCTTTGAGAAGAACATGGCCGTCACCGATGAGTTGATGCGACTGCTTGCCATCGAGCCCATTGTGATTGAGGTGGCCACTGCTGAGCGATCCAAGCGCACGCAGGTGCTGCGCCTGTTCGGAGAGCACAGCACTTTCGACAACTTCGCCAAGGCGCTTCGAAAGAAGCTCAAAGACACACTATCGGCTGGTGTGGTGGCTTCTGGTCGCAGGTCCTTCTATTCGCTGTGGAAGGCAGCGATGCGCCTTGTGGAGGCGATCCGCGACGCGGACGAGACCAACTTCATTGTGAAGGCTGATCAGCCCGATGCAGCGAAGAGAAGGGCCTTTGCCAAGGCAGCACGCGAGACCCGCGATTTCGAGAAGAAGAAGAAGAAGAAGGAAAAGAAGAGGAAGAACAAGCAGAAGAGGAGGAAGCAGCAACAGCGACAGTCGCAGCGTCAGGAGGATGCCAATGAGGACGATGAAGTACAAGAAGAACAAGACGACGAAGAGGACGATGAGGACGACGCTCTCCTCTATCCAACTCTCACGGCGATGCCTGTTCCTGTGCTCTTTCAATGGCAGATTGTGCACGAGCGTCAGCTACAGGAGGATGAGTACGGCAACCGCGACGAGAGCGACGTCTTTGCCACCGTTGCGACGACGACGGGAGGAAACTGTACGTCCAAGCTGAAGCCAGCAGCAGAGCACTACCTTCGTGCCATGGAACGCAACTTTGGCAACGCGCGACACGATTGCGACGGTCTAGAAGAGGGGGACGACGAGGAGGACGAGGAGGACGACGAGGAGGAGGAGGAGGAGGAGGATGTCGGCATTCTTGGTGTAAGCGGCGCCAGAAGCGGGCGACGAAACAAGGCGTTTCGCAGGCCGATCGAGATCGTACAGCACCAGCAGGCAGCTGCCCTGCCCACGGATAGGTCCTCTGGTGCTTTTTCGCGCTACGGTGGGCATCACCATCAAGAGCAACAAAAACAAAATCAAGAGCCTCCGAGCTACGTGCGCATCGACATTCAGGCGGTGCTTGCGTGGGCCAGCGCCGCACGGACCGGAGCCGACCGTTCGGAGGTGGTTCACGACTACGCGCACGCCAAGGTGAAGGAGCGCGAGGTGCTGCTGTACCAGATGACCAAGGACTACGACCGCCTCGGTGTGATGCAGTTGAAACGCAAGCCGTCCAAGACGCTGAAGATCCTCAACCCGCTGCACTGCCCTGAGAAGGTGTCTAGCGCGCTGGTGACCACCGCCGACGCCGCGCTGCAGAGCGAGTGGGCCAGACAGCCGCGGTACATCTTCCCATCCGAGCCGCTCGACGAGCTGGCGCACCGCCGCATCGTCGAGACCGGAAGGGTCAACGTGGCGCTGCGCATCGCCAAAGAGCTGCGGTCCCGCGCCGACCGCGGCCTCTTGCCTCCGGACAGCATCAGCGCCGCCGCCATCACCGACGAGTCGCTGCGCAGGCGCCAAGAGCACGCCGCGCTGGCCGGCCTAGGGGCGCCTTACCGGTATCTAACACACATTTAATTTAATCACATTTGGTGCCGGCGGCATAGGCCGGCAGCGCGGGCAGGCAAGCAGGCAGCTTGAGGTTGTTATCACTCAGAAAGATTGAGCCCATTCCGTAACGCCCACTGCCAAATTGGTACCGGAGCTGGCTTCTCCCGAGCTTTCGCTCTTTGCTCTCTTTGTTGCTGGCAAGGTTTCCGAGCAGGATTTAAGATCATTGTAGTAATGCCTAATTTCCTCTTTTTCCTTAGGGGTCAGTTCTTTTCTTGATCGCCTTTTCTTGCTAGAGGATTCGAGAAGTCTTTTCTTGATAGCCTTAACTTCCTCCTTTTTGCCTGGACGCATGATCTGTGGTGGTTCAAGTGCACCCATTGAAACAACGTTATCTGCGTTATGAAAGATCATTCTTTCAAAACGGGGACGTTCACTCTTGCCATCAGCCTCATCATTAGAGGCATCGCCTGCGGAGGGAGACTTTGCGTTTGCCTCTTTTTGCTTCTTCGCAGGGGGTTCAGTGTTTTTTGCCTTCGTGACATCTGGAACATTTTTGGCCGGTGCAGCGGGCTTCTCTTCAATCTGAGGTTGGGTGTGTACCTCTTCTGCTTGGGCAACGCTACTCTCAACGATGGGAGAGGTCATTTGAAGATCCTCTTTCTCTGGCAAGGGGTCAATGAACTCCAACAGTTCCTTGAAATCTTCTTCCTTCATGAAGCGCTGAAGTTCAATATGTGGGTCCTGGTTGTTAAAGTAGAATTCATTAAGATTCTCTTCGCCGTAAGCAATCGAATACGGGCCTTTTGTCATGAAACCAACCGAATCCCCCAATTTCCTTACTAGTCGCTTGCGATATTCGAGTGAGAGCGCATGCATTGGGTTCAAATCCAACAGCACTGCTAGATGGAAGGTCCTCACTGCCTCTTCGATCCAATCGGAGTCGTTCCCCCGGAATACATTGTCCTTGAGATTTCTCAACAGGGTCCTGTAATGTGACTGCTTTTTCTTCGGCACGTTGTCGTAGAAGTCTGTGAAGCGAGCAGTTATTTGCTCGGTGCTTAGTGTTGACTCGTCTTCTTCGGTCTCGCTGTCTTCACCTTCACCAGAAAGGTCTTTCAAAACCTCTTCATGGCTCAGCTTCTTCTCGACAGTGGGCTCTGTGTCCATGGGTGCTTCCCCTTGCTCCTCGCTCTTGTTCTGCTGCTGGCTCACTGCAAGCACCAGTCCCGGTGTCTCAGCGAGGGGAGCCGGACTTGCATCCGATGCAGCAGACCTCTTCGGCGAGCAACACTTCGCATCCTCCTCCAGACAAACATAAAAGTCTTTTGGGTCCGCAACACCACCAACGCCGTAATAATCAACGCGATGAGACACAGGTATCTCGGTGTCATCTTCATGAATGAGTCTTAATTCCCTAACAAGACGCTCACCGTCATCGCTCAACGCCTCATCATACATGCCGTCGTCGTCGTCGTCACCGTCGTCGTCGTCGTCACCGTCGTCGTCGTCGTCTTCGCCAGGAGTACGCAGCACATCAGAAGCCTCTGATGATTGCTTCTTAGGAGGAAACACCATGCCAATTTCATGCTCGATCTCATTCAAGTCATAGGTGGCATGGGTTCGGAACTCTTCCAGCTTACAAACCCTTCCAGTCAATGCATAAACAACTCCGGCCAGCTGC
>PCBO01000112.1 GCA_002730975.1 Opitutia bacterium
AATTTCGGATCGCCCCTGAGTCATCCTTCGGTTCATCACTTTTATTCGAACGGCTCCAAATTCTGGCATCCTAAACACACTCATGAAAACATTCGGAAGGGAAGTTTACGGATCAATGGAATTGCAGGCAACGCCTCTTCTGCCTACCCCACCCGCCTATCCGTAGTCTCGCTCAAAACATCGGGGAACGTGACGGCAAGTAGAGTGGGTAAGGATCGTGGGTTTGGGGGCAAATACAATTGGGATGGGGAAATCGGAGAACTGCTCGTCTACGACAAAGCACTGTCCGATGCAGATATCCAAAAGGTCGAAGACTTCTTAATGAACAAATGGAATATCCAAAGAGAAGCTCAAAGGTTCGGTAGTCCGGTCGCCTACCTTTCGTTTGATGATCGCAAAGGGAATCGCATTCCAAACGCCGCCAATCCATCCAAATCCGCCAACACCAATGGGAATAATAAGGAGGCAGATGGAAAACATGGGAAGGGGATCCGGTTCAGCGGGGACGATGCGTTGAGCTTTCCTTCCGGATTCGGTGACTTCAACCGGCATCAATCCTTCGGCATGGTCTTTTGGATCAAGCCTGCTCAGTCACTGGACCGGGCAGTCGTCGTCCGCCGATCCAAGGCATGGACCGATGCGGCAAGCCGTGGCTACGAAATACTGATCGAAGATGGAAAACTGTCTCCTGCCCTGATCCACTTCTGGCCCGGTAACGCCATTCGAATCCGTTCGCAAAGAAAACTTCCCCTAAACGAGTGGACACACGTCGCCCTGAGCTACGACGGATCGAGTCAAGCGAAAGGATTGAAACTCTACGAAAACGGAAAATTAGCGGATGTCGAGGTGGTGAAGGACCACTTGACCCGGGAGATCAAGGGTGGGGGAGATCCTTTTCTCGGATTCGCTCAGAGGATGAGGGACCGAGGGTTCAAGAATGGCATGCTTGACGAATTCTATCTCTACGACCGGTCCTTGAATCCGTCCGAGGTTGCCATTCTTGCCGGGAAGGCAAAAGAGTTGAGTCCTGAAGATGAATATAAAGTCTTCCTAGAATACCAGTATCCTTCATACCTTGTTCAAAAAGGGAACTTGTTTGCCGCCCGCCAAGCGTTCGGTAATCAGCGCCAGCGCCTGACCGAAATCATGGTGATGAAGGAAATGCCCGGAAACCGGGAAACCCATATTCTTAACCGTGGCTTGTATTCCGATCGCAAAGAAGTGGTCACTGCGCAAACGCCAGAGTTCCTCCCTGACGAAGGATATGAATCAAAGAAAAACCGTTTGGGGTTGGCCAGTTGGCTGACCTCGCCCGACCACCCATTGCTCGCCCGGGTCACGGTCAACCGGTATTGGCAAATGATCTTTGGTCGCGGCTTGGTTTCCACTTCGGAGGATTTCGGAAGCCAAGGCAAGCCTCCCACCCATCCCGAGTTGCTTGACTGGTTGGCCCGGGATTTCATTGATTCAGAATGGGACCTCAGGCATCTGTTTAAGAACATGGTTCTCTCTTCCACCTATCGTCAGAAAAGCCAGTTCACCCGGTTGGGACGAGAACTTGATCCCGAAAACCTTCTCCTTTCAAGAGCACCTGCTTACCGGCTTCCCGCCGAAATGATCCGAGATTCCGCTTTGGCGGCCAGTGGTTTGCTCCAGCGAAAAGTGGGAGGACCGGGAGTCAGGCCTTACGACCTCAAAGTTTCCTTCAAGCCGATCAATCCGGACAGGGCTCCCAACGTCTACCGCAGAAGCCTTTACACCTTTTGGAAAAGAACAGCTCCTTCGCCGGTTATGATGACCTTCGATTCTTCCAAGAAAGACGTCTGCATGGTCCGTCGTGAACGCACGGACTCCGCTTCACAATCTCTGGTCTTGCTCAACGGTCCGCAATTCCTGGAAGCAGCCCGGGCAACCGCCCACAAACTAGTTGAAGAGTTTGGAAAGGAAAAAGACGGGGAACTCTTACTTTATGCCTTCCGCCTTTTTACCAGTCGAAAACCGGAGGAGGAGGAGTTCAGAATCCTCAAGCAATTACTGGCCGAACAAAAAGCATTCTTCTCCGATTCTACGAAGGCCAAAGAGTTTCTCGCTAGCAACCCCCTTCAAACTGGAGAGTACCAAGTACAAACGGATGATCCATCCCACCTCGCCGCCGTCACCATCCTGGTTTCGACTCTCATGAATTTCGATGCCAACCTATCCAAACGATAAGTTGCTACAACACTATGAAACCTCCAACCATCTGCACTGGATTCGAATCTCCCATCGGGCTTGACCGCAGAACCTTCCTCAGCCGCTTTGGGGGAGGACTGGGAGGATTGGCCCTAGCCAATATGCTTCACGCGGAATCGGGAAATGGGCTGCACCATACCGCCAAGGCAAAGCGGGTGATTTATTTGTTTCAATCCGGAGGCCCCTCCCAAATCGATCTCTTTGATCACAAGCCGCGGCTCAAGGAGGAAACCGGCAAGGAACTGCCTGACTCCATCCGCAAGGGACAACGCTTGACCGGAATGTCGGGAAATCAGGCAAGCCTGCCACTCGTCGGTTCGCCCTTTAAGTTTTCCCAGCATGGAAAGAGCGGTCAATGGATTAGCGAACTCCTTCCTAACACTGCGAAAGCCGCGGACGATATGTGCATCGTGAATTCCATGTACACCGAAGCAATCAACCATGGCCCGGGGGTAACCTTCATGCAGACCGGTTCTCAATTCCCCGGTCGTCCCAGCATGGGTGCTTGGCTCTCCCATGGGTTGGGGTCAATGAACGATAATTTGCCAAACTTCGTTACTCTCGTAACCAAAAACAAAGGAGGTCAGCCCTTGGTTTCCCGACTTTGGGGAAGTGGTTTTTTACCTGGCAAACATGCGGGGACGCGCTTCCGCGCGGACAAGGACGCGATTCTCTACCTGAACCGCCCTAAAGGCGTATCCACGGAAGGACGGAGGAAAATGTTGGACCGGCTCAAGGAGCTACACGAGATCCAACTGGAAAAGACGGGCGACCCCGGACTGGAAACGCGCATCGCTCAGTACGAGATGGGTTTCCGCATGCAATCGTCCATCCCCGAGGTGACCGATCTCGCAAGGGAACCTGACTCCACCTTTAAGTTGTATGGAGAAGATGCTCGGAAACCCGGGAGCTTTGCCGCCAACTGCCTGCTTGCCCGAAGGTTGGCGGAAAAAGGCGTGCGTTTCATTCAACTTTATCACCCCGGTTGGGACCAACATGGCGGACTGCCCGGAGGCATCAAGCGTCAATGCAAGGAAACCGATCAAGCATCCTATGCCTTGGTCGCGGACTTGAAACAGCGTGGGTTGCTCAAGGACACATTGGTCATCTGGGGAGGGGAATTCGGACGAACGAATTACTGTCAGGGCAAGTTCAACGCATCCAATTTCGGACGCGACCACCACCCCCGTAATTTCTCGACTTGGTTTGCCGGTGGCGGCGTAAAAGGCGGACTAACGTACGGGCAGTCTGATGATTATTCATACAATGTGGCCGAACACGGCGTTCACGTGCATGATTTCCATGCTACCATTCTGCACTTGTTGGGCATCGACCACGAGCGACTGACCTTTAAATACCAGGGCCGATACTTCCGCTTGACCGACGTCCACGGACATATCGTAAAACCAATAATCGCTTGAATAAGTAAATTGTCTTCGGGCAAGGTTGGCGCTGAGGAAGTAAACTGAGTTGTACCTCAATGAAAATGCCGAATTTTGCTACTCTGGACAAAAATTACATTTGAGAAACGCTTTGTAATAAGCATTATTGTTTATTGCCCGTCCTATTCAAATAAACGAATTTCATTATGATTGTTAAATCGTTCCGCGTACTTATCCCGTTTGCATTCCTATGTGCCATTGCCGCCAATCTTCATGCCTCCCTTGAGCTCAAAAAGGGTGACCATATCTCATTGGTAGGCTCCGGCATGGGCTCGCGAATGGTTCACTATGGCCATTTCGAGACTGAAATCCAATTGCGTTTCCCTAGCTTGAACCTGACCATCCGCAACCTTTGCGACGAAGGCAATACCCCAGGATTCAGACCACATCCCGGGCGCGAACAACAATCCCAGTATGCCTTTCCCGGAGCAAAGGAGTTGATCAGCAAAAAACTGCAGGCCACTTCAGGGCCCAAAGGTCATTTCGAGTCACCCGATCAATGGCTCACCCGGTTGGAGTCAGATGTCGTGCTTGCCTTCTTCGGCTTCAATTCTTCTTTTGACGGCAAACGCGAGTTGGACCGCTTCAAGAAGGAACTTGATGCCTTCCTTAAGCATACCCTCGCCCAGAAGTACAACGGTCGGACTGCTCCCAAGCTTGCCCTGGTATCCCCGACTGCGCTCCAACCGATGGTCGGCGTAACTTCCGGTTCCAGGCAAAACGCCAACCTCATCCTTTATGTGGAGGCGATGCGTCAGGTTGCCAAGCAAAACGAGGTTTTGTTCGTCGACGCCTTTAGTCCCTCGAACAATTGGTATGCCGATGGCGAACCTCATACCGTCGACGGAGCCCTGCTCAATGATTTGGGGTACCGCAAACTTTCCGCTTTTTTGGCCGACGCCCTTTTCCATAAGGTGAAACCCGCATCCAAGTTTCGAACCGCTGCTCACAAAGCTGTCATGGACAAAAACTACTTTTGGCTGAACGACTACAAAGTCCCAAACGGCGTCCATGTATATGGTCGCCGTTACAATCCGTTCGGCCCCAAAAACTATCCCTTCGAGCTCAAAAAGACACGTGAATATACCGTAATCCGCGACCAAGCCGTTTGGGCCGCTGTCAAAGGACAAAAATTCGACGTTGCCCAAGAAGATGCCAAAACATCCGAGTTGCCCGCCGTTCAGACAAACTACGTACCCAACAACAAGAACGGTAAAAACGGGTATCTCGATTATGTTCCCGGTCCGGAAGCCGAGGGCAAAATCCAAGCGGCGAAAGGCTACAAGATCGAATTGTTTGCCGACGAGGAGCGTTTTCCCGATTTAGCCAACCCCGTTCAGATGGCCTTCGACAACAAAGGAAGACTTTGGGTCTCGACGATGGCCAGTTATCCGCACTACCGAATCGGCGACCCTCTCCCCAAGGACAAACTCATCATTTTCGAAGACACCGATAACGACGGCAAGGCGGATAAGCAGATTAACTTCGCTGATGACCTTCACATACCGATCGGTTTCGAGATCTCGCATGACGGGGTTTACGTTTCACAAAGCGGCAGCCTTATCCGCTTGCGCGATACCGACGGGGACGACCGTTATGACGAGCGCGAGGTCATGCTGTCCGGCTTCGATGACCACGATACCCACCATGCCATCTCTGCTTTTTGCGCTGACCCATCAGGTGCTTTCATTATGTGCGAAGGAGTATTTCTACACAGCAACGTCGAATCCGCATTCGGACCCCAGCGGGGAACCAATGGAGGTTTCTACCGATACAGTCCGCAACAAAAGACCATCATCCGCTATTCCCAATTCAGCATTCCCAACCCATGGGGTCTGGCTTTCGACGACTACGGACAAGATCTTTTTCTGCATACTTCCGGAACGAGTTTTTCCTGGATGTTGCCCGGGATGGTCAAGGCACGCTACGGTGCCAACATGAAAGCTCCCAGCATCTTGAAGTCCAACCAAGTCCGCCCGACTTCCGGGGTGGAGTTCGTATCCAGCAGACACTTTCCCGATGAAGTTCAAGGCGACGTATTGATCAACAACAACATCGGTTTCCTCGGTACAAAGCAACACAGGATGATTGATGAAGACCCTGGTTTCAGTACTGAATTCAGGCAGGATTTGATCGTTTCCAAAGACTTGAATTTTCGTCCCACCGACCTCGAATTCGCGCCTGACGGTTCGCTCTACGTGGTCGATTGGCAAAACGCCTTGATCGGACATATGCAACACAGTGCTCGCGACCCCAATCGCGACCATGTGCACGGGCGTATTTATCGTGTTACCTACCCGTCCCGACCTCTTGTCAAGGCGGCCAATATTGCCGGCGCCTCCATTCCGCAACTCCTGGAGAACTTGAAGCTACCCGAATACCGCTCGCGCTACCGGACTCGCCGCGAGCTTCGGGGCCGCAATTCAGAGGAGGTTGTCAAGGCTACATTGAAGTGGGTTGAAGCATTGCCCAATGAAGCGCACGAAAGACTCAAGTTAGAGGCTCTGTGGGTAACTTGGGGCGCCAAGCAAACGGACTTTGGTCTCCTGCGGAAGCTTCTCGAATCATCCGACCACCGAATCCGGGCTGCAGCCGTTCGCGTGCTTCGTTTCAATATGGACAAGAATCCGTTTTTCGTGAACCGCAAAAAAATGCTCTTGAACGCTGCAAACGATGCCCATGGCCGTGTAAGAATGGAGGCGGTCGTTGCAGCCTCCTTCACGAACAAAAAGATCGGATTGGAAATTCTATCCGCCGCCGAGAGCAAGGAGATTCACAAGCAGTACAAAACAACCTACGAATACACTAAAGGAGTTCTCGAAAACGCTCCTGCTCCCCCCGAAGCCGGCAAAGACAA
The DNA here is from genome assembly GCA_002730975.1 of Opitutia bacterium. GTDB lineage: Bacteria > Verrucomicrobiota > Verrucomicrobiia > Opitutales > Seribacteraceae. The sequence continues at coordinate 6,532 of PCBO01000112.1, forward strand.
GGTATCACCGCCGAAATATTTGTCGGAAAAAGACGCCAAGCTTTTTATTCATGGCGCTGAAATTTATAATCGCGAAGCACATTGCGTGACCTGCCACCAGTCAAACGGCAAGGGATTGCCTGACTCTGGTCTTCCTCCTTTAGTCAAATCTTCATGGGTAACGGGTGATCCGGATCGGCTCATCAAACTGACCCTCAAGGGATTGATGGGTCCGATCGAGGTTAATGGCAGAAAATACCCGGGACAAGTACCTATGACGCCTTTCGAGAATCTTCTTAAGGACGATGAAATTGCAGCCGTTCTCACCTTCACCCGCAATTCATTCGGAAACAAGGCAAGTGCTATTCAATCAAGTGACATTGCGAGAGTCCGCAAAGAAGTAAAGAGCTTCATTGGTCTGTACAAACCTGAGGACTTGCTGAAAAAACATCCTTTCTGAAGCAGTTGCCCTACTAGGCTACGTGCACTGACGACAGTCTTCCAAACTCTTATTGCTTGGTGTTTGCTTCTTGTATCCATTCGCCTGAACGTTTTGGGTGACTGATTTGGACATGAAAGTTCGTTTGTTACAGAACCTCATCTTTCTTCTATTCGCTTTCATTTGCGTTCAGGCCGAGGATTGGCCGACATGGCGGTATGACGCAGGCAGAACCGGAGCTACTTTAGAGGCTCTGCCTTCCAGTCTGCATTTGCAATGGACCTTGAAACTTCCTCCGCTAGTGCCCGCCTACAAGGATTCGCGTCTTCAGTTTGACAAGGGCTACGAGCCTATCGTGACCAACGGGAAATTGATCGTTGGTTCGTCTTGGACGGATTCGGTCACCGCCTATGATGCAGTAACAGGCGAACAAGTTTGGCGCTTCCTGGCCGAGGGTCCCATTCGTTTCGCTCCCGCCGCCTTGGATGGTCGTGTGTTCGTTGGATCCGATGATGGGTTTCTCTACTGTCTTCAAACGGACTCCGGCAAACTACTCTGGAAGTTTCGCGGTGTTCCTTCGACCAGAAAAGTTTTGGGCAATGGGCGCATGATCTCACTATGGCCCGTTCGCGGCGGCCCTGTGGCAAAGGCTGGCAAGGTGTGGTTTGCCGCCGGTGTTTGGCCCATGGAAGGGGTTTTCGTGCATTGCCTCGACGCCAAGACAGGGAAGTCAATCTGGATCAACGACCGTTGCGGTTTCATATACGGCACCCAACCGCACAATGCCAAAGCAACCGGTGGTCTTGCTCCCCAAGGATACCTCTTGTTGGATGGTGATGACTTGGTTGTACCAAGCAGTGTTGCTTTTCCCGCTCGTTTCGATGCCGCCACCGGGAAACTGAAAGAATTTGAATTACCTTCTCAGGGACGTTTGCCCGGAGGCTGGTTTGCCTCGACTGCATCGGAAAAAGAGAAGCAGCGTTTACAAAGGAGGGGTTTGCTCTTCGACAGCGAGGTCAATCAGCGTCGTCACGAGGATAGAATTAGGTCAAGCGGACAACCCGGGATAAGATCGACCATCGAGATGGACGGCCAAGACTTTCGCTTTTCAAAAGGTATCGCAGGGATCACCGGAGAAATTCACCAAGCCTTGGTGGCCAACGGCCGCCTCTATGTCGTAACTATGGATGGCGAGATCCATTGTCTTGGAACACCTACTGAAACCGCCAAGATTCATCAATCTAAGCCAAACCGCAGCCGATCGGTTGGAAAAAACGGCTTGGTGGCGGATATTCTCAATGCAACCCAGTTTCGTCAAGGCTATGGGCTGGTGCTGGGCATGTCGGAAAAATGGTTGGGACTGGTTGAAAATTCCTCTGCCCGACTGGTTGGCATCGGTCTGCCCGACACGGTAAATGCCTTCAGGAAAAAGCTGAATGAATCTGGTTTCACTGCCGAAAAAATCGGGCTTCTCAAAGGCAATCCCATCGATATTGGCCTTCCTCGTTACTTCGCCAACTTGATCGTGGCAGATGCAACTTCGGGCATCACTTGGACTCAAGGTTCTTTGACTGAGGTGTATGCTTCTCTGCGCCCCTACGGCGGTTCGCTCTGCGTCCCGGGGTCGACTCCATACCGAGCAGCCTTTCGAGCGGCAGTTAAAGCAAGCAAACTGCCCGGAGCTCGCTTGAGCGAAGGCAAGGGATTCACCTTACTGAAAAAAACAGGGGCTTTGCCAGGAGCCACCAATTACTTGGGAAAATGGGAAAAGAGCTCGGATGAAGGCGTACGTTTCCCTCTCGGTGTTCTCTGGTTTGGAGATGAACTGGGTCATTTCAAGCGATCCCCGCAGCCGAAATTCGTCGACGGCGTAATGGTGTCCACTCCGAAGAAATGGATGGAGAATCAAAACGAGCGTACTCGTCACGCGGACTACCGCCTCATGCCGGCATTCCTTTCCGACGTCTACAGTGGTCGGGTGATGGGCTCGGACGAAGAAATCGAGATACGGAAGCAGCATGGCAAGGTGGATTTAAAAAACCTGCAACCGAGCCAATACCGACCACCCAAGCAAACCGATGCATGGAAGCCCAAAAAACCCGTGGCGGGCACCCGGATCAATCCATTGACTGGTCAACAAGAACCACGTACCTTTCCCAAAAGCTATGGCTGCGATGGTGGTATTGACTACGGAAACCTTTACACCATGCGTTCCGCCACCGCCTCCTATTACGATAAGCGTATTGAAAGTGGCACCATCAACCTCAGCGGTCCACGATCCGGTTGCACGAATAGCATCATACCGGCCAACGGCGTACTCAGCGTGCCCTATTACTACGAAGGGTGCACCTGCAGTTATCCCTTGCCCATGGCCATGGCTTTGGTCTCCATGCCGCAAACCCATGAACAATGGACGTCTTGGGGACCAATGCCTCCGGAAAAGCTTATCGGCAAGGTGCGCCGTGTGGGCTGTAATTTCGGAGCGCCCGGGGATCGTGTGACCGAAAGTGGTACTCTTTGGCTGGACTATCCCAGCGTGGGCGGTCCTTCCCCCGACTTGCCGATCAAGGTATCGCCGGAAAAGGTCACTTATCGTTACCGCCACTCCCAACGAGTCAAAGGCGGCCAAGGTTGGCCTTGGATCGCCGCATCCCTTGCCGAGGGGATAGAATCCTTAAGAATGAAGGGACTTTCAAAAGGAAAATATCTTTTGCGTCTAACTTTTCTCGAACCGGATCATCTTCTGGCGGGGGAGCGAGTGTTTGACGTCCTCGTCCAAGGCAAAAAACTATTGTCGAAGTACGACGTGGTAAAAGCGGCCGGAGGTGACATGCGGTCAATTGTCGAGTCTTTCGAGGGCATTTCAATTGATGATTCTATATTGATCAAGTTTCGAGCGATCGAGGGTGCTCCATTACTAAGTGGTTTGGAGTTGATCCGCGAGGATTTGCCATCCGAGCAACCCATCAAGCTTACCGAGCGCACTGTTGGATTCGGTCCTTTCAGGTAATGGGTTATCCCAGATGGAGCGACTTTGTCCTTTGGCGGAAATCGCATGAAAACAGACTTTATTCTCCTAACAATTACTATGGATTTATGATAAGTTAGCCCCACTTCTTTCTTGCTTGCTTTGCATTTTCAGCAGGTTCCCGTAAGAATTCTTACTTTGTGAACATACTGTCTCTATAAGTTTTCTGTCCAAAATCTACGTTTGAGGGAGTGGTGAATTGTCATGGATAATCATTTCGCCGAACAATCTCGTCTTCTCTGTAGAAATTCAATCGAATGATTACATTTGGTAAATGAAAGTACTCGCTCCTATCATTCCCGCACTTTTTCTTTTCCTGCAAGGCAACTTGACAGGTGTTGATTTCAACCGCGAAGTTCGTCCCCTTCTGGCCAGCAAGTGCTATGCTTGCCATGGTCCCGACGAAGAGGGAAGGAAGGCAAAACTGCGACTCGATGTACGCAAGGGCGCCCTGACAAGCGAGGTCATCGTTCCCGGCAAGATCGAAGAGAGCGAATTTCATTACCGTATCCGTTCGGACGACCCGGATGAGATCATGCCCCCGCCCGAGTCTCACGCCACGCTGACCGATAAAGAAAAGAATCTGCTCGATCAATGGATCAAGGAAGGAGCGAAATACGAGAAGCATTGGGCCTTCGTTGCTCCCGTTCCCTCCACCCCTCCCGCCAAAGGTTCGAAGTGGGTGCGCAACGGAATCGATTCCTTCGTCCTCGAAAATCTCGAAGAGCACGATCTCAAGCCGTCCGCCCAAGCCGAAGGCTACAGTTTGGTGCGTCGCCTCTACCTTGACTTGATCGGGTTGCCTCCCACCCCTGAACAAGCCGACGCCTTCGTTGGCGACAAACGGTCGGACGCCTACGAGCGGTTGGTCGACGAGTTGCTTGCCTCCCCGCGCTACGGGGAAAAGTGGGGACGCGAATGGCTCGACCTCGCCCGCTATGCCGACACCAATGGGTATGAAAAGGACCGTCCACGAAACATCTGGCCTTACCGGGACTGGGTCATCCGAGCCCTCAACTCGGATATGCCTTACGATCAATTCACCATCGAACAGCTAGCGGGGGATATGTTGCCCGA
>PCBO01000113.1 GCA_002730975.1 Opitutia bacterium
CAAGAAAAACAGCAATCTTGAATGAGTATAACTCCACTCGGAACTGACATATCCAAGAATATTATATTGAGTACGAGAAACCTTGCCGAAGAGGAGACGACAAGGTTTGCTTTTCCCATGCACTTTTTATCTCTTTTATTTACCCTATTCGGATTCACTGTGGTTGCTTCGGATCGGCCGAATATTATCCTATTAATGGGTGATGACCACGGCTGGGCGGAGACTGGTTACTACGGTCACCCACATCTCAAAACCCCTGTAATGGATGAAATGGCGCTGACGGGCCTACGGTTGGATCATTTTTATGCGGGGCATCCTTCGTGTTCACCCACGCGCGGGAGCGTGCTTACCGGCCGGCATCCCAATCGCTACGGCACGTTTGCGCCGGGCTATTCGCTGCGGCCACAGGAGATCACCATCGCGCGGCTGCTGGCCAAGGCTGGGTATCGTTGCGGACATTTTGGAAAATGGCATGTGGGGCCGGTGAAGAAAGATTCGCCCACCAACCCGCGCGCGATGGGGTTTCATGAATATGTGTCGCACGATAATTTTTATGAGATGGACCCGCCATTCTCGCGCAACGGCGGTCCACCCATCGTCATCAAAGGCGAAGGCTCGGAGGTGACGATTGATGAGACGCTGCGATTCATTGAAGACGCGAAGCAACGCCAGCAACCGTTTCTGGCGGTTGTGTGGTTTGGTTCTCCGCATGAACCATACAGTGGGTTACCGAAAGATCTCGCCCTGTACAACAACCTGCCTAAGGAATATGCCGAGCGTACGGTGAGCCTCACCTCCAATGAAACCGGTCGCCGGACAAAACGGCCATTGCGCGAGGTGTTGCGCGAGCGGTACGCGGAGATTACGGCGATGGATCGCGCGATCGGCCAGTTACGTACGCGCCTGACGGAGCTGAACCTACGCGAGAATACGGTGCTGTGGTACTGCGGCGACAACGGTAGCCCGCCCAGCTACGACCGGGTGGTGACGCCGTTCCGCGAGGAGAAAGGACACGTTTACGAAGGTGGTATCCGCGTGCCTGGCCTCATCGAATGGCCGGCAAAAATCAAGCGAGGCCGCATCAGTAAAGTGAACGGCGTAACCAGCGACATGTTGCCCACCCTGTGCGCGTGGGCCGGCGTGAAGCTGCCGGAGCGACCGCTAGACGGCATCAACCTTGCGCCCTTGGTGGAAGGCACCATGAAGACGCGCTCTCAACCAATCGGGTTCTGGAGCTATAACGCCCGCCGTGCCACGCGCAATGGCGCCAAGCCCTACTTCACCGCCGAGCAACAACGGGGCACCACGCCTCTTGTGAAGTTGATGGGTGACATTCCCACACGCAATTTTCGCAACTACCATCAACCGCCCATCGAGGAGGCCGACTACAACACCGGCCCGCGTGTGTGGCTGGATAACCGCCACAAGCTTGTCCTGACCGGTTCCAAGTCAGAGCTGTACGACCTGCAGACCGATCCCGCCGAGGAAACAAACATAGCCGAACAACACCCTGAACTCACCAACCGGCTCTCCCGCGAACTCCGCATCTGGCAAGGCTCCGTGCTCAACAGCCTGCGCGAACAAGATTATCCCAAGAATTAAATCATGAACCGAATCGTTACCTTGACACTCGCCCTCGCACTGCCGGTCATTGCCGGAGCCACGCCGTTTATCGTGAAGGATGGCGAGGCCCGCGCGGAGATTGTGCTGGCTGAGGACGCGCCGCGCTCGACGCGTTTTGCGGCGCGGGATTTGCAGGTGTACGTCGGGAAAATGACCGGGGCCAAACTGGCCATCGTGCCGAAGCCTTCCGAGACGGGCTTGGTGAAATTGTTCGTGGGCGAAAGCGTGGGCACGCGGGCGCTCAAGCTCTCGACCAAAGGAATGGAGCACGGGGCTTATCGACTGATATCAGGCTCGGACTGGCTAGCGTTTCTAGGGAATGACACCGATTTCGTCCCCACCGAACCCTGGGCCAAGCGGAATAGCGACCGCGTCACGGGCAAGGACCAGCGGGCATGGGAAAAGGCTTCGGGCACTCCCTTTGGCGTGCCCAACGGCGGCATGTATAAGAATCGCGAACGCATGCCCGCCGAGTTGGCTCGCGAACCGGACGAGCGTTACTGGACCTTCGACGAGCGCGGCTCCTTCAACGCCGTGTGCGGTTTCCTCAAACAACTGGGCGTGCGCTGGTACCTGCCCGGCGAATTGGGCGAGGTGGTGCCCAAGCACGCCACCATCGCTCTACCCAAGCTGGATACAATCGTGAAACCAGACTTCCCGTTGCGGCAATTCAGCGTTCGCTTTGGCACGGCCAACGATCCCACAACCATGTGGATGATGCGCCTCGGCACACGCAACCCCTACGGCCTGATGGTCGCCCACGGGATGCACACCATGACCCACAACGAGTATACGCTGAAGAATCATCCCGACTGGTTCGCCCTCTACGGCGGCAAGCGCGATACCAAACCCGGCGAACGCCTCAACCACCTGTGCTATTCCAATCCCGAGCTGTTCCAGGCCACCGTGAAATGGGCGAGGGCCCAGTTCGACGTCTATGACTACACCAGCGTCTCCATCATGCCGCCCGACGCCTACGGCTCCATCTGCCAGTGCAAACTTTGCGAAGGCAAGCAGATCGACGAGATGGGTTCCCGCGGCAAGCTCTCCAATCACGTCTGGGATTTCGCCAACCGGGTGGCCAAGGAAGTCGGCAAGACGCATCCCAAAAAGAAGATTCTCTGTTGCGCCTACGGGGCCAACACCAATCCGCCCACCAATATCGACAAGCTCGAACCCAACGTGCAGGTGATGATCGTGGGGGGGCGGCGTCCTCGCAACACCTTGCCCGAGCAACGCGAAGCCATCGCCCAGTTGCAAGACGGTTGGCGCGCCAAGACGGACAACCCGATCATGATCTTCGAGAACTATCCCAACTCCTCACGAGGTTTCTATCTGCCCGCCTTTGTCTCCAAGGTGCAGGGCGAGAGCATCAACAAACTGAAGGGGGTTTCCCTCGGCGAAGACATCTGGCTCTCCATGCGACAGGACTTCGATACGGTAGACATCGGCTTCAACCATTTCCAAGTGTACTTCACCGCCCTGGCATACTGGGACAGTAAGGCCTATGATCCGGCGGCCGAGCTGGCCGAGTACTGCCGGCTTTTCTACGGTCCCGCCGGTAAGCCGATGCAGGTCTTCTTCGAGTACTGCGAGCCGAATTATCAGGCCATGGAAAAAAACAAAACGAAGGTAGACCGTGCCTTGGCCCTGTTCGATGCCGCCAAGGCCGCTGTGCCCGCCGACTCGGTCTACGCCAAGCGTCTCGGCCTCATCGACGTTTTCCTCAGCACCCTCCGCAGCAAGTCTAAGCTGCTTGGTCGCAAGCGCGGGCCCGTTCCCAATATGCGCACTGTAGGTTCTTGGGAACCCAAGGAGCCCATCGTCATCGACGGCAAGCTCGATGACCAGCACTGGGAACGGCACCGTAACTGGTCGGTTGGCCGACTTCGTGAACTGCAGACCGGTGCCCAGCCCGTTTTCGGCACCACCGTGATGTCGGCTTGGGATCGCTCGGGCCAAAACCTTTACTTCGCCATCCGCTGCGACGAACGCCCCGGCGAAAAACTCAACGTCACTAGCACCAAGCGTGAAGACGAAGCGATGTGGTACGGCGACTGCGTAGAAATTCACCTCGAGACCGATTCCCACAGCTATTACCAGCTCGCCGTCAACCCCGCCGGCGCTCTCGTGGACATCGATCGCGGCGTTGACCGCCACTCCTGGTTCCGGTGGGAATCCCAAGCCGAAGTCGCCACCCACGTCGCCGATGACCACTGGACGGTCGAGATCCGAATCCCTGTGACCACGGATGAAAACGATCCGCTCAACTTCGTCGTCGGCCGCAAACCCTCGGTGAGCCTGCCGTGGCATTTCAACGTCTGCCGCCAGCGCATCCGCGAGCACGGCGCCGAGTATTCCGCCTTCTCGCCCACGGGAACCGCTGGATTCCACGCCCCGCGCAAGTTCGCCCAATTTTACGCCGGCCATTCCACCCGGTTCGATTTCGATCCCGAATACACTGACTACCTCGTCGCCGGCAAAGCCGCCGATGCCCTCTTGCGTGGCCGCACGAACAAGGATGCCCTCGCCGCCTACGTGGCTCTCGCCGCCTTGGATAAGTCCACCGAGCTTCAGCAAGCCACCGCCCTAAGCCGAGCCGCCACCGCGGCCCGTAACCTCAAGGACTACGCCAAGGCCGATGCCCTGGCTAACCGAATTTCCCTGTCCGCCATGGCCAAAACTGTCCGCATGAAAACCCTCCTCGCTCAGCGCAAGCCCGCCGATCTGCTTGAGCAATACGGCAAGGAAGATTTCTCCAAGTGGCCTTTCCCCCACGTTAGCCCAGCCGCCTTCGCCCGCGCGCAGGCGCACATCCAAACCCAGAACGGCAAGGCCGCCGAAGCCGACCTGCAAATCGCCTTCTCCCTCACCTCCGATAAGCGCCTCCGTACCAGCATCCTCGTCAATCTCGGCCACAACCACGAAACGAACCTCAAGGACGACGCGGGCGCCCTCGCCGCCTACCGCCGGAATTTCGAGGGCAAGGAACGCATTGGCGGCGCAGAGGAATTTCGCTCCGTCCAACAAGCCGCGCGAATCCTCTCCCGCCAAGGCAAACACGACGACGCTCTGAAAACCCTCGCCCGCATCGATGCCGTCAAGCAAACCGGGAGCTGGCGCGCCACCACCTACGCCATCCAAGGCGATCTACTCACCGCCGCCGGTCGTAAGCAAGAAGCCCGTGTCGCCTACCAAAACGCCCTCGCCAAACCCGGCTTGCCCAAGACCTGGCACGAGGCAATTGAAAAGAAACTCCAATGAACGTGAAACGAAACTCCGTCCTTGTTCCGATTCTGCTGGCGTTAGGTGGCGCATTGACCGCCGCGCCCAACGCCCAACTAGCGGCGGATCCGGATCTGGAATTAAGCATACTCGCCACGGGTATTCGCGAAGGCATGGAGATGTCTATCGCGCAGGACGGCCGTGTGTTCATTGCTGAACGCCCCGGCAAGGTGAAGCTGTGGCATCCGGATCGGCCCGGTGGACTGACCGAATTGATCGACCTCAAATCCGACACCCGACGTGAAGCCGGCCTGATCGGCATCGCCTTGGATCCAAATTTTGAAAAGAACAACTGGATTTATCTTCAGCACACCGTGCCCGCGCCGGATGACCCCGCCGTGTACATGCATCACCTCGGCCGATTCACCGTTGGTCAGGAGCGCATTGATCGCGCCTCGGAAAAGGTGTTGTTGAAAATTCGTGCGTCGGCGGAGAATCGCATCCACGAAGCCGGCTCCATCGCCTTCGGTCCGGACGGCCTATTGTATCTCTCGGTGGGCGACAACCAAATCCGGTCGGAGTATTTGTTTTCCTGCAAGACCTCGGCCAACAGCAATGATCTCAGAGGTAAAATTCTCCGCATCCGCCCCACGACCGAGGGCGGCTACACTATTCCCGAAGGCAATCTCTTCCCGCCCGGCACACCCAAGACGCGGCCGGAGATTTATATCATGGGCCTGCGCAACCCCTTCCGCATCCACGTGGACTCTCAGACTCGTTGGTTGCTTTGGGGCGAGAACGGCCCCCCTAACAATTGGGCGCCCGGCACACCGTTGGACAAACAAAAAAGCATCCCGCTCGGTTACGACGAATTCAACCTCGCCAAACGCGCCGGATTTTATGGCTACCCGCTGGTCATCGCCAATCAGGAACCCTTCACCCACTACGATCCTGCCACCAAGAAAACCGGCCCCGTGATCAACCCCAAGGCGCCGGAAAACCGGCATCCCGAAAACACCGGCATCCGCAACCTGCCACCTTCCCAGCCGCCGATTATCTGGTACGCCGGATTGCAGAAAGAATTTCCCGAACTCGGGAATGGCGGCGAATCCGCCATTGCTGGCCCGATCTATCGCCACCGGCAAACGTATCCCGCAAAGCTCGCCTTGCCCGCGCGCTACGAGAGTTGCTGGTTCATCGGCGAGTACGCCCGAGGCTGGGTCAAGGCCGCGAAACTGGATGCCCAGGGCAAACTCCAGAGCATCCATCCTGTTCTTCCGCCCCTGCGGCTCGGTAAGCCCACCAACCTCAAGCTCGGCCCGCAAGGCCGCCTGCACGTGCTGTACTACACCAAGGATGATCAGGGTGCCCTCGTGCGAATCGAAAACAAAGGCGCCGTCAAGAGTGCCATTGCGCAGGCGCTCGTCCATGGTTTGGAACAACCCCCGCGCCACGTGAAGAAATCCCCACTCGCCAAGCGTGGCCTCCAGCTCATGACGAAAAGCGACTGCCTTAACTGCCATCAATGGACGCGCCCGCTGGTGGCCCCCGCGTTCTTCGAGATCGCCGAACGCTACCGCGACGACAAGACGGCTCCAAAAAAATTGGCGGACAAAGTGCTCCAAGGCGGCGTTGGCGAGTGGGGCCAAATACCCATGGCACCGCATCCCCAGCACACCGCCAAGGAAGCCCGCGCCATGGTCGACACCATCCTGTTCCTTAACCAATTGAAAAAGTAACCCAACCTCATGTACCGCAACCTCCTCCTCGCCCCACTGTTTCTACTCCTCTTCATCACCCTCCCCCTCCGGGCCGATGGCTTGCGGGTGGGCACGGCGGTGGTGGATATTTCGCCGACGGTGAAACCGTTCCAGTTGCGCTCGGGCAAATCGACCTACGTGCATGATCCCTTGCATGTGCGGGCGGTGGCATTTGAAAACGGCCAGGGCCGCGCAGTGATTGCCGTGATGGACGCCATCGGCGTGGGCCGCGAGATGTGTGATGAAGCCAAGGCCGCCGCCGCCGAGATCACCGGCTGGAAGCCCGAGCACATGCTCATCGCCGGCACGCACACGCACACCGCACCCAAAGGCGGCGACACCTCGCCCGGACGCATCGCTTATGAAAAAACCCGGCGCGAGGGTCTGCGCCAAGCGCTCATCCAAGCCATCCAATCATTGGAACCGGCGAAGGTCGGCTTCGGCTCCGCCGAGGAAGCCAGCGAAGTGTACAACCGCCGCTGGTATCTCAAGCCCGGCCGGATGGATCCCAATCCGTGGGGTCTCCAGGACAAGGTGCGCATGAACCCGCCGCGCGATGCAATTGTAAAACCGGCCGGGCCGATTGATCCCGAGCTGTGCGTGATCTACGCCCGCACGAACCGCGGCAAACCGCTGGGTTTGATCGCCAACTACGCCCTGCATTACGTCGGCGGCATTCCGCGCGTCACCGAGAAGGATGGCCGCGTAGTCGGCATGGCCTCGGCCGATTACTTCGGGGAATTTGCCCGCATCATGCCGCACCGCGTCGGCGGTCTGAATCCGCCGGATAATTTTGTGGCCATGATGAGCAACGGTGCCTCGGGCGACATCAACAACATCGACTTCGACAGCAAACGCCCACCGCGCGCGCCCTTCGAGCAGGTGCGCGTGGTCGCCACCAAGACCGCCACCGCCGCCTGGCGTGCCGTGAAAGACATTGAGACCTATCACGACAACCCCATCATTTCCATGCGCCAGCGCGAGGTGGAACTGCGTTACCGCCTGCCCACGGACACCGAAGTGGCTCGCGCCCGCCAGATTCTTGCGCTGCCGGCCAAGGAACGTGCGGAGCTTCACAGCAAGGCCAGTTCCTACGCCACACACACGATGCGATTTGCCGAACCGGACGCCCCTCGCACGGAGAAGGTCATCATCCAAACTATCCGCATCGGCGACCAAGCCATTGTCTCCATGCCGTTTGAAGTGCTGGTGGAGATTGGTTTAGAGATCAAAGACAAGAGCCCGTTTCCACATACGTTTCTCATCGAACTGGCCAACGGCGGCTACGGCTATCTCCCGCCGCCCAACCAACACGAGCTCGGCGGCTACGAAACCTGGCTGGGCACTTCCCGGTTCCTCCCCAACGCCTCCCCCTTCCTCACGCGTAATCTGAGGGAAATGCTAAAGGAACTTCAAAAATTTAATTGATCTTTTCCGGGGCGAAATTTGCAGGCAGTCCA
>PCBO01000114.1 GCA_002730975.1 Opitutia bacterium
GGCGATGGGAGACAAAGCTCCCACCCACGCGGAAGCATCAGGGGGACGACAAGTATACGACGACCTCGACAAATACGGGAACATTTTCGATCATTTCGCCGTTGTATATCAATGGGAAAATGAAACGGGTGGAGTAAGGGGTTTTCACCATTCGCGTCAGCAAAACGGAACCGTGGGTAGTTACGAAGTTGAAGTCTACGGCGCCAAAGGTTTTTGCTCGGCTAAAAATCGTCATGCCATTCTTAGCCAAGACGACGCATGGCGCTTTCGTGGCGAGAATAACGACATGTACCAAACAGAACACGACGAACTTTTCGCTTCGATCCGTGAAGGTAAACCATTCAACGACGGCGAAAGAGCGGCTAAAAGCACAATGGTCGCCATTTTAGGTCGCATGGCAGCCTATACGGGACAACAGATCACCTACGAGGATGCCTTAAATTCAAAGACCGACCTCACTCCTGTTCACCTTGACTGGAAGGAATCCTTACCTACCCAAGGTGTGCCTATCCCTGGAGTCACAAAGTTCGTCTGAGCCTCAAAGGCCCACTGGGCCGAAATGCATATAACAATGAAAAGGGTTGTCTTGTTCGCCTTGGCCTTGACGGTTCAAGTTTCATATGCAGCTGACTACCTCATTGTAGTATCTCAAAAAACCAGCGAGAATGACACTTGGGCAAAGGTAATTTCAGCACTGAAGAAAAAACATTCCGCAGAAGTGACCTATTTTAAGAAGGCAGTCGAGGAATCCCTGCCTTCCCTTCGCCAATCATTTCCTCGCTTTGCATGTTTTATTGCTACTCCCGAGGAAACCACCAAGGATTTGGTAAAAGCTATTCATCGCATGACTCGGCGGTTGGACAACGATCCCTTCACTGACTTGTTTTGGGGTATACTTACTGGTCATGATGCCGAAAATGCTCTCGCCATTGCCAATACTTCAGATCCGCTAGTTATTCGCAACTCCTTGGCCTGTACGGAAATCGCTCTAGACCGCTGCCAACAAGGTAAATGGTTTTGCGAACTACGAAAAGGACACGGCGTAACCAAGGAACAAGGCGGCGATGTAAAGGACATCAAGCTACCGCAAGACACCACTTCTCGCTTCGTAAGGGAGCTGAACGAAGGGAAGCCGGACCTGTTCGTGACCTCTGGTCATGCCACCGAAAGAGACCTGCAATTAGGCTTTCGATATCGCAACGGCGTCTTTCGTTGCAAAGACGGCTCCCTCTTTGGTTCAGACCTTTCAGGGAAGCGACACGCCGTGAACTCTCCCAACCCGAAGGTTTACATGCCAATCGGCAACTGCCTCATGGGCCATCTAGACGGTCCCGACTCCATGGCCGCCGCCTTTCTCGAAAGTGCGGGAGTTCGACAAATGATGGGATACGTCGAAGTCACTTGGTACGGTTACATGGGTTGGGGATGTCTCGATTACTTTATCGAGCAACCGGGGCGCTATTCTTTCAATGAGGCTTTCTTCGCTAATCACCATGCCCTCATTCATCGCCTTGAAACTTGTTTTCCAAAAAATGATGCTCAACCTAATGCCCAAGGAGCCGCTCAACCTCGAAAACTCTCCACTTATGCTCGGAAACTTCGTTTAAGCGCTAACGACGCTCGCGGCCTTCTTTTCGATCGTGACATCGTGGCCTTTTACGGAGATCCCGCATGGCAAGCTAAAATGGCCGACGGCAAACTTAACTGGAAACAAGACCTCACTGTAAAAGGCGATGAGTATAGTTTCTCCATAACTCCGACACTTGGCTCGGCCAGTTACGCACCCGTCAACGAGAATGGAGTTCAACGCGGTTATCGTCCTTTTATTGCATTCTTCGACCAAAGACTCGAGCAAGTCGAACTTGTTACTGGAAAAGAACTCCAGCCAATTATCACTGACACTTTCATTCTAGTGCCAAACCCGCCAAGCGATAAACCGGCCAAGCCCATCGAAGTCGTCTTCAGAGCAAAAGAAATTTAGGCGGGCGGGCACAGCTCATGCCGTTAAACAAGACTTAAGGATAAGAAATCAAATCGAGCATCGGAGAAAGCGCCACGATTCAAGCTTCTCATAAGGTTAAAAGTTAACTCCGCAAGGTATCACCAAGCCAAGAGATGACGGTCTCGGTCATTGGCTCCAAGCCATCCTCGGAGAAGACATGGTCCGTTCCTGGAATTTCGACTAGTTTTTTCGGTTCATTAGCAAGAGCAAAGATTTCTCGGGAATCTTCAATGGGCACTACGTCGTCTTCGGTCCCATGGACGAAAAGCCAAGGTACCGCAATTTCGGAGGCTTTAGGAGCAGTAGTTCGAATTGTCTTCATGTCGGAGAGGAAAACCTTTGACAGCGGGCATGAAGAATCTTCCCACATGCACCCTGAGTCGGGAGTTTCTTCTCCAAATTCGCGATCGTAGAATGCTTCCGTGTTAACCATTCCGGCAAGAGAAATTAGATGGCGTATACGACTGTCACTTGCAGCAGTAAGAACACCAACAGCCCCACCCATGCTATGTCCGGCAAAGGTTACTCTAAGCCCTGACGATTCAGTAACTGATAGGACGGCTTTCAGGTCTTCGACCTCCTTGGAAATCGTACATTCCCGAAAACTTCCCTCAGAAGAGCCATTCCCCGCAAAGGAGAACCGCAGTACGGGAACCCCTTCCGCCGATACGGCTTCTGCCAAAGCTACGACAAAAGGCCTATCCTTGTTACCGGTCACTCCATGACCTATGATAAAAACGTCATGGGCATTGGCAGCACCTTCATGAAAGGTATAATCGAGAGTTTCCCCGCTTGAGTTTTTTATTGTTCCAAACATGTCAGCAGGCATACGACGAGTGACCTCGGGTTGGCAAGAGCACATTATTGTATAACATGGCAATCTGAAGTTAGTGGCTTCTTCGACTCGACAAAAAGTCGATTAGAAAAGCATACGCCAAAGTCTTCAGCTTAAGGTCAGAAAAGCTTTCCTGGCACATGGGCGGAGCAATGATGCAATAAATACTAGACCTATTTGAAGTAGAAAGCCTTCGGCATGTACCCGCCAACAGAAGAGCATTCAATTTTATTGATTCTTCATCGGAAGTTCGAGCTGCAAATAGAGCTGCAGGATATCCCGCACTTTGCAGACGATCAATAGGGACATCACCAATTGGAGAGAGTAAAGCAACCGCGTCAAAAAGTTGTGGACTGTGGGCCATGGCAAGGGCAAGCAAATCCGCTTGCTCTCCGTAGGCACAAACACCAATGGCTCTAATATCATCGAACTCAGAACCGACGAGAAAATCAACTACATCCAAAACCTCGGCAAAGTTGTTCACGGATGCCAAGGCGCAATCCACTCCATGATCGAGAAGCCTCGAGGATTCAATGGATAACTCATTGAAATCACCGCCCATCGAAAGACCGCTGGGACCTGTAAGAGTCAAAATGATATGACCGTTCCCGTTGGAAGCGGAGGAGGAGCGAAAAAGAAACCCGCCGGGGATTGGAAGCTTAACTACGGAATCAGCTAGCCCTTTCTCACCAGTCCAAAAAGAGTCGTAAAGCTCATCGCGAAAAGGGCGAAGGTAACTAAGCGCATTTTTACTATATTCGCTTTCGGTTTGCTCAAGGGATAGAGGATCTGTCTCAGGTGAAAATACTGGCGAACCAGACCATGCATCCAAAGGTATCCATGAACCATATCGATAAAACCAATTGTTATCGAATTGGCACAATACGAGAATCTGATTTTTTAGAGAGGCATATTTTCCCCAAAACCTGAAAGACGCCTGTTCGCAAAACCAGAGAGCAAAGCAACTAAAGAAAATGCCAATAAGAAGTTTCATGCCGTGAAAATGAACCTATACCTCGTTCCTCTTGACCCCGACAGTACACCGCGCAAACGTTTATGTTTCATTGAATGAAATATCATCAAATAAAGAGAACCACTCCAATACTTATTACGATCGCGAGTATCAATTTAATAGGGTGCGGGGATGATGATCGTACTCTTTTCACGTCATCGGACAATTCCAAGATAGCCAAAAAGTCAGGATACGAGGGAGAGAGACTCAATGGTATCCCTAACGGTAAAGGGGTTTTCACCTTTCCAAATGGGTCACGATACGAGGGACAGGTGAGCAATGGGAAACCCAACGGTTTCGGCGTCAACTTATTCGCTAACGGAGACCGATACGAAGGCGAATATCTAAACGGAAAATCTCACGGGCAAGGTAAAATCAACATGAAGAGTGGAACTTCATTCGAAGGAACATGGAAGGAAGGTATGATGGAGGGGGCGGGAACATATTGGTATGCAGATGGTAGAGTATACAAAGGAAACTTTCATTTTAGTGAAATTGAAGGACAAGGAATCATGACTTACCCCGACGGAAGTCGATACGAAGGCGAGTTTAACCACGGCAAGCTAAACGGTCGAGGTAAACTTTGGCTAGCAGACGGGAAGACATATGAAGGTGATTTTGAAGACGACAAGCCAAACGGAATAGGCACCGTCAAAGTAGATGGAACAATCTACAGGGGAGAAATTCAAGAAGGGTTTCGCCATGGCAAAGGATCTTTTACTACTGGGGATGGGTCACGATACCTCGGTCATTGGCAAAATGGAAAAAGGCATGGACTCGGCGCTGCTTACGACGCCAACGGATCAATAATTTTCAAAGGTTTGTGGCAAGATGATTTCGCAGTACCAAACTCGTCTTTACCTTTAAGATCATCAGAATAATTAAAGCTGCTGTCCTAGCTAAAACTAAATCGAACTTAAAGGTTCGGAGACGGAGGGTTTCCGCAAGCGACGAAATGCTCGCCATAAGGGTAAACCGAGCAACCCAGAAACCATAATGTAAGTCGATGGTTCGGGTGCCGCTGTATAATTAGCCGAATAACGGATGCTTAACTTATTTCCCCCAACATACGGAGTCCAAGTTCCACCTCCAGGACCTCCTGAAAGAGTTATATTTGAAGCAGAAAAGCTATCTCCGCCATTTACAGTAACCACATCATTAAACCAGTAACCTTGGAACTGCTCGTCATCCCCGTTGGTACCTGAAAAATCTGAAGATTGATTACGGATATTAATTGTGAGTCCGCCGGAAGCATTGGACAAATTGGTGATCGTCCATTGATCGAAGTTGTTATTAATAGTGGGTCCGGATGCGACATAATTATCAGCAACCGAGAAATCCCAAAAATAGGTTTGTCCCCCATTCCAATCATCAGTGCTTGTATCCGAACCATTCCCTGTTCCGCCAGGGTTGGTATTAATCGCATACGAAGTACATGAGATTAAATAAACCAAGAAGGAAAATCTGAGAAAAAGAGCAACCATCGGAACTAACTTAACAAGTTGGAATCCATTTGCAAGCTACGAAGGAAAAGGCTACCCATCCAAGACAGGTAGCCTAATTGACTAAGGGAAAAAGAAGTGGAACTTTATAACTTCAGGCAATCTCTGCCGCATGAAACTCGAGCCAGTCATCAAGGTTGTTGAGGTTGATGGCGTCCTTGGGTTCGCCATCGCCTAAACCGTTGGCGGAGAGAATACCTTGTCTCGTATCATCGTCGTGGTCGTAGCCTTCGATCGAAGTGTTCAAATCACTCACGCTTCCAGCGTCAAGAGTTGCCCCGGGTTGCTCCTTGACCCAAGCTTCGAACTGAGGATAGGTGGGCTTGGAATCGGAAATGAAGGAACGAACGGCTTCGGCATCCAGTCCGAGACCATTGATGACCATGGAGTCATAGCCAGCTCCGATACCGGGATAACCATCGGCGATCTTGCCAGCCGCTTCGAGAGAAACCTTTTGCCAAAGGCGAGGAAGGTGAAGAACGCCAAGAGGTCCTGCTGTTCCTGAACTAATGAGAGGTACTGTTTTTGACATATATCAGATAATGTTGAGGGATTGAATTTATAGGAATAAGAAAGAAGAAGATCTAACGAAAGAGGTTCACGCCAACTGTCAAACGGAAAGCTGTCACGGATGAAGAATAAGTTGGACAAATTTAGCATCCACGCCATCAATCGAAATGAATTATTCACCTCAATACAAATAACTAAAGGATTCTTGAATATGAGTTCCAGAGAGAAAAACATAGGATTAGTAGGCGTGGGCCGGATGGGTGCCAACATGGCCCGAAACCTAAACGACAAGGGCTATCGATTGAGCTGCGTGAACGACCTAGTTGGCGAAACAGCGGCTGCACTAGCCAAGGAGCTAGGTTGCGCACAAGCAGAAACTCTCGCCGAAGTTACTGCTGCTTCCGACATCATACTGACAGTCGTAACTAATGACACGGCAATGGAGTCCATTTTTTTCGACGAGCAGGAGAACCTTTTCAATAACGCAGCAGGAAAGCTATTCATCAACTGCGCAACCCTTTCACCCGACATGCACATTAGGCTCGAGCAAGCGGCAGCAAGCGTCGGAGCGGAAACCTTGGAAGGATGTATGGCATCCAGTATTACACAAGCTCGCGAAGGTACACTCTATCTGATGATCGGTGGGAAAAGGGAAACCTTCGAGAGCGTAAAGGACTTGCTGTCCGACCTAAGTGTTAACCTGCGTTTTGTTGGCGAGGCGGGAAAGGCTGCTCAAGTAAAGGCTCTAGTAAACATGGTAATGAACATCAACACAGCTGCCCTCGCCGAGGGATTAGGAATTGCCGATGCACTCGGGCTCGATCTAGAGATGCTTTGCGAAATTTTTTCGCAAACGGGAGCCAACTCGCGTGTCCTGGAAACAGACTCCGAAGATATGCTCGGACGAGATCATGAATGCTATTTCTCAGCCGAACATGCAGCGAAGGACTCGGGTATCGCAATCGCAGTTGCCGAAAAAGCTGGTATTTCAGTGCCCTTGGCAAAGGCCACTCTTGCCCAGTATCAAAAGATGGTTAACTTAGGCTTAGGAAATCTCGATAAATCCGGAATAGCCGAATTAACCTTTAAAAGCCGAGGAACAGGAAACTAGTTTCTCATTTTAAAAAAAACCATCACATCACGGAGAACTTTCAAGTTCTCGCAAAGATTTGTAATAGAGTAAGAAAACTTCATCTTTTTTACCAAACTCTTCAAGCTTGCCATTTTCCTCAAACAAACGACCAAGCATGAGGATTATGTCTTTGTCCTCCATAGCCTCCGATTCCGGATTCTTATCTCGATAATCTCGCAAAATTTGGCAATTGAATGATGCGGGGCTTTCTGGAAAGACGAAGTCGTTATAAGATCCTGAAACCGACATGTCCCCGGAAAACAATCCTTTAGCCTCCTCAGACTCAGACTCCGCGGAATCAGGTTTGGGTTGGTTTAAAGAATCATGATCATAAAACTCCCCGGACGAGCTATGTTTCGACCCAATCGAAAGGGTTGCTTGACTGTCTTCTTCTTCTCTATGACCAATATGCTTCAGGCAATCAATTAGATAAGCGTAACCGAACGCTAGTTCAGCATGGGAGTGGCCGACCTCAGGAGAATATAAATGATACAATCCCCCCATACGGGCCGTAAAAGGTGATGCGTTTTGTCGACCCGCACGAGCCCACTCGATCATTTTGGTAGCCAACTCCCCTTGTCGCTCACCCTCGATTATAGGCATTAAACAAAGAGTTTTAGGACAATCCAAGGGCGGTGACACCTCCAAAAAGCTTTCGGCGTCAGGTGAGTCGAAGACCGCAGTTGACCACAACTCAGGTCGTTTGGACACGGCTTTAGCAAGATGATGCGCAGATTCACCGCTAGCCCAAGAAAACAGATGGGCAGAAAGTGTCGCTTCCTCCAATCGCAATTTTTCTACAGCAGAAATCAGCTCAACTTCATTGGCGGCATAAATGATTCCGCATCCCACGCCCCGCTCTAACAATGAGACAAACTGTCCCTCTAGTTGATGTCGAATGGAGCTTAACTCACCTTCCGCCATATTTCTCTTCGGCGGCAAGACATGAAGAAGGATAGCATTGACAATGTTTAATGTCTCTCCGACCCGCTTCGCATCACCAGACTCGACATCTTCGGCAGTAGCGAATCTTGTCAATCGAGGCAAGGCCATGTCCTTCACTCCACCTACCTCCCGAACTTCAAAATCATACAAATCATCACCGAGTCGAAAATCTTCGTATAATTCATCTCGCAAAGGTCGAGAATAACTAAGCACCTGCTCGGCATACCAACTCTCTCTTTTCGCCAAAGCTTCAGGAAAAATTATCGCCTTATCGGTAGGAGGCGTCGCCCATTGGCTTAATGGTAAAAGCCGAAGAATAGTTGCCGCGACACTATCTTGGTCATCCTCTTTCCAAACCCAATTAGAACGCCAACTTGCATAGGATTCTGAAAACCTGTAGCAAAGTTGCTCCAAAGCAACTCCGCCAAAAGTTATAAAACACAAAGTCCCCAAGAATTTCAGAATCCCTCGCATATGAAACCTTTTGTCAAGCCGGAGAGGAAGACTCATCTCCTTCCACTTCAGTAGCGTGTTGACCTGGAGGAGGAATTGCTGATTCTTGACTATCTAATGGAGATTCCTGATCAGAAGACTCCAGAGGCAATAATTCTACAGTAACTTCAGGTTGTGCAAAGGAAGCTTCCTGCGAAGGGCCCAGAATTACCTCGGAAACTTCCTCCGCAATCGATTCCTCGGATAATTCTTCAGATATCACGGGCAAGGGAGGTACAACTTCGGTATCCTCGACAACGGGTTGAGATTCCTCGAATTCCTCAATCGGA
>PCBO01000115.1 GCA_002730975.1 Opitutia bacterium
TAGAGCCTCCGCCTGACGCTCGATTGCCCAATCGGGTATTAAATGTTCGTTAACCTTGATTGCCATTTGATTAAAACCACTTTATTGTCCCACACTCGGAAAAAGCCAAGTCGGAAGGTACGAAAACCGAAAAAACTCACGGAACAAGCTTAACTCAAATACCTAAATCTTTAGAGATTTTCGCCCGCTGAGGAAAAGCAAGAAGGCAGACAACCCCAATTGAGACTCAATTGAGTCTCAATAAAGTTGACGCTCTGCTCCCCCAAACGATAGAAGTGTTTAGTCTTAACCTACCGCACATGGCTAAACGTAAAAAGAGCAAGAAAGTAGAGGAAACTTGGGATGGTTTTTCCACTTTCCTCACGAGCAAAGGACTCCGAGTCACGGGACAGCGAAGGGGAATATTCGATGCCTTGTTCGAGGAGGACGGTCATTTCACGGCTGAGCAACTTCTCGTCCATGCTCGGAATCTGGATGACACCGTGTCCCGAGCCACTGTCTACCGAAGCCTCCCATTGCTAGTGGAAAGCGGGGTAGTACGAGAGGTCGACGTCGGTCACGACAACAAATTCTACACCGTTAACCTAAACTCCGAAAACTTCAAGGCTCAGGTAGTGTGCTTGGATTGTGACACCATCTACGAGGTAGACGCTCCATTCATGGAATGGTACGGGAAAACGGTTTCAGAAAAGCTCGGACTGGACGTTCAGGACCAACGCCTCCAAGTTCGCGCGGAATGCACCCAGTTCCAACATCTTGGATCTTGCGATAGGAACAAGTGATCTACGGATACCTTCAGGCAGCTTCGAAATAAATCATCCGAAACTCCAAGCGAAATGGCCATCGCGACAGCTTCCGTCCTACCCTCCCCACGAATCTTCCGAAAGCAAGATGAACTATCACCGCTAAGCCCGCAACAGGAGGAAATCCTAAGGCTCAAGAAGGAGCGTAATGCGGTGATCCTTTGCCACAACTACCAAGTCGAACCCATCCAGCAAATCGCCGACTTTGTAGGCGATTCCCTGGGTCTCGCCTACAAAGCCGCCGAGACAGACGCCGAGGTCATCGTCTTTTGCGGAGTTCACTTCATGGCCGAGACGGCGAAAATCCTCAATCCGGGAAAAACCGTGCTGCTTCCCGATATCGAAGCCGGGTGCTCTCTCTCTGATTCATGCCCGGCGGAAAAACTGGCTGCCTTCCGAGAGGCAAACCCCGAAGTCTACGTCGTCGCCTATGTAAACTGCTCGGCATCCGTAAAGGCCCTCAGCGATGTAATCTGCACCAGTGGCAACGCCATAAGAATCGTCGAGCAGGTACCGGCCGACAAGGAAATTCTCTTCGTACCCGACCAGAATCTTGGCCAATGGGTGGCCAAGCTCACGGGGCGATCGATGAAGCTTTGGCCGGGCAGTTGCTACGCCCACGTCCTCTTTTCAAAGCAATCCATAGAGCGTTGCCGTATCGAGCATCCCGATGCCCCCGTGGTCGCCCACCCCGAGTGTATCGAGACCGTTCGGGATCTCGCCGACGAGGTCTGCAGCACCGAGAAAATGGTGTCCTTCTGTCGCGACAACTCGGCCGAAACTTTCATCATCCTGACCGAGGCCGGCATGATGCATCGACTCACTCGGGAAATTCCCGACAAGACCTTCGTCGCCGGCCCCACCGACCATTGCGCCTGCAACGACTGTCGCTTCATGAAGCTCAACACGATTCCCAAGCTCCTCGACTGCTTGAAAAAAAACGAGCCAGTGATTGAAATTCCCAATGATATTTGCCATAAAGCCCGTCTGCCAATCGAGCGGATGCTCGAATGGAGCAAATAATAAAACTTCACATGAATCACCTTCTTTCCCTAGGCTTTGCCGGGCTTCTTCTACTCAACGCTTGCAGCGACGAACCCACCGGTTCCAACGATGAAGTTCACGCAACAGGAGGCCGTGAGCAACTTCTCGAAAAAGTAAACAAGGTCGACCTATCGGATGCAACGATCGTTCAGAAATTGCTCCCTGGTGCAGCTATGTTCGACAACCGCGAATCGAATGTCACAACGGGATGGGCCAAGGGCATGTACCCCAACGGCAACCTCGAGGGCATTGGTCACTTAATCGAGGGCAAGCCAAACGGACCCTGCTTCTTCTGGCATCGTAACGGGATCAGGAACCAGCAAGGAGGGTTCCTCGATGGAAAAAAGCACGGCCTCTGGATTCACTGGAACGAATCCGGCAAGGAAACCAAGCGAGAAAACTGGGACAACGACGTTCTAGTCAAGTAAAGCGAGGCTCGAGAAGAAGGGCCAACCACGAACCACGGCCGCTACGTTACTTATCGACCAACCAGGTAGCCGCACTCCGGATAATGCCGTGAAGGGCTTCGGTACACTCGGGGTGGGGGCTTATGCAAATCACCTTACCCTTCCCTATCCGGCCACACAGGATGGCGGGCGAATCAACCATCACCCCGGGGCGAGCCCCGTTCTTGGCAAGTTCACTTCGAAAATGGGCCAAAGCCTCGAAGTCGGGCAACTCTTCCATTCCCGCGGGAGCGAAGATCGGGCCATTGGCGTAGCGCACGTCCACCGTCCCTCCGAAATCGCCCAGCAACTCACGACCACGCTTGGTCAGCTCCATCTTAACCATGCCTTCTCCTCGCTTCCAGTGACCGTTCCTCGTGTCCACTGTCTTGGCGTCGACGATCTTGAGCGACCAAGAGTAATTTTCCACCGCTAAATATGCTCCCGCGCAAACCCCGAGGTAACCGCCCCCGGCCTCGACGAATCGACGGACGGCGCCTCTGCCCTCCTTTTCCAAGGCGGCAGCCTGTCGGCTTCCGCTACCTCCGGGAAACACAACCATGTCGAACTGGGTCAACGCCCCGGCTCGAATCTCGGGTGGTCCGACCCGGCGAGTGAGCGACTTCGGCATTTGCCCGAAAATCACTTCCAGTCGCCTGGCTCCCGCCCCACCGGTTCCGCCCGCATCATAGATCGCAATCCGCCTCGATCGTTCCTTATCGGAAACCTTGTCGAGCGGCTCCGCCATGAGGTGTACGCACGAGCTGACCATCCCCAAGTGCCTCAAAATGGCATGAACCATTATCCGGTGCTGCCGAGAGCGACGAGACAGCGGCTGCTCCTTCACCGTCGTTTCCAAGATCATGCTCCTTACTCCCAGCCTTTCGTGGACCGCTCTGGCCAAGCTTCCGTTCACGGGATACCGGAGCCGAACAAGTTTCTTCTTCGGTTCATCGATGGTGGCATTGACGGCGACCAAGGCTTGTTGCACGGCTTCCTCCATCCCCGCGCCCTTGGTGGGAATGATCGAGGATCCGACTGAATGTTTGTTAATTTGGTGAAAATCGGTCCCCTCGTGCAAGTCGAGCAACCAATCGGGCTTGCATTCCCCGACCAACCGCCAAATGCCAGCGGCAAGCTCACCCACAGCCTCATTCCGATCGTTGATCTTCGGGAAATTGCGGTTGAGATCCCTCATTGCAGGGGAGAGGTTTGGAACGAACCGAATACCAGCTCGCAAACCAGCGGCGTTCGTACGGGGAATCACGATCAACTCCCCCCGAAGCAGCGTCCAATGCCTGATTTGCTCAGCTGCCCTCGCACCGGCTGGCTCATTTCCGTGCAAACCTCCGACAATCATCACGACAGGCCCGGGTTCACCGCTCAATACCCGATGCCATGGGGTCTCCTGCCCGGTTCCCTCCAAGAGCCGCCCCCCGGGAGGCTCAGCCCCGAAGACGCTTCCGATCAGTAAAAAGCCAGCAACGGCCGAGCAAAATGTTCCATTAACTTTCACAAAGTTAAAACAAAGGATGCAAGGGCCAATAAGGGAAGCCCACAATGAACGAAGCCAAGCAATCTAACCGAAAAGACAAGAACAGGTATGACATACACATGCACGGGCTTGGAAAAAGCAGACCCGATTTCATTAAAGCAACTATGAAAGATTTCATTAATTCACGATAATAATATGTATAACGCATAGGCAAGAGCCGTAAACCTTTGAAAATGATTTTAACGGAACTCAGATTCTGCATCGCTTTTTTGCAAATAATGAGATATTTTTTAATGATAATCTAAGCTATTTTTACAATGAAAAGATACCATCACCAAAAGATTCGGAAGCCGAATCATGAGGAGTTATTCCATCTGGACTGGTTTATTCTATCTGCTTTTGCCGTACCGCAGAAGGTAATCTTACTATGGGCAACCCTGCTCGCAATTTGCATACTCCCGGGGAACGCCATAGCCAACACGATCTACACCTTCACCAACGCCGGAGCAACAGGGCGTTTAGGACCGGACCAAGATAAAGTCGACGTCAACTATTCCGGAACGACGCTCGAAGGAAAAGTCTCGATCAACACTCAAGGAATTCAAGAATGGTTCGTACCGGTTTCGGGCACATACCGAATTGAGGTTTGGGGTGCAGGCGAAACCGCCAAGTCTTCCGGCAAAGGAGCTCATTTGCGCGGAGACTTTGATATGACCGCCAATACAACCTTGAAAATAGCCGTAGGTCAGATGGGAGAGGCACCCGGAGGAGGGCATGGTGGTACTTTTATTGGAACTATAACCAACCAGCCGATAATAGTCGCAGGAGGAGGAGCAGGTGTAACTAATTTCATTTCCAATCTATCCAATGGGAGTATCGACCAAAACGGAAGTGATGGAAATCTTGGTCGAGGCGGGAATAATGGACAAGGCGGACACAGCACGGAGTTCAGTAGCTATGGAGGTGGTGGTGGCGGCGGATTTGATTCAAATGGGACGGCAGGAACAAATTATTCAGGTAAAGGAGTAGCTTTTGTCTTTGGTGCTTTGGGAGGAACTGCAAACTCATCCGCTAGTAGTTCTCAGCGTAAAAATGGAGGTTTTGGCGGCGGTGGGGCAGGTTATGCCACTAATGAACCTGCAGGAGGAGGAGGCTTTTCCGGCGGCGGTGGAGGCGGATATGCCGGGAAAGGTCAAATTAATGGCCAAGACAGATTTGCTGGCGGTGGAGGTTCCTTCAACAGCGGAAACAACCAGATCAACGTAGCAGGTGCGAATTCAGGCCACGGCAAAGTCGTGATCACTCTGATCCAATCGACATCAGCCCCCCCCGTAATCACACAAGGAGTCGGTCCATTGACCAAAACAATTTCCGAGAGCGAAACGGCATCGTGGCTGGCCAGCGAATTAAACGTAACAGACGAGGATACGAATGCATCCTTTCTAACTTGGAGCGTTTCCTCGGCGGCGAGCAACGGAACCGCCACGGTGTCCGGTAACGGATCTTCACCTTCCACCTTCACTTACGCCCCCAATGTCGACTTCAACGGAAGCGACAGCTTCGTCGTTCAAGTTTCAGATGGCGACCAGAACGACTCCATAATGGTGAACGTAACAGTCTCCTCGTCAAACTCCTCCCCCGTGGCAAACAACACGATCTACACCTTCACCAACGCCAACGCCACAGGCCGCCTAGGTCCGACACAAGCACAGGTAAACTCCGCCTATTCCGGGACAACGCTAGCTGAAAAAGTCACAATCAACATCCAAGGTATTCAAGAGTGGCAGATTCCGCAAAGCGGCCTTTATCTCATCGAAACATGGGGTGCCGCAGGGGGAAGAGGTCACACCTCGCACAACCTCGACCCTGGCAATGGGGCTTACCTGCGCGGAAAGTTTACCCTTTCCAACGGGGAACTAATCAAAATTCTCGTTGGACAGTCAGGTCAAGACGCAACGGCCGACGGAGGCGGCGGCGGCGGCGGTGGAAGCTTCGTCGTGAAAGGAACCACAGCTTTAATCATAGCAGGCGGTGGCGGTGGCGGTGGCGGGCGAGTCAACCAGCATGGCGTCGATGCCAACTTATTAATCTCCGGGACTCAGTCGGCCAACAATACAGGTACCCCGGGGCAATCAGGTCAAGGAGGCTCAGGTGGTGGGGAATCTTGGGGCAGTGGAGGCGGTGGTGGTTTTTTGGGTAATGGGGGAAACGGAGGGAATCCGAGCACAGGGGGTCTTTCTTTTAGCAACGGAGCAACCGGAGGACTAACAAAGCCCAATTATCCGGCCTTTGGAGGTTTTGGCGGAGGCGGAGGAGTTGCCTATTCCGGAGGTGGAGGTGGTGGCTACTCAGGCGGTGCAGGTGGCCCGAACGGAGAGCCATATGCTGCCGGGGGAGGTGGCGGATCGTTTAACTCTGGCATCGACCAAAACAACACGACCGGAGTGACCCAGGGGCACGGGAAGGTTACCATAACTTTTCTTCAAACAGCCAGTACTGTAACTCCCGGGATCATCCTAGGAAGCGATCACCTGTCTAAAAACATTCTGGAGGACGGAACTGCCCATTGGAGCACAAGCGACTTGAACGCGACCGATACAGATACGAATGCATCCTTGCTAACTTGGAGCGTTTCCTCGGCGGCAAGCAACGGAACCGCAACGGTTTCCGGCAACGGAATTTCACCTTCCACCTTCACCTATTCTCCCGATCCCAACTTCAACGGCTCAGACACTTTCGTAGTCCAAGTTTCCGACGGCGAACATAACGACACCATCACAGTCAACGTTACCGTGACGGCAGTTGACGACCCCCCCGTAGTACTAAATCCTCTAACAAATCTTTCGATCTCCGAGGATGCCTCCAACACAACGAGAAATTTGGAATACGTCTTCAGCGACATCGACAACGACAATTCCTCGATAACCAAGGTAGCAAGCTCGAGCGACTCTTCTCTCGTCGCGGCAACCATAAGCGGCAATGCCCTAACCTTAGACTATCAGGACGACCGATCAGGGATGGCCACCATTACCGTAATCGCTTCTTCCAACGGGAAAACCACGACCGATTCCTTCCTTGTCCAGGTTTCGCAGGTCAATGACCCACCTGAGGTGAAAAGCCCACTCGCAGACCTTTTCAATAACGAGGACAGCGGTGACTCCACGATCAACTTGACTAATATATTCAGCGACATTGACCACAATCAATCCCAATCCAAAGTAGCTCATTTCAAATTCGACGGCAATTTATCTGATGAGGTCAATGGGGATATGGGAGTAGCCTCGATGACCCCAATATATGGCGAGGGTCGCCATGGTTCGGCGCTCTGGTTTGACGGCGTTGACGACAAACTGACGATTTCCGCTTCGGATTTGCCGATGGGAGCGAATGTTCGCACTTTAACCCTTTGGGCAAAACCCGTGTCTAATTCGGGATCTGGTTGGACTGCGACTTGGGGAACTTACTCCACCCTGAAAGGCTTCGGCATAATTCAGTGGGGTGGCGGTTGGAGAGGTTACGGGCATGGGGCGGACACTGGACACAAAACGCCATCCGGGGGCTGGGATCACGTCGCAGTTAGTTACGACGGAACAACAATTCGCCTCTTCGTAGATGGCAATCAGATCGACACTAAGCAAGCTGACCTGCAGACAGAAGGAGAACATTTTGTTCTTGGCCAAAGCCCTATAGGGAAATGGAAAGGTTGGCTAGATGAAGTAAGAGTCTACAATCGAGCACTTTCAGGACAAAACATTTCGGATATAATGTACGGTGAAGAGAGTAATCTCACCATCGTCAAAACAGCAACATCGAGCAACCCATCCCTTGTCTCGACCACGGTAAACGGCAACGTGATGACTCTCGACTATCAGGCAAACCAATCGGGAACCGCCACAATCACCGTGACGGGCACCTCCGATGGCCAATCCGTTTCTGACGTGTTCAGCGTTACCGTCGCCGCCGTGGACGACCCTCCCGTGGTAGCCAACGCCATAGCCGACCTGAACCTCGCCGAAGACGCAGTCGCCGCCAACATAGACTTGGCCAACCTCTTCAACGACATTGACGACGACAATGCATCAATCGCCAAGACGGCTACCTCGAGCAATGCATCCCTCGTCTCCGCGACAGTGAATGGGAACGCACTCACTCTCGACTTCCAAACAAACCAATCCGGAACCGCCACAATCACCGTCACGGGAACCTCGAACGGCAGATTCGTTTCAGACGAACTCAGCGTTACCGTCGTCGCCGTGGACGATGCTCCCGTGATAGCCAACGCCCTGCCCGATCTGAACCTCGCCGAGGACGCAGCCGACGCCAACATAGACTTGGCCAATGTCTTCGACGACATTGACGACGACAATGCATCCATCACCAAGAAGGCTACATCGAGCCATGCATCTCTAGTTTCCGCGACTGTTAATGGGAACGCCCTCACTCTCGACTTCAAAGCAAACAAATCCGGAACCGCCACAATCACCGTGACGGGAACCTCGAACGGTCAATCCGTTTCCGACGCATTCAGCGTTTCCGTCGCCACCGTGGACGACGCTCCCGTGGTAGCCAACCCCTTAGCCGACCTGAACCTCGCCGAGGACGCAGCCGACGCCAACATAGACTTGGCCAATGTATTCGACGACATTGACGACGACAATGCATCCATCACAAAGAAGGCTACATCGAGCAATGCATCTCTAGTCTCCGTGACTGTAAATCGGAACACCCTCACTCTCGACTTCCAAGCAAACAAATCCGGAACCGCCACAATCAACGTCACGGGAACCTCGAACGGCAAATCCGTTTCTGACGCATTCGCAGTAACTGTAACCGCCATAAACGACGCTCCTGTAAATCTATCTCTGTCCAGTGACGAGGTCACTGAGAACGAACCTGCCAGCACGATAGTGGGGAACTTCTCCGCAACCGACGTCGATGGCAACGCTACCCTAGCCTTTTCACTAGTAAATGGCAGCGGCTCGGTCGACAACTCCCGATTCACTCTGAGTTCCGATGGCTTGCTGAAGGCCGAGGAGTCGCTCGACTACGAGGCCGGAAGTTCTTTATCGATTCGGGTTCGCGTCACCGATGAAGAGGGAGCGAACTATGATAAACCCTTCGGCATCTCCGTTACAAACGTCGTGGAGGACTTGGATAAAGACGGCATCGAAAACGCCTTCGACACCGACGACGACGGTGATGGCTTCAGCGATGCCGAGGAAATTGCTTACGGGAGCGACCCCATGGATGCCGCATCCGTGGCCAATCAAGCGCCGAGCGGGATCGCATTGGACAACTCAGACGTAATCGAAAATAGCCCCGCAGGCACCAAAATCGGCGATTTTTTGGTCAGCGACCCCGACGACAACAACGACTCGGGCGCATACGTTGTCGCCTTGGTCCCCGGCAACGGGTCGACCGACAACATCCTGTTCGCCGTAGGGACGGACGGATCCCTGCGAACCGCTGCGGTTCTCGACTTCGAGGCCAACATCGAACACAGCATTCGGGTACGAGTAAGCGACGAGCACAATGCTTCTCTGGAAACCGTTCTTGAAATAAGCGCCACCAACAGCTTCGCACCCATCGTGCGCACCCTGCCTGCGGCAGCCAACGAGAACGGAATCATAACCCTTGGGGGCACTGTATTGAGCGACGGCAATACACCCGTAACCAGCGTGGGCGTCCAGACCAGCGATAACCTGCGGTTTGAAGACGCCGTCAGCTTGGTGGCCACCCAATCCGCGAATTTCTCTGTTGAAGCCTCCTCCCTCCTCACAGGTACTCGCTACTACGTCCGGGCATTCGCCACCAACGCGGAAGGAACCACGTTCGGCGCCATCAAGAGGTTTTACACGCAAGAGCAGGCCTCGTCCCCCGCGCCATGGTGGAGCGATGCCAAGGAGTCGGCAGGCGGTTGGCGAGAATCCGATTGGTTCGGAACTTTTATTCCTTACGACAACGGTTGGCTATACCATGTTGATCTCGGGTGGCTGTACGTCGTTCAAGACGGAACAAGCGGACTATGGGCATGGAAGAAGAACTCGGGATGGCACTGGACTGCGCCGGGGGTATTCCCCCACCTCTACCGCCACGACACCAAGCAATGGCTCTACTTCCTATCTAGCAAGGAAGGACAACCCTACTTCTACAACCACGCCACCGGCTTCGTAGAGTAGTCGCGCCTTTTGCCGGCTGGCGCCGATTGGGCGCTTGCCTTCTGGCTTTCGGGGCTCAATCCTCGGTACAAATGATACGGCAACCTTTTTCGGCGATTGTTCTGGCGCTTTCATTAACATTTTCCCTTGGAGTCTCATCCAAAGGAAAAGACAAGCGAGACGACGGCACGGTTAGGGTATTCATCTTCGCCGGTCAGTCCAACATGGTAGGCTCCGATTCCAAGGTGAAGGATATCGAGCGCTTTCCACCTTTCGCCGGTTTGGAGGAAGCTCAGGAAAAGGTCAGGTTCTTCTATTCCATCGGTCGCGAGAGGAAGATGGAGTCCAAGGGTTGGGTGGACCTGCAACCCGTCAACAACGTGGTCGGCCCCGAACTGAGCTTTGCCCGAAAGGTTTCCGGGGCGATCGATTCTCCCATCGCAATCATCAAGTGCGCCGCCGGAGGAACCCACTTGGGGGGCGACTGGAATCCAGACGAACCGATTGGGTTCAAAATGTACCCGTTAGCCCTGAGCCTAATCCGGTCCTCCTTGGCCGAACTGGACAAGCAAAAGGTGAAGTACCGGATAGAGGGTTTCATGTGGCATCAGGGAGAAAACGACATGTTCAACAAGGACTACATGCCGAACTATGGAAAAAACCTGAAGAATTTCTTAGCCAAGTGGCGGCGCGACCTGAAAACCCCGAAGTTGAAGTTCTACGTGGGCGAACTCTGCACCAAGACCATCTGGGGCATGGACTTGAGACCACGTATGTATGCGATCAGCCGGGGACAGAAGGAAGTGTGCCGAGAAGATCCCTTGGCCGAGTACGTGCCGACCTCGCACGTCGGGGTTGAAATCGGTGGCGGCGTGGGCCTGCATTACCACTACGGGACCTTGGGCCAACTCGAGCACGGCGAAAACTACGCCCACGCCTACCTCCGAACCATCGGGCAAGCAACGAAAGTTTCGCGACCACTAACGAAGTGGCCATACCCCAAAGGCGAAAAAATCAAGCTGTTCATCCTCGCAGGCCATCGGAACATGGAAGGCGAGCGAGCCTTCGTTCAGCAACTGAAAGAGCTCAAGGGCAAGGGGTCTCTCCTGAAGGACGATTCGCAAATTGCCTACAAATTCAGCCTCGGTGGCGGTTACAGGAAATCCGAGGGATGGGAACCCCTCGGTCTCGTTGGTTACTACGACACCTTCGGTCCCGAGCTCAGTTTCGGGAAAACCCTCAGGGAAAATCTCACCGACAAGCTCGCCATCGCCAAGTTCACCCACAGTGGGTCGCAAATCATCGACTGGACTCCCGAAGGCAGCATGGCCGAAGACCGTCACCTATACCCACGATTCATATCCTTCATCAATGAATCAATGAAGGAACTCTCGGACAAGGGGAACGAGGTAGAAGCGACGGGGATCTTTTATCACCTCGGCGAAAACGACATGTCCTTTCATCCTTACCGCAAGCAAGCCGCCGAACGGTTGCAGGCAATCATAAAGCAAAGCAGAAAGGACTTGTCCATGCCGGGACTGAAATGGTTCGTCAGCCAGCAACCGCCGACTGACGACGAGCGGGTAAACAACTTGGACGTCGTGGCCGACGTAGAAAAAGTGGCGGCAGCAGACGAGGCGATCATTCACCTCAAGGCATTCGACTTACCGACACAGGAGAAGAAACTCGTAATCAATACTTCCGGGATCGTCCGACTCGGTGAATTCCTCGCCAAAGGTTACCTCAAGAATTGAAAACTAACCGAAGGAAGAAATGAAACTAACAATTTTCGCATGTTTGATCGCCGCGCTCAGCTTAGCTTTCTCAAAAGTCGAACTGCTCGGCGTCACGGTAAAGAAGCCTCCATCCAAACAACAACCTAACAAAAACAAAAAGGGGAATCCCAAAAATAACAAGAACGGGAAAGACAAGGGCAAGGGAAAGGAAAAGACCGAAGCGCAGAAGCGAAAAGAAATGCAAGCCAAAGCGGCCGAGCAAAGAAAAAGGGAGGCAGCGGAGGCCGAAAAACGTCGCAAGGAATTACTGGCAGCTGAGAAAAAAAGACTCCGGGGCAGGATTACCGTCGCGAAAGGCGAAATCCAAGAAGCCGCATTAGGCATCAAGCAAATAGAAACCCGTTTTGCGAAGAGTCGATCGGGTCGGAAAAAATTGGTCGCGGCGTTCCGAATGGTGTTGAACAAGGAGGAAACCGAGGCGTTGCCCGCAGTCAGGACACGTTTGGAGAGGGTTTCCCTACAACTGAGCGAGGAGGCCAAAGCCTGGCAAAAGGTAGCCGGCAATTTGTCCGCGCTTGCCGAATCTTGTAAAAAGCTTACCTCTCCCTCAGCCGCGAGTGGAAGCCAGGAAGGAAATGCCGCGGAGTTCGAGGACAAGGTTCTTTCAATCAAACGAAAACTGGCAACCATCGAGCACTCCCTGAAAACGGAGGAGTCCCGGCAAAAGAGCCATGCCTTTTTGCTCTTGGCGGGTGTTGCGGAACTCTTTCAAGGAAAGGTTTCTTTTACCGAAAAGGAAAAACAATCGATACGAGCTCTGTCCAATTGATCCAAGCCGGATGAGAAGGGAACATCCGTAGGCTTGATCTTCCCGATCTAACATAAGTTTATAACTTTAATTCTCCCACATCCCGCTCCGGCATAAAGAGGAGACGCTATTGATCGAAATTACGATTGAAAAGACCATCATAGTCGCGTTGCGGTCTCTTCTACCCTTTCGTATTGATTCGCGTGAGGATTTATGGCAAAAGAAAAAGTTCCATATCGCGGGGGTGTAACTCAGTTGGTAGAGTAGCGGACTCTTAATCCGTTTGTCCGGGGTTCGAGCCCCCGCGCCCCTACGATGTGACTATTCTCATCCAAAGTGGTGACCCTCAGGCAAGACGATGCCGCCGCTCACGATGCTGCAAATGTCCACGCGGGTTTATTCTTGATCGAAACAGAGCCCAGAACGGTCCTGTTTATGTAGAGACCAAGTAAACCAAGAAAGGTTGCGCATTATACCCAAAGGAAACATCAAGTGGGTATGGCAAAAGTAAGAACGATCATTCTTTTGGAGGCGACCGTGGTTTTGAGCTCACTCCTGCATGGCAACATCAACGCAAAGGAAATTGAGAATCCCGTGGTGGCAACGTTCTCGATCGTGGCGAGAGACCCCTTCACGGGTGAACTAGGCATTGCCGTGCAATCCAAGTTCGTGGCAGTAGGGAGCGTCGTGCCATGGGCCAAGGCGGGCGTAGGAGCAATCGCCACGCAATCTTGGGCGAACACCCGATACGGGCCGGTCGGACTGAAGTTGCTGGAACGTGGAGTGTCCCCCGAGAAAGTTATCGAGATCATAACCGAAGCCGACCGCAATCGTGAGAACCGACAGGTAGGCATTGTTTCCGCAGATGGCAACGCCTCTACCTTCACCGGCAAAAAATGCCTATCTTGGGCGGGAGGAACAACGGGGAAGAACTATGCCGCCCAAGGAAACATCCTGACGGGACCGGAAGTCGTAGAAGCCATGGCAGACACTTTCGAAAAGACTGAGGGTGAATTGGCGGAACGTTTGATCGCCGCCTTGCGAGCCGGACAAAAGGCGGGAGGCGACAAGCGCGGCAGGCAGTCGGCGGCCCTCCTCATCGTGCGGAAGGGTTGGGGATATTCCGGCCTAAACGATCGATACCGCGACCTCCGCGTGGACGACCACCCCCACCCCATCGAGGAACTGGAACGCGTTCTCCGCATTCACAAAAAAATCTTCCCGACACCCGTAATGAAAAAATCCCCAGACAAACGATGAATTTATTCCTGAGGGTTGCCTTTCGACCAAGCATACTTTTGTACAATCATTCATGACAACGAACTTGCTCGAGCACCGATACGGAGAAAACGTCACCGTCTTCGATTTCCTCCACCTCAACACCCTGCTGACCGAACTCAGCTCCAAGGACACCTTCCAACCGCAGATCAACCGAATCGTTCGGCGACTCTACTCCTCCCTCTTCTCACTTATCCTCGATAGGGAAAACGGAGACCGAGATATCACCGTCGACACGCGCATGGCGACCATCACTCCCAAGGGGACGCTGCAAACCAAAGTTCTCGACGACCAAGCCCGCTGGGTGATCGTCGACCTCGCCCGAGCCGGAATGATCCCGTCCGAGGTCTGCTTCGACGAGGCCAACGAAGTCCTCGACCCAACCAGATCTCGCATCGATCACGTCTTCATCAACCGGAAGGTGGATGAGAACGAACAAGTGGTCGGCACCGACGTCTCGGGCAACAAGATCGGTGGCGACGTCGAGGACGCCTTGCTCCTTTTCCCCGACCCGATGGGGGCTACGGGCTCATCCATAGCCGACGCCATCGGCATCTATCGCGACCAAGTGGAGGGTACGCCGCGGAAGGTGATTTGCGTCCACCTGATAATCACCCCCGAATATCTACGACGCATCACCACGGACTTCCCCGACGTCGCCGTCTACGCCTTGCGCGTAGATCGCGGACTGAGCGAGGAGGAGGTATTGGCGACCATCCCAGGCGAACGATGGGACGAGGAAAAGGGATTGAACGAGCGCCACTACATCGTGCCCGGCGCGGGCGGCTTGGGAGAGATCATCAACAACTCCTTCGTGTGACGGAACCATTGCCCGGGCAAGCCGAGCCACACCCTTAGAACGCCGCCGTGCTCTACTCATTCCTGGACCTCGCATTTCTGGTTGGGCATTCGGCCCTGATCACCTTCAACCTGTTCGGTTGGATCTGGCAAAAGACTCGCCGCCTACATCTACTAAGCATCCTCCTGACCGCAGCCAGTTGGGTTGCCCTCGCACCCTGGTTCGGACTCGGTTACTGCCCTTGCACCGACTGGCACTGGCAAATCAAGGAAGCCCTTGGGCAAACCGACCTGCCGAACAATTACCTCACTTACCTCTTCGACATTTGGTTCGGTTTCGAGATCACAGACGCCACGGCCGAACGCCTCGCCTACCTCTGCCTAACCCCGGCCCTAGTCGCCTCCCTCTCCCTAAACCTACGGGACTACCGCAAGCGGACCGAGAACTCGGACTAACGATGGACGACCCGAGGGAATTTGCCACCGAAACAAGAAGGCACTCGCCCAGAGCTTGCGACTCCGAATGGTTACAAAATCATCGCATTTTTATAATGGCGGAAGGCAAGCTGGTCGTGGCATAATTGGATAAATGAACGCAGAGGAACTGTTGGCCACCCTAACCGACCTGAAGGCAAACAGGCGTTCCTCCTCAGAGGTGGATTCGATCCTCTCTCCCTTTCGAGACAAATCCTTCCGCCTACAATTTTCCTTCGACTCTTCCAGCCGAACGTTCGGGAGCCGCTTCGACAAGGCGTTTGAAAACGGCTATACGGCAATCGGCAAGCTCAAGGGGAAACTGGAAGTCGCCATCCTCTTCGCCCCGGAGTCGAACTCTTTGGTGGAAGGACTGACTCCCGAAGAATCGCTGACCATCGAAGTGAGCTTGCTGGA
>PCBO01000051.1 GCA_002730975.1 Opitutia bacterium
CCATCATTTGTTTTCCCCGCCGCTATTTCCCCGGGCCAGCGCATGATGCAGGGAACACGGATCCCACCTTCGTAAATGGATGCTTTTCCATCACGCAAGGGTCCGGCATCGCCCCAGAAAATTGAATTCTTGGGATGCCCCTTTTTATTTTTATAATACTTCGGTTGATTCCAGGGGCCATTATCGGTGGTAAAGATAACCAAGGTGTTTTCTTTCAAACCAAGTTGATCAAGAGTATCGAAAAGGCGGCCGGTTTCATAATCAAATTCTTCAACCACCGCACGATAGAGGTTATCGCCCGTTTTCTCCTTAAACTTAGGGGAGGCATCGATAATGGTGTGCATCATCGTATGAGCGAGATAGAGGAGGAATGGCTTTTCGGAATCACGCTGATTGACCAGATAATCAATCGCCTTATCGGTGTAGAGTCGCGTAAGGCCCGCCATATCATCGGTTGTTCCAACCAGATCATTGTTACTATGCAAAATCGATTTCCCGCTGTCGTTCGCGCCAAGGGCTCCGAAATAATAATCAAACCCCTGAGCATTGGGCATCCGATCGATGATCGCCTTGCGATTCGATACGTCCCACTTGCCTACACAGGCCGTCTGGTAGCCAACCTCCTTGAGCATCTCGGCAAAAGTGATTTCCGAGGCGGGCATCGACCAGCCTTTACTGCGGACAGGATAGCGACCGGTCAGCAGAGCGGAGCGTGAAGGCCCACAAACCGGTTGGGCATAAAAGGAGGTGAATTTCGTTCCCTCCTTTGCAAGCTTGTCGAGAACCGGTGTCTTGTTTTCCTTACTTCCGAAGCAACCCAGATCGGCATAGCCCTGATCATCGGTAAAAACGATTAGGATATTGGGTTGCTTCAACTTTTCCGCCGAGACCTTTCCTGCCACCAGCGTTACCAGCAAAGTCGCAAGTGCCCATAATATCTTTCTCTTTATCATAATCCTTTCTTTCCTGCTTTCTTAATTCACTGGAACTCTCGTAATCGGAGCGGGGTATGGTGCGGACTTAGGATCGGCGTAAGGCACTAGGTAGCGTGGGTCCGGTTTGGTTCCTTTAGGGGCACCCGAGAGCGGCCAGGCGAACACCTCGCTCGCATCCCGATCGGAATGATTCAGCCGTGGCAACGTAGCTGACCATTGATCGAGTTTTTTTCGCAACCGTTCAGCGATCTTGGCTTCGGATTGCATACGATTGGTCAATTCATACGGATCCTTCGCTAAATTGAATAACAGTTCCTGCTTACTGGAACGCCATAGTTTCCAATCACCAATACGAACTACCTGAGTATGCCAGAATTCCCAAAACATAGGTTTGGGCCGGGCAATCTGGGTAACACCTCCAGTCAATCGAGGAAGCAAATCCACCCCGTCAAATTCGTCGGGGATGGTTCCACCTCCGGCTTTGAGGGTCGTTGCGGTGAGATCGAGCGTGGTCACCATCTCTTCAATTACCGTTCCGGGAATTATTTTGCTTTTCCAGTACGCAAACATGGGCACCCGTATCCCTCCCTCGAACAAGCTGCCTTTCTCGCCGCGCATAGGCACGTTGTTCGATCCATTCCAGACTCCACCCTTTGTTCCCGGTGCCCCTCCGGGCAGCCCCGGTTCCTCTCTTCCCATCTTGCTTGGGGCCCCGTTGTCGCTGGCGAAGAGAATCATCGTATTCTCTTCCAGTCCGTGCGCGCGGAGTTTGGCCATCACCCCACCCACCGCATCGTCGATGGATTTGATCAGAGCGAGGCCCATGCGTCTTCGGTCGTCCCTCCAATCATCGTAGTGCGGGTAGTCGAGCTCGGGGAAATTCTTGTAATATGGGTCGCTCTTCTTGATGAGCGGAATGTGCGGGCCGTATAGCGAAAGGTAGAGAAAGAAAGGCTTTTTTCCGATCTGACTATACTCAATGAAAGACTCACCATACTTACCTTGTAGGATGACGCGGTTGGCGACGCCCTTGGGCAAGCCTTTCCTGTTCTGATGCTCCGCGGGTTTGCCATCGAGCGTGAGGTTGCTTGACCCGCTATCCATCGTGCCAGCCCAGAAGTAGTCAAAGCCGCGTCCGCGTGGGTCATGCTTTGGGTTGTTACCATTCGTGGGACCCAAGTGCCATTTGCCCGAAAAACCGGTAAGGTATCCGAGCTTCTTCATCCGCTCGGCAATGGTCGAAAGGGGCTGCCCGGCCATATCCGTGCCTTTCGGATAAGCACGGGGCAGGAGGCCTTTGCCCTCACCGGCGTCGCATTGGTTGTGAGGAAAGGCGAACTCATTCTGTATTCTTCCAATCATCAACCCTGCGCGCGAAGGAACACATTGCGGAGCCGAACTGTAGCCGGCTTTCATCAACGCTCCACCACGGGCAAGTTTGTCCATAATTGGCGTATCAACGTGCTTGTCGACACCAAGGACGCCCAAGTCCGTGTACCCGTGATCGTCCGTGTAGATCAGAATGAAATTTGGTTTCTTGACCGAAGCAGATGCCATACAGCAGAATGCCAAGAATGGTGATAAAGCTATGTGTAAGTTTTTTTTAATCGTAAATAGTTCCTTTTTAGTTCGAAGTACGACGAGTTTTTTAGGTTTTAGTGAAAAGTGAGGTTTATCCTTCACAATCCCAGAGCCTGACCGAGTCGAAAAGGATTTTGCATTCGGGGCCGCCTTTGAAAGTGAACCTGTGCTTTCCATTGGCTTTGGGATTTATGATGGTGACCTTTTCATGCTCGTAGGTTTTCCCCTTGCCGTTGACCTCGACCCGGATCTTTCCCAGTTCGTATTCGATCACCAAGTCGATCCATTTGTTTAGCGCCATGCCGGATTCGGGCTCGGAGAAAGAAGGCCCGTTCGGAAGTTTTACCCGGTGACCACCATCCTTCAGGATCCCGAGGTTGATCATATGGTGTCCGATCTGAAAGGATGGACGCCCGGGGGTAAGCTCCGGTTTGGCAAACTGGTAACGCAAATGCATGACGAATTTTTCAGGTATACGATTGATGTGGGCAACCGGTTCGAGTCCAAGGTGATGATCCCGCTTCAAGGCCTTCATCGCTTCCTCCTTGGATTTGAAAAGCGGTCCGATGATCAATTTTCTGTCTTTAATCTGCTTTCCCTTGGACTGCCCCCAAAACTCGCGATTCAAAGCAGCATCAAAATCATCCGAGTAAATCAGTTTACCTTTTTTAAAAAATTCGGATTTGAAGATTGGGTCTTCTGCAAAAAGCCCGAATGAAAAGATCAAAAAGAGCGTGAAGTGAAATTTCTTACTGTTATTCATACAAAGGGAATGTCTCCAACGTTTCCATCCTTACGATTTTAAAAGTTAATATTATTAGATCGAAAGCCTCGGATGATTTGTCACTGTTTATTTAGTTTAAGCTAGTCATTTGAGACTGTGCTTAGTAACAATGCAACTAGCTCCAGAACCTCACTAATACAAAACATGATCAGCTACGACTACCATTGCGATGCGAACGGAGAAACGCTTACCGTTAGCCACAGCATAAAAGAGACTTTAACGACATGGGGCGACTTGTGCTCGCTTGCCAATCATCGTATGGGGGAAACCCCTCCATTTGCTCCGGTTCGCCGTCTTATTGTATGCGAAGAATCGAAACCCGATGATTCCGAGTTGTCCATGTTTTCGAAATCCAAAACCAGCGGCGGCGGTTGCGGCTGCTGCTGAAGAACCGACATAACCAAAAGTTTCATCATGATCACAAACCTAATCGCAAAGAACGGCGTTGCAGTTGCCAGTCTTCTCTTTCTCTTCTCTTTTGGCCATGCGGCCAAGAAAAATGGCGAATGGATTCAACTGTTCAATGGCAAGGATTTGTCCGACTGGACCATCAAGATCCGGGGCCATGAGGCGGGGATTAACCATAACGATACTTTTTCCGTCAAGGATGGGGTGGTTCGGGTATCGTACGACAAGTACGAGAAATTCGACGAGACTTTTGGCCATATCTTCTACAAGACGCCTTTTTCCCATTACGTCATCCGCGTCGAATATCGTTTTCTTGGTGATCAGGTTGCCGGTGGTCCCGGTTGGGCCTTCCGAAACAGCGGTGTTATGATTCATGGTCAAACTCCTGAGAGCATGGCCAAGGGTCAGGACTTCCCCAACTCCATCGAAGTTCAGCTTCTGGGCGGAAAAGGAGAAGGCAAGCGAACCACGGCCAACTTGTGCACGCCCGGCACGGACGTCGTGATGAACAAGAAATTGCTGAAGCGCCACTGCCTAAGCAGCAAGAGCAAGACCTACCACGGTGACCAGTGGGTAACGGTTGTGATCGAGGTGCGGGGAAGCAAATCGATCAAGCACATAGTCGATGGAGAAACCGTCCTGGAATATACAAAGCCTCAACTCGACGACGGAACGCTTCTTGAAGGTGGCACCATCTCCCTACAATCGGAAAGCCACCCTGTGGAGTTCCGCAAGGTGGAGCTGAAGAAGCTTCCCACTGGAAAGCCTCGCTGAGAAATAGGTTTCCGGCCAAAGCTAAAAGCCACGGGCGGCAAAAGCTTAGAAGATCTTCCGACTCTCCAAGTACTCAATGAATGGATTGAGAGTAGGTTGTTTGTGGGCATGCTTGGCAACTACAAGCCCCCTATTAGCTGAGGATTTCCCAAACGCCGATTTTGAATCCGGAAATTTCGATGGGTGGACTATTGGTGGACGCAAGGACGCCGGGGCCAAAGTGATTCCATCCGGGCCGGTGTTCGGACAGCTTGGCCAGTCTCGGCAGTTTCGCAGCTCCGGAGGCTGGGAGGGGCATCCGGTTGCTTCCCTGCTGGAACGCTCGAACAATCGGCACCTGCTACAGGTCAGCAGCGATGGCTACCTCAACGCAACCACGGAAAGCACGGTTACGATTGAAGCGGGAAAGCAGTATCAGGTTTCACTCATCGCGCTGAGTCGCAACGGCGGGGAGGCCATCTACTACCTCGACGTGTATGCGATCGACAAGGACCGTCGGCTCCCCTTGGGCACCGCCCAGTATACGGCCCGCAGTGACGAACTGTTTCGACAGACCCTAACCTTCTCCGTCGAAAAAGATCACCTGCAGGTCGGTAAACGCATCGGTCTAACCGCACGCTATCGGGGCCGGAGCGTTTTGGACAATGCAGCCATTCAAATCTCACCAATCCGACGCAGCGTGGCCGAGACGATCGCACGGCATCTTCCGTTGGTAGAGACTTTGGATGCCGAGGGAAACCATCGTTTCATTATCCGGGGCTATGAGGATTTTAGTTACCTCAAACCGGTGCCCGAAGCGGGCTCACTTGGAAACAGCGGGGCTTCGTTTCCTGCATTAGCTCAATTCATCCCCGAGGAGAATGCCGACTATACTTTGTACGACCTGGAAGGACTGATACTGGCCGATGGGGAAGCGACGGCTCTGACCCTTCGCATCATCGACCCAAGGGCATATGCAGGTTTTTCTGTGGATGGTCAGTTGTTCGTTCTGGGGCGCCATGGAAACCGCAACAAAAAGCGGGATGACGGAAGTGGTATGAATCCCTTTC
Organism: Opitutia bacterium; assembly: GCA_002730975.1. Classification (GTDB taxonomy): domain Bacteria; phylum Verrucomicrobiota; class Verrucomicrobiia; order Opitutales; family Seribacteraceae. The sequence continues at coordinate 5,532 of PCBO01000051.1, forward strand.
GTACGCCCGATTACATGATGTACATAGCCCGAGTTTCAAAGGATCTCGGACCCGAAACGATCATCATCGCAAGAACCGGCGAACGCATCGAATGGTTTGCCTGCGGGCGCAAGGGAAGCTATGTCATTAGCGGGTTGGGGAAGGCTCCGAAGCTCAGCCTTTTTGCCCGAGGAAAATCGTTGATCAGCCAGTTTCGCAAAGGCAGGCTAAAGGCGGCTGACCTCGCTGAGCTCCGGTCGCTTGTTCCCGCTCCGCGGCATCCGCATGGACGCCCCAACACGCCAGGGTTCCCCGGCACGCGAACCAAGGATCCAAAGGCCTTGGCCGAGGCCTTGGCCACCGACCTAAATCAGCCCCTGTCTCCGACCGAGAGCACAGCGCTGGCAGCCTACGTCGCCGGTTACAACGCTCATGGCTTCGGTACCCGGGCGGACCCTATTTTCTCGCTACCTGGATGGGCCATACCAGCCAGGGTCTTCCTGATCACCCGCCGCAAAGAGGTTCTGGACCATGTGCTTCGCATCGCGGACCCGGCCATCCTTGTGCGCAACGGCTTCGAGGTGAACGGAACCAAGTACGGCGTTCGATTCGGCGGATCGTACCAGCGCTACCTGAACCTGCATGACTTCTGCGTCTTCCCCGAGGGAGGCTTCCAATCGGAGGCAGACCAAGACGGCAAGTACTTCAATGAACGGCACGAGTACGTCCGGGATGAGATTTCCCACACCTCCGATGCGGCCAACGCGCGCATGATCTCGCCCTCCTTGGCTGCTTACTGCGTCTCGCTACACCCCGAGATATGGAACGAGATAGTTCCCGATGGCGATCCCTGCAGGCTCGGGGCGACCTATCGTCAGCGGGGCCAGCGTTACGTCCGGGAATTGGCCCTCAACTACACCGACTACAAAGACCATAAGCTGTTCAATTTTCAGACCGAATTCATCTGGGAGAATTACACTGCGTTCCACAAGGATAACGATCGCTACCTGAAGGAACGGGAAGCCTGGGAGCAGGCCCGGCGGGCGGTAAAAGGCGAAGAAGCGATGGAGGCCTTCTTGCAGGCGAATCCCAAGCCCATGCCGAAAGAACGGCGGGCGGGGATCAATCGTTTCGTGGCCGCGACTTCCTGCGCCGGATTCGCAGCCCGGGCGGCAGAGACCTTTGGCGACGAAGCTTCTGCCAAGGCGATTGACGCGTGCGCCGAGAAAATCCTGAAAAGTTGGTTCAATACCTTTCAGTTCTACGCACCCGGTCATGACGGACAGTACCTGAAGGAACCCGACAAATGGTACCGCGCCTGGGGATACCAGCCCAACTGCGTGAATCCAAATGCCAAGGATTACGAGACGAACACGCCAAGAGGGAAAGGCCAGGTGCGAGGAGAAGACCGGGCCCATATGAATTTCACCATGAAGTCATTCTACATGCATTACGAGTCCCAGCGGTATGGAAGCATCATGACCGCCAAGCGGATGGGCGACTTGGCACGCACCTTCAACGAGATGGTGCTGCCGAGATACAACCAATGGCGCCCCCTACCCCGGGCCTCTAAACATCCAAACGTAGATCCCGTCGACGGAGTCGGAGGGGTTCGCATTCACCCGCTGCTAATGTTCACTGATTTCAACCCGGAGCTGAAAAAGAAAGTCCTCCAGGCACTGGCTGAAGGGGATCACGAGCGGGACCTCCTGATCAACCGTGTGATACTTGCGGAAATGCGAGCACGGAAACACGGGCAGATTCCCCGTTCCATCGTAAAGTGACGGGGTCTCAACCGCTTCTCACTTTGACTGTGACTCCGCTTTCTTTTTCTTGGGCTTGCGTTTGATCTCGGGGATCGGCAGGGCAGTTGGATAAGGATCCCGGTGCGGTTTCAGATCATCGCCTTGGGAAGTGGTCCATTTCTTCAACTCGGCTCTTAGTTCAACCAACTTGCCCTTGTGCTTGGGATGGCCGGCCAGGTTGTTCAGCTCATTCGGGTCCTTGTTCAAATCGAAGAACTCGAACTCGGGCCGGGTGTGGTACCTCTTCACAATGGCGGCGGCCTCTGGATCGGTCTTGGCGGCCGCATACCAAGAGTGCCAGTAGGCCCCACGCCCATCCGAACGCAAGCGGTCGGAATGGTTCGTGTGGTAGGCATCAGGAATCAGGTTATGGATATACTTGTACTTGCCCATGCGGACGCTGCGGATGGGAAATACGTTCATCTCCTTGTCCCCCGTGTTGGTGGTGAAGATCTTGTCTCGATGAACCTTCTTTTTTCCAAGCAGTACCGGAGCAAAGGATTGGCCATCGATACTCTTCGGAACTTTGCCGCCCGCCAAGTCGATCAGAGTGGGAAGAATGTCTACCCAACTGACCATTGCATCGCTTCGGGTGCCTGCCTTGATCTTGTCTGGCCAGTAGACCTGCAAAGGGACACGCGTACCGAAATCGTAGAGGTTCCATTTGCCGAAGGGCCATTGCCCACCGTGATCGCTCGTAAATAAAAAGATGAAATTATCGCCAAAGGTATTCTTTGCGAATTCGAGGACTCGGCCCATCTCCTCGTCCATACCTTCAACGTCCGTCAGGTAGCGGGCCCAGTGCTCGCGGGTCTCCTTGGTATCGATGAAGAAGGGAGGTAAGGTCACCTTGTTGGGGTCGTAGTTCATTTCTTTGGTCCATTCGACGTGCGGCCGTCGGTCCCCGACCAACAGGCAGATGGGACCGTCGATCTTCGTCTTGCCGAAATACTTTTCCACCTCCACGGACATGTCGGTCCTTTTGGGTTCGTTGAAGTCCATGCCTTCGAAGTCCCTGTTGCCATGCGCCACTTTGCCGAAGGAAGCGATGTGATACCCCATCTTCTTGAGGATGGGCGGGAGGAACCGGGTGCCCGGCTTGACCTGGCTATGGTTGGGGTGAGCCCCGTGACGGGCGGGCATCAAGCCGGTAAGCAAGGAGAAGCGGCTTGGGCAACAGGATGGCGAGGCCACGTATGCGTCGTCGAAGGTCATGCCGCCTGCGGCAAGAAGATCCATGGTGGGCGTGCGGACGTCCTTTGACC
>PCBO01000056.1 GCA_002730975.1 Opitutia bacterium
CATCACCGAGTTGACCATACTCATTGTCCCCAGCAAACCATGCTTTGATTCTCAAGAATCGCACAGCCGTTGTAAGTGCCCGCGGCGATTGTTGTGTTTGTGTAAATCGAGTCGGCCGAGAAGCCGATATCGCCGATTGTTGAGTGGGTCAGAAGAAGTGGAGCTTCATCTTCCAAAGAGGTAGATTTCCATTCATCCTGTGAGGCGATTCCGAAAGAAGCGCACATTCCCAACATGAGAAGGATCAGAGCGAATGCAACGAGGGCACGGGTTCTAATGTGGATGAACACGTTTTCCACAATAATCAGAAGTGGTTTAACTCTTCCTCCATGACTTACTCAGCATTTCTTGATAGGAAAATGAAGATGTATCGAAGGCGTAAGCTAATCCCCTTTTACACGGACCGCAGTGAAGCCCCCCTTGTTAGGGCCGGCACAGGCTTCCACATCGCGATTTCCGCCATGGGTGCACTCGTACTCGCCGTGTTTGCACTCGTTACTGCCGCGGGCATCCTGATTTTCCTCTACATCATGTTCTCCGGCGGGTCCTTACTTTAGGGCAATCATGTCGGATACGTCATAGAGAGGCACCATTGCCGATAGACACGGCTGAGGACGACTCCGTAGACATTGGTGGCTTGGGAACATGGATTTTGAAACCAATGACTTTCAATCATTTGTATCGTCACGACGCTCGACACGGGATTTTTTATCCACTCCAGTTTCCGATGAGATAATTGAGGAAATCATTGCCGACGGACTCACATCGCCCAGCTGGAGCAACACCAGGCCCGTTCGGGTGGCAGTTGCCAAAGGCGACGTACGCGATCGCCTTTCCAAAGAGTTTCTTTCTAGGTGGGAAGAAATAAAGGGTGCAAGGGATGGTATATTTGGCAAGATTAAAGCAGTTCTAAAAAGAAAGGGATTGCCAACGAGTAATTGGATAATAACGAGGCCTTATCACAAGGACTTGGTAGAGAGAACCAAAAATCAAGGAAGGGATTTTTTTTCGCATATCGATGTCGACAGGGATGACAAAAAGGCCCGAGATGAGTCTTGGGCCCGAAATTATGATTTCTTCGGAGCACCGGTTGAGTTGTTTATTTTTACACACAAATCATTGGGCAAATATTCCGCCTCCGATGCCGGACTGTTTATGCAGAATCTAATACTTTCAGCCCATTCCAAGGGGTTGGGCACATGCCCGCAAGGCGCGGTTGCAGTTTGGGAAGATGCGGTTCGTAAGGAATTTGACATCAGCAAAAATTACTCGTTGCTCTGCGGGATATGTTTGGGTTATCCGAGTGGTGAAAAGGTAAACTCCTTCAAAGCAAACCGACCAAAGCCATCAGAAATTATTTTGCCAAAAAGGCATTGAATTGCCTATGCAATATGTGGGTATGCTGGGATAAGCTTCATCGGCATGGCATCCTTTTTCTGATAAGTCACACGCATCCATTTCCCATCATCATCAAATGATAACCAGAACTTGGCGGATTATTTTTCAATTTCAGAGGACAATTTCACAAATTCGTGACAAGGACCAATAAGGATGCATGAGAAGTAGGATTATGCCTATTGCTAATTGCCCAAATTGCGAGAAGAAGCTGTCACTACCTAATCAGGCAGGAGAGTACGATTGCCCCAAATGCGGTGATGAGTTCGGGTGGGACGGGAGGGTCACATACTCTCTGGAAGTGGGGAGCAGGCACTGGTACCAATTACCCCACATGGTCGTCGATAGCCTAGGGCTCCCAGTGGGGGGTTTCAGTGAGGAATCTGGAGCGGATGAGTGGTGGGGATCCGTAGCCAAGTGCTTCTTCCTCGCATCAATTTCGATGCTTTCGATGGTCCCGTTTCTGATAGTTGGAAGCATACTGGGCCTAGTGATTGGTTTCGCTAGCTCTAGCGCGGGTGCCGCCATTGGAGCGCTCTTCGGCCTGATGGGACTGGTAGTATGGGTATACTTCATGGTTATCGTAATCATAACTGGCCTAGGGGCCCACTGGAGGAGAGCGAATGGGGTCGGTATGTCCGGCCTGATTAGTCTTCTAATGGTCTCTATTCCCATAATCAACTTCGCCGGAGTTCCAATAGTCCTCTACAGATTCGGATGGGGCGACTAGCAACTCCGACTAGGGCCTACCTACAGGCCGATTGTTATTGCAATAACAGCCACGATAGAAAGCAATAACAAATCAAAAATAAACCTTAATCTAACAATTTTCCAAGTTGGCTTCCACCAAACCTCCGCGGCGTCTTCCTCCATGTCTGTCACCAAGGGCGTCCCTCTATGACGTATAGGTCAGTTGTTCTGACCGTTTCCACGTAGCACACGAGTTCGCTAGTAAGCCGTGAAAACGGATAAGGCCTAGAAGAGTAGCTGAAACATGTGGACGGGAAAGAGGGCCAAGCCGGGGGTGCGCCAGAATTCCCCGGGGAGGTGTTGGAGAGCCAACGCCGATTATGGGACATCACCAGAATAGTCCAGCCGGAAATGCAGTCGCTGGATCGTTTCTCCCATGAGGAGTTGCAGGACCCCTGGGTCCAGCTGAGGCTGTTGCTGGAAACTACGATGGGAACCTCGGCGATAGAGTTGAAGCTCGGCTCATTAGCAGTGATACTGATATTCTTGTTTGGTATGTCCCTGACAGGTATCCCCCTGATTATTTTCGGGATATTATTGGTTTTCTCGGTGGTGGGGATATTGGCTGCAGCCATAATGGCCGTCATTCTGGTGTTGGCAGGTTTGTTTCAACGGCTGTTCTTGGAAGGGAGTCGGGAGGATAGGTACAGGGATGTGCTAGAGGGAAAGACCCGTCAGGAGCTTCGGGTTATGTGTCGTGAGCAGAACCTGTCCGAATCGGGAAACAGGCAGGAGGGGATCTCTAGGCTATCTGAAAATAGTCATTCGATTTGGAGTACTTTCATGTATCTCGCTCTGGCTGGCCTTGGCATACTCGCGTACTTCGTGCTTTCAGTTCTCCAGTTCGCAAGTTAGCGGAAGGAACGGGGTGTCGGGGCTAAGTTGATGGTAGGGCACGTCTAGGATGGAGCGTGAGTAATCCTCCTGATAGCAATCAAATTCTTGGCTACGATCTAGAGCTCTGGCTGTTGCTTGGAGTCCTCATCGTTTTCATCATAAGAATAGGCATTCGTATGTTCAAAGGTGAAAATTTCGATGATGTCCTTACTTCGATGCAAGATAGGATGCTATCCGAAATTGATGATGGGGATGATGACTAATACCCAGAAAACCGGGCATTGATTAGTCTTCCTTGCCTTTATCGGGCGTCAATAGTTCTTGTAGCCTTCCTTGGAACGCCCATATGCAGATCGACACCACGATAATCAGGGGGATCGCCCACCATATTCTTGTTTTGACCTTGATTTCCATTGATAGCGATTCATGGCACAGGTCCGTGTTCTCATCACCTACCTCGATTATTATCACGCAGGAGTTCCAGGTCTTGAGCAGGTAGACCGGGGTCTTGATGACGAATCTGCAGTTCTCACTGGCGATGACCCCGGTCGAGTTGCTTTCCAAGGTGCATATCCTCTCTTTGTACTCGAACCCAGAAGGGAGGGACGTCGAGCTGGTTTCCCTGTCGACGATCAATATTTGGAAGTCTCTAGTGAACTCATCATTGCTCTGGCAGTCTATTCTGGAGGATATGATTAGTTCCGAGCCGGCACCAACAGCTAGTTGCTGTTGCTTCAAGTCGTATTGGCATTCCACATATTGCTCTACATTGACCAACACACTGTAACTTCTTGGGTTATCTGCAGGGTAGGTTACTGAGTTCACTTTGGTTATAACGGCGGTGATTGTAGACTCGTGCGGTCCGGACCTAGTGTCAGTGTTCCCCCCATATGTGACTATGAATTCCCAAACCCCGTTCTGGTTGATTGTGAAATCAGGGGGGGCTATCGTAATTAGGATCCCTCCTTGGACTGTTATTTGTACCGTTATCGTGTGTACTGTTGGGTTCTCAACAACACAGGAGATGTAGGCTATCTTTTGGGAGCCTGGGGCGACAGTCATCGTGGTCGTGTCTTCGCATGTCAGTATTATCTCGGGCGCTAACTGTGCCTCGGCACTGGGAACGTAGGAGCTCAGTGACACAGAACACAAGAGGAATATCAGTACGAGGCTTACTCTAGACAAATATTAACACCGCACAAAACGTAAGGGAGGGGAGCCTACCATTCATGCATAGGTATTAGCAGTGGCCTAAATAGGTTGAGCCGAATTGGGTTTTGGGTGGGTAGTGGCTAAGTTGGCCCGGTACCCCTTGAGAACTCCACTGCATTCCTGAAGATCGCCATGCCCTCACCCTCGCCGTGCTCTATGTCCTCACGGGTCCAGGTCGCTCCTAGCCACGTGGAGTGGTTCGCTTCCGGGTGGGGCATGAGGCCGAACACGAGCCCCGACGGATCGCAGACACCAGCGATATTCATCCAGCTCTGGTTGGGGGAGATTGGGTATGGGAGGACCTTTTCCGAGAGGTTCGGGTAGTCCGTGCTCGGGTCAGCGTATCGGACAGCCAACTGCCCGTTCTCTTTCCACTTGTCGAGGAGCGCCCTGTCGTCAGTGACGAACTTCCCTTCACCATGCCTGACTGGGACTCGGATCCTGTCGATCCCCCTGGTCCAGATGCACGGGCTGCTCTGGTCGAACTCCAGTGTCACCCACCTGTCCTCATAGTGCCCGCTATCGTTCGGTGCGAGTGAGGCTGTCTGAGTGAGTGAGACTTCCTCATCACCCGGTAGGAGTCCCATCTTCACGAGTACCTGGAAGCCGTTACATATGCCGATAACGGGCTTCCCGGACTGGACGAATGCCCTGACCTGATCGCGGAGGCCGAACCTGAGCCGGTTTCCCAGCAGCCTGCCGCTCCCGAGGTGGTCGCCGAAGGAGAACCCCCCTGGGATGGCCATGATGTCGTAGTCGGAGAGGGATTCCTCGCCGCTCACGAGCCTGTTCACATGTACTCTGTGCGCCGAGGCCCCTGCCATCTCGAAGACGGCCATGGTCTCGGTCTCGCAGTTTATCCCGAAGCCGGAGAGTACGGCGACCCTGGGTGTCGAGGGCATCACTGGCCACCTCCGTCGAGAGTTCCCTTCCATGCGTCCCTAAGGTCGCTCATTGAGGCCACGAGGATCTCCTCTGCCCCCTTGGTGACAGTGATTCCGTCTCCTTCCGATACGAGGCCGAGGTAGTGGCACGCATGGCCAGACATCTCTGTCTCGAACTCCTCTCTGTCGCTCTGCCTCACGCTGACTAGTATCCTGCCTAGGGACTCCCCGAACAGGGCCCCCCACTTGTCGAGGCTCTCGCAGTCCCCCCAGAGCCCGGATATGTCCAGGGACGCTCCTGAGTCAGCGCCGAAGCAGCACTCGGCGAGGGCTGTTGCCAGCCCACCGTCACTGCAGTCGTGGGCACTAGCGACGAGTGACCTGCCCATGGCTCCTGTGAGGGACCTGTACATGGAGAGATTCCTCGACGTGTCTATCTCGGGGATAGCTCCCCCTATTCCTCCCTGTCCCTCGTCCCTGAGCATGAAGGCGAGCTCGCTGGCGCCTAGCTCCTGGTGCGTCTCGCCGAGGAGGTAGATGGCATCGCCTGGGACCTTGAAGTCGGAGGACACAGCCTTCCTGACATCGGGGTGGTTGCCTACCACGCTGAATAGGATCGTAGGTGGGACGCTTATCTTCTCACCGTTGAGTGTGGCGTCGTTCTTCATCGAGTCCTTGCCGCTTATGCAGGGGAGCCTGTACGCTCTGCAAGTGTCGTCGATGGCACGATTAGCGCGAACTAGCTGCGCCAGCTTGTAGCGCCCGTCAGGGGTCTTGGCGGATTCCACAGGATCCGGCCAGCAGAAGTTGTCTAGACCTGCGATTAGGTCTAGGTCCACGCCTACACACACCGCGTTCCTAAGGGCCTCGTCCACCGAGGCGGCGGCCATGGCGTAGGCATCGATGTCCGAGTATCGGGGGACTATTCCGTTCGAGATCACCGCACCCTGTGTGCCGCCCTGCAGAGGGGCCACCACAGCGGCGTCTCCAGGTGCGTCCCTGTTGACTCCACAGAAGGGCTTGATGACTGACTGGGCGAGTACCTCGTGGTCGTATGAGCGCACCCACCACTCCTTACTCGCGACGTTTGGCCTGGCCATGAGCCTCTCCAGCAGGTCGCCGGTTCCATGGGAGTCCGTTTGAGGGAGGGCGATGGGCATGTGAACGGGGGGTGACCACTCGGACTCGAGGTTGAGCTGGGGGCACCCGTCATGGAGGAAATGTATGGGCAAGTATGCCACTGGGTCATCGCCATGGGTTACCGTGAACGCGCCCGAGTCAGTGAAGGTGCCAACTGCTGTGGCCTCCACCTCATGCAGGGCGGCCAGCTCCTCGAACGCCCCGCAGTCATTCGGCCTCACGCCGACGGTCATCCTCTCCTGCGACTCTGAGACCAGAATCTCCCAGGGCGAGAGGCCTGCCTGCTTCAGGGGCACTGCTCCCAGATCCAGGACTGCTCCCCCAGTGAGCTCAGCCATCTCACCGACACTGCTGGAGAGGCCTCCGGCCCCATTGTCCGTGATGACCTGTATCAGACCCTCATCCCGGGCCTCTAAGAGCATGTCAATCATCTTCTTCTGAGTGATCGGGTCCCCTATCTGCACCGCGGAACTGGGACTCTCCTCGGTTAGCTCGAGGCTGGAGAACGTTGCTCCGTGGATTCCATCGTAGCCTACCCTGCCCCCTACCATGTAGACTACGTCCCCCGGCTCGGGCGTCTTGATGTGGCTCTCCCTTCCATCGGGCAGGGTCCTGGGCATTATCCCCAGGGTCCCGCAGTACACCAGTGGCTTGCCTATGTATCTCTCATCGAAGACTATGGCACCGTTGACCGTCGGTATTCCAGACTCGTTCCCCCCTGAGCGGACCCCTGCATGAACCCCTCTGAATACCCTAGAAGGGTGGAACAGCCCCTCTGGGAGGGGCTTGTCGTAGTCCGGTGGACCGAAGCAGAAAACATCGGTGTTCGCTATCGGTCTGGCTCCCAGCCCGGTTCCAACTATGTCCCTGTTTACTCCGACGATACCAGTGATTGCGCCGCCATAGGGATCGAGCGCGCTGGGGGAGTTGTGCGTCTCCGCCTTGATGCAGAGGCTCCAGTCCTCGTTCCATGCAATGACTCCGGAGTTGTCGTGGAAGATGCTGAGGAGCCAGTCGACCTGCTTCTGTATGTCGAGAGTTGGTTGCATGATGTGCGTCTTGAAGAGAGAGTCGATGGTTGAATCCTCGCCCGTCACGTTGTCCACATGGTGAATCTTAGCCGCGAATATCTTGTGCGAGCAGTGCTCCGACCACGTCTGGGCCAGGCATTCCAGCTCTGCATCGGTAGGTGATGAGGGAGGAAGGCCCATGGCCTCTCTGACAGCTCTGACACCCTCGTCCCTGTAGTGTGACTGTATGGCCTTCATCTCCTCCAAGTTGAGTGCTAGGAGGCCCTTTTCGCTTATTGAGACCAGTTCCTCATCTGAGACTTCGAGGTCAACAGTGGCTGGCTCTACGTAGGGGAGTGCCGGCATCTCTGGGAAGTCTAGGACGGGCCACCTCCCTCCAATGCAGTCCTCCTTCAGCGATATTGCCGCCCGCTCGATCATTGGGTTGTGTAGGGCGTTGGCTATCTTCTGGGAGTCCTGCTGGTCCACGCCCCATATGGCGTATGTCTTGGTGGTGGCGATGATAGCTTCCGTGTGATGCTCGAATAGAGTGGTGAGTCCATCGAGGGCGGCTTGAGCAGAGTTGTCCGTGACACCCGGCTTGAATCCGACTTGTATGGCCATGTCAGGTGGTTCGGGAAGGGAGGATAGGACCCCCGTGTGGGATGCCTCTTCGATTATCGGATCGGCGAAGAGGTCGTAGAGGGCCCTGTCACACTCGTCATCAGTGAGGTTGCCCCTGACCTGGTAGCCGAGGATTACTCGAACCTCGCTGGGCGTTATCCCAATGTCAGAGGAGAGAAGTGCCTCGATGCTCTTCCCCCTGGCATCAGTCAGTCCCTCGATGTCTCTGGTGATTACTTCGAACACGTGAATACTCGGATCGATCGTCATGCCCTGCCCCCGGTGCTCTAGGGCGTGCTCACCCCGTCCATGAACAA
>PCBO01000116.1 GCA_002730975.1 Opitutia bacterium
CTCCGTAGAGAAAGACTCCCATTGCACCATATATGTAGAACAGCAAAAAGAGTAGGATGCAGACGTAAAACATCGAAGGTATGCTTTTGAGTAAGGTGCCTACTATCAGTTGTAATTTGGGTACGACAGTGACCAGTCGCAAGACTCGCAGAATGCGTGCTAGTCGTAATATCGGCAGGAATTCAGCGTCTAATGGAAGCAAGGGCTCCATTAGGCAGACTGTAACGATGAGAAAGTCGAAAACATTCCAAGCATTGCGAAAATAGTTAATTGGTCGCTTCCCTTCCGCCAAAATCTTGATCATGGCTTCGAGGGTGAAAATGGCTAGGACTACACTATCGAGAAAAGTCAGGATTTCGATGTGTCGGTTGGCAAATTCCTTGTATGTCTGTACGCCAACTAGAAGGCCTGCAAACAATATTATTGCGATTATGAACTTATCAAAAACATTTGTTTTTATAACTTTCGAACAAAAGATGTACATTAAGCTAATCTGTTTAAAAGGTGGTTAGTTGAAGCAATGATATTTTTTCTCCAACACTACGCACTTTCTTATTTAAGAATTGGAACTACTGCCCGTCCCTCCTCTTTTACAGATATGAAGTAACCGAGCCTGTTGTCTTTTTCATCGGTGATGACCCAAGTGTTTCCAGAATAGGTGTTTTGGCGACGAGTTCCTCCGATAGGGAGTTCGCCATATAATTGCAGACCACCTGAATATTTCACCCAGAAAAGCTTTACCTTTTTACCCGACTTGTTTTCGAAGTGAATGGCAGTGTTAGGACCATTGCGTGACCGGGGTGGTTCCACGGTTCCTGACGGAATCCATTTGAGATCAACCTTTTTTACCGGAGGATCTGTCGAAGTGACCGTAGAGAGATCCGCTCCGGTATCTATCATGAGACCGGGAAGAACCTTCTCGAGTTTAGTCACTTCATCATCGGTAACCTTGGTTTGCCAAAGGTAGAGGCGCCTTAGTTTTTTGAGACCAACCAGATGCCTCAACCCCGCGTCAGTTGTTTTTGTGGCATAGAGGTTGAGGTATTCGAGTTCAGACAAACCCACGAGTTCGGCGAGACCCTCGTCGTCCACTTCTGTTTTCTCAAGATGAAGTCTCTGAAGTTGTTTCAATCCCTTTAAGTGCCTCAAACCGGCACCAGTTATTTTGGTTCCTCCAAGATGCAGTGAAGCGACATTCTTTAACTTTGAAATATGTTTGAGATCTTCGTCATTTAGGTCTGTGCCATTTAGATGAAAGTCGACTTCGAGCTCATCCGAGTTCTGGGCAATTCCTCGAACCGTTCCTCCTATACTTTCAATGGCTGCAGTGGCGACTGCCTGAGCATTTTCTGCGTGGCAGGGAAGAGTTAAGGAAAGCAAGGCTGCGACAGAAAGAGCAAAAGTCCCACAATTTGGATTGGATTGGATCAAAGTCATGAATGATAGGTTGGTTTTTTTTAAGAAAATCTCAAGACTGGAGATTTCTTGTGATCAACTTTTAAAGATTATTCCTAGAAATCATTCTGCTTCTTCTAAGACTTTTTGGATAATTCTTTTGAATCGGGTTGCGCCTTTTAGCATTTTCAAAACATGTTTTAGTCATGAAATATATTCTTTTTTCCTTTTTCTTCCTTCACTTTGTTTTTTTTGGTCACGCCGAGGACCGACCGAACATCCTTGTCATTCTTACTGACGATATGGGCTTTTCCGATCTTGGCTGTTTCGGTGGAGAAATCGATACCCCTAACCTCGACAAGTTGGCCAAGAACGGCCTGCGCTTCACAGAGTTTTACAATACTGCCCGTTGCTGGCCGACTCGAGCCACCCTCTTGTCCGGTATCTATAGTAACGGTCTCGGCAATGGCCAAGTCACCATCGCCGAGCTTCTTAAGCCCGCCGGTTACCAGACGGGCATGGTCGGGAAGTGGCACTTGGGTAAGAATCCCGCCAAGGACGGACCCATTCAGCGGGGGTTCGATGACTTCTACGGAACTATGACCGGGGCTGGTTCTTTTTTCGACCCCTATACCTTGGCCCGTAACACCGAGTTCACCGAGGTCGACGAGAAGGACTACTACTACACCGATCGGATAGGTGTGGAGGCAAGTCGTCAAATCGAGGAATTCGCAAAATTTGACAAGCCATTCTTCCAATACGTTGCCTTCACTGCTGCTCATTGGCCGATTCACGCTCCGGAAAAATCTATCGAGAAGTACCTAGAGACTTATCAAGGAGGCTGGGAGAAACTTCGCAAGGAGCGATATGCCCGAATGCTGAAGATGGGTGTCATCGACAAGGAACGGTGGCCTCTTCCTCCGCTTGAAGATCGGGTCAAGCCATGGGACGCCATCGATCACAAGCCCTGGCGCATCCGCAATATGGCGATCTATGCCGCGATGGTCGACCACATGGATCAGGCAGTGGGGAAGGTCGTCGATTCACTTAAGCGAACCAATCAACTGGACGACACCTTGATCATCTACTTCCACGACAACGGTGCCTGCCCCGAACATCTCGGCGGCAATGGATGGAACACAGCAAACAACATTCTCGCCAAGGCCAAGAAAGCCGGTAAGACCATTGCCGTTGGCGACAAGTTCGATGTTCCTATGGGAGGCCCCATGACCTACGGCAGCGTAGGCCACAACTGGGCGAATGCTCAAAACACGCCCATGCGCCGCTACAAGTCGAATGTCCATAACGGCGGAGCTTGCACTCCCGCCATCATCCATTGGCCCGCTGGTCTAAAGGCCAAGCCTGGCTCTATCTCCGACCAAAGAGGCCATGTCATCGACATGATGGCTACCTGCCTCGAGCTCGCCGGAACCAAATACCCAAAAGAATTCAACGGTAAGGAAACCAAAGACCACGAAAGTTTCTCGCTGGTTCCAATCCTAAAAGGTGAAGCCGTTGACCGCGAACACGCCTACGTCTTCAACCACGGCGGCACTCATGCCATCGTCAAGGGCGAGTACAAGATCGTCCGCGAAGGTAGGCGCCCCTGGGCCCTCTACCACCTCGCCGAGAATCGAACTGAAACAAATAACATTGCCTCCAAGTACCCCGAACGTGTCGAACAACTTGCTGCCATTTGGGAAAAGCGCTGGGGCAAGAAAAAATAATCCGTTACTTCTGAACGATGTCGGTTCCTGCCGTCAGTTTCCGAACTTTACCTTTGTCAGATAGATGCTCGTTTTGACTTCGTGTGAAGAGTAGTAACTGACCCAAAGCATGTCTTCATGCCAAACTAGTTCCGCATAACTAGTATCCTTGGCCGAGGAAAGCTTCATAAACGCGGTCAAGATATATAAATAGTCATCTGCAACAGTACCTGTTCAAACCTAATTTGTTACAGGTTTTACCTAGTTGTGACCCTAAGCCGTCGGGATGGCGCCGTTACGCGATGCGTCTGCTCAAGGCGAAATCACCTTAACTCGACATATTCATGAACCGAGGTCGACTCTTGCTTGCGGTGTTGTTTTACGATGAGACCGACGAGGAATCATTCCGAAACTGTAGTTGAATTGACTTCTACTAATGAATCAATTGGAACGAATAAACCTTGAGTCATCCGCCTTCCCGTCAGCCAATAAGTACGCCGTCAAGTCTTTCAGCTCATCTGGGTTCAGCGAGTTCAATAACGCATTAGGCATTGGGGAAAGCCGCGAGACGTCTTCTTTTTCAATTACGCTTTGTTCGAGTCTCGTAATCTCATTGGGAGCGAATGGATTTTCCGCTATGAATAGACCATCTTTATCCCTTGATACGATGCGACCTGAAAAGACGTTTCCACTCTTCGTAGTAATGATGGAAGTGGCGTATGTTTCGGGTACTGTTCGGCTTGGGTGAATAATGGCCTCCAAAATAGTTCCTCGAGAGTAACGTTGAGACAAACCGTCGAGAACGGGTCCGAATGCTTTGCCCTTGCCTGCGAAAATATGGCAATCTGCGCAGGAGGCGGCTTTATAGGTTCGTCGACCGTTTGCAAAGTTGCGGTTGCTTAACGTCTCGGTTGCTTTCAATGCCGCGGTCAACGTCCAGTTGCGACCCGGACCTTGCGGAAGAATGCGAGGACTTGAGGGTGACTTTGTGCGTGGTCCAAGTTTTGCCCTCACATCCGGAGTCAAAGCGTTTTCGACATTTTCCGAAAGACGATTAATGACATCGTGGTAGTTTGTGCCCTTAGGAGCATCTTTCAATGATTGGCGCAACCAGCTTGCCAGTCGTTTCATTTGGGCTGGTCGCCAATTTATGGCATCTGCATGGGAAGCCATAAAGGCCAAGTGTAGGCCGAGTGGGTCGGCCGGACTTTCCGCAAAGCGTCGGAACCGATTTCCGTAAACGGGGTTGTGGTCCAGTATGGAGAAATCTACTTCAGCACGAGAACTCCGACGAGTTTGCAGAAGGTTGAGGGTCTTGTTGATGAAACCCTTGGGTTCGAGACGACTGAGAATGCGACTTAGTTCCATGTTGAGCGCATCGCTGGAGGCAGGGTAGGCATCGTCTAATTGCGGGGTTATTATGGCCAACAGTTCCGAGGGTGGAGCCGGCTTTATCTTGGATGCAATGGCAAATGTTCGCAGGTAGGCGAGTTGGTTTTCCTCGTTCAATGACTCGAAATCCAAATTGCTAAGTTTTGCAAGTGCGGCCCGGCGATGGACGGGTGCTTTACGGGCAAGGGCAAGAGAAGCGAGGATGGATGATCGATTGTTTGTCTCTTTTTCAAAGAGGGTACGCCAACCATCTACGGGTTGCCTTTCAAGAGCGATTCGAGCGGCATGTCTAACCCAACGATCAGCATGGCCTAAGCTTTCCCATGCTTCACGAAGAGCCCTGTCGCTGGGATTACTCCTGTGAAAACTCTCTAGTCTTAGCCTTTGTTCCCTGAGCCTCGAGCCAGGTCGAAATTCTTTATTAGGTTCGGTCGGGGTTTCGTGTCTAATTCGGTACAGCTTTGAAGCCGCACCTCTACCACCCGTTATGAAATAGAGTGACCCGTCGGAATGAATTGCCGCATCGGTTACCGGCATGTTTAGCGCGGAGAGAAATATCTGAGTTTTCGCGCTGTAGCCGGCTCCTTCTGGTTTAAGATGGACACTGAGTATGGTTCCAAAGGTCCAATCCAAAACGAAGATGGCGTTTCTGTAAGTTTTGGGAAAATGAGTGAGGTGTCCGGAAACTAACCCGGCTGGTGAAGATGGTCCGAGTTCTGCAATGGGAGGCAAGGAGTCGGCATAGTGCTTGGGCCATTTTTCCGGACCTTCCCTCCAGCCGAAGTCAGCGCCATTCACAGCATGTATAAACCGTGGCGGACGATACCAAGGAAGACCTGCATCTTGCTCGGCGTCTGAGTCACAAGTGAAGAGATCTCCCTGTGAATTGAGAACTACGTCGTATGCATTTCGTAGACCTGAGGCGATGATTTCGATTTTTGATGCATCCGGAGGAAGGAGACCAATCCAACCACCCGGGGAGGGTAAGGAAGAGAAGGTCGTTTCCAATGTCGTGGGGCAATGGTTTCCCGCAATTAGGACTAAGTTTTCGCCGTCCGCCGATAGAATAATCGCGTGAGGTCCGTGCTCACCTTCTCCCTGCAGAGGCAGAAGAAGTTCCGTTTGGTCATAGACCCCATCATCATTTACGTCGCGGCATCTGACGAGTCCTTCTTTTTCATTACTTACTAAATAAAGTGAGTCGAATGCTTCTAGAATGCCATGCACCTGTCCCGGAGCGCCTCGCACCACCTCCATTTCCTCGACCTTCCCTTCGTCGTTCAAGCGAATGCGACTGAGAGGACCCTTTTCCGAACCAGCTAGAAGGTCTCCCTTGGAGTTGAAAGTTAGGCTGATCAATGAACCGAAAGTGGTCATTGGTATGTCGTGGAGTTTTTCCACGATAAAGCCTTTCGGGCGACGTATTCCTTCGATCGTAACAAGTTCGACCCTTTCTCCTTTTTCTCCCGCCTCACCATCGGACTTTTTAGTTCCTTGGTCTGCTTTGTCGCTGCAAGACGTAAAGGCAAAGACGAGGGCAAAATTTAAGCATGCTCGTTTAGCCGTCACAGAAATTCTTTCCATCCGTCTAGAATGGCTTCTAGTTCAGAGTGCTCCTCGGTTTTTATATCCATCAGAGGAGGGCGAACGGGGCCGCCCGAAAAGCCCCTAAGTTCCAATAGACTTTTCATGGCCGAAACTTCGTATCCTTTGCACCGAGTGCGTAGGTTGTAAAGAGGCAAGACGTGTTTATCAGTTACTGCTGCGAGAGTGCCTTCATCGCGTGCGGAAGCAACTTCATGAAGGAGGATGGACAGTTTCGGAGCCACAGATGAAATACTGGAAGTGTAGCGACGAACTCCGATCCCGTAATAACCGCTGACATGGTCGTCGCCTACGCCGCCAATCCAGGTGAAGCGTTCACCGAGTCGAGATCTTATACGTTGAAAATTTCGCAATTCGCCTTGCCCATCTTTCCACCCCATGAGAGTGGGCACTTCGTCGGCGAGGTTTTCTGCTTCTGTCGCGGATAGGTTCAACCAATCCCGGGTATAGATAAGCATGGGAAGGTCGGTGGCGTTGCCAATTGCCTTGCAGTAAGCAACAAGGCCTTCGAATTCGGGTTTTGGATAGTAGGGGGGCAGAATGAGCAATGCGGCGACCCCAGCCTTGGCTGCCTCGGCGGCCATGCTCACGGCAATGCGTGATCCGTAACCGACGCCTGCTATTACCGGCATTCGTCCCTCCGTTACGTTTACTGCGGCTTGTACGACTGCGACGTATTCCTCGCGATCGAGAGAATACATTTCGCCCGTACCACCCGCGGCAACGAACGTAGTAAATGGTTCTTGAAGTATGACTTCTAGATTCTTTTTGAATCCCTCAAGGTTCAGAGCGTAGTCGGCATAAAAAGGTGTTACGGGGAAGCCTATGACTCCCTCGGGTAAAAGTTCACTGAATGGTCGGTCGGACATTTTGTTTTAGTAGTTCTAAAATCTATGCAGCTTGTCATGCGTCAGGGACAAGCAAAATTCTTTGCGTTTGAGCTCAATCTATTACCAACGGGGCAAAATTCGCTTCCAGTCGGGGTCTACGTGTTTTTGCATTTCCGCTTCGTCGTCGCGTTTTCGATATGGAATTGAGCGATACAATTCCTTCCCTCGGGCGATTTGATCGTAGTCCAGTTTTGTTCCAAGTCCTCCGCTGTCAGGTATCAACACTTCTCCGTTGTTGATTGTAATTCGCCCACCTTCTACGATTTCGTCTTGTTCCGATTGCCATGGGTAATGAGTATCGCAAGCGTAGGAGAGGTGGTGAGTGGCTGCCGCGACGTGGCTCATGGCTAATAGTGAAATACCGAGGTGACTGTTGGAATGCATCGATAGACCGATGCCAAAAGTTTGGCAGGTCTTTGCGAGATGTTGAACTTGTCGCATACCTCCCCAGTAGTGGTGATCACATAATATGATCTGTACGGCATCCTGCTTTACTGTCTCGGGCAGATCTCCGAACGAGGTGACCGAAACGTTACTGGCCAGAGGTATGTCTACCCCCTCGTAAAGCAATCGTTTACGAACTTCGGCCATCCCGTCAAGCCCTGCGGTGGGGTCTTCGAGATAACCTCCGTTTGATAGCTCATCGGCAAGGGCAAGACCGACCTTGACCGATGTGTCGATCGACCATGCGCAATTAGGGTCGATGCGAAGTGGAACGTCGGGACCTAGCTCCAAACGAAGTTGTTTTATGGTCTCTATCTCAATTTCAGGATCTACTACACCCGCCTTGAACTTGATGTCCTTGAAACCGTAACGATCTACCATTTGTTTGACCTGTCCAACCAACTGCTCGGGGGTAAGGGCTTCACCGTACTCGTCGTCTCTGCGATCTTCACCTTCGCCTCCGCCACCGCCGTGTTTGTAGAAAGGGTAAGCGGAAAATGAAACTGCATCGCGCACCCGACCACCTATCAGGTCGCAAACAGGGACCTCCAATGTCTTCCCTATTAGGTCTAGGCAGGCAGTCTCTATCGCAGCATAGCTTCTTGCATCGGCGTCCAGAGGGTTTTCACCGGGAACATGGTGAGTTTGAGATCTTTCCATGCCTGAAGCTCCACCTTCGATTAATGGAATCAGATCTCCTAATAAACTCCAAGGGTTTGCTTGCACTACACGGTCTCTAAGATTTTCCAGAGCCGTTGCCGGTTCTTCGCCCCCGTATGTTTCGGCGATGCCGATGATACCGTCCTCGCTCTCCAGTTCAATGACGTTGCGGAGCGCGTAGGGTTGGTGCAGACCGTATGAACTCCTAAGCGGAGGATCGGCCATGGCGATGGAATGAATTCTTAGATCTGTTATGCGCATCGACGATTATTTAATCATTGGTACTCTTTATGAAACTGGACTTTAGCGTTAATTTAAATGGCCAATCGAAATTCTCCAAACCGACTTGAACTTTTCTCCAGTCCAGTCTCTAGAAGATGAAGTGGGGCCAAAGATTTGCCAAAAGGAGAGTTACGGCAATGCCGATGATTCCAAGTAGGCTTATGATACAAGAGAAGGTTTTAAGCGTTTCCCCTTCTGTGAAGCCGGCGAGGCGACCAACTACCCAAAAACCACTGTCGTTCATCCATGGAAAAGGTTTTGCTCCGCATCCGATGGCAAGCGCCACGTAGCCAATCCAATATTCACCGTTCGGCTCTATGATGCCTCCCACGATACCCACTGCGGTAATCATGGCGACAGTGGCCGAGCCTTGAGCAATGCGAATCACCACGGTCACGAAAAACGCTATCAGCAGTATTCCCGTTAGCCCCATCCCGGAACCATCAACCCAGGCGCTTACCTCCGAACCAATGCCTGTCTGCTGGAGTATGCCTCCAAAAGCTCCCCCCATTCCGGTTATGAGTATTATGGACCCGGCGCTGCCTAGAGACTTGCGAATGGCATTCACCAATTCCTTACCCCTCTTCGCCCCGGACTTCGTAAGCAACCACAGGGCCATCCCGGCTCCAAGTGTCAGTGCAAGGTTCTTGTCGCCCAGGGCGGCCAAAACGGAAAGCAGTACCTGTTGTCCTTCGGTTGGTTCGTCTCCAAAGACTTGTTTCATCAAGGAGTAGCCCGCGATCAGAATCACGGGGACGAGGGTAGGAGCGAGGGAAAGCCAAAGGTTGGGCAGTTCCTCATCGGTGCGATTAGCCATGGTCTTGAGGTCCTCGGTCGACAAATCCTCGCTCCCTCGCACGTCCATGGGCCATCGATTGTTCGCCCAACGCGCATAGACGAATCCGCCCATCATGCCGAAGATGCCGACCGTCAATCCACCTATAATCATCTGTCCTAAGTCCACCCCCAGTTCACCGGCGACCAGCAATGGTCCCGGAGTAGGTGGGACTAGAGAATGCGTCATCGATCCTCCCGCGATGATGGCCAAGACGTACAACAAGTAGTTCTTCCCTGTGCGGGAAGCCAAAGCTTTCGCCAAGGGTATCATGAGGTAAAATACGGTGTCGAAGAAGACGGGTATCCCCAAGATGAAGCTGCTTCCAGAAAGGGCATAAGGAGCGCGTTTCTCTCCACACATTTTAAGTGCCGAACGAACGATGCGGTCGGCAGCACCGCTTTCCAGAAGGCAAGTCCCGATTATGGCGGCCATGGCGATGATGAGCCCAACCTTGGCGCAGGTTCGTCCGAATCCTTCGGCTATTCTTTTTCCAACGGATTGATCAGCCATTTTGCCGGCGACTTCACTTGACTCCTTTTTTTCAACTTCCCAATGGTGCAGGAGGTTTTCGCGAGGCGTCAAAAAGCCCACTACAAAGGCAGCCAAGGTAAGGGCGAGAAAGGCATGCAACCTCAACCAAAGAATTGCACCAAGGACTACACCGATCCCGATTAACAATAAAATTACGGGAGACATGAATTTATCGAGAGAAAGTTAGTTGCTCGATGGTTGAGGAGTGGTGATCTCGGGAGAGATGGATGGCCGTTCGATAGATACGGCGGGAGGCTTGTCGATCTTCTTTGGTACCTTTTGAATACCTATTGGAAGGGCATCCTCATCTTCTGCGAAATCCATGATTTTATGAATCGACGGAATACCGTTGCTATCGGAAATCCATACCATGCCTCTGGCTGTGGGGATGTCGAAGAAAAGTTTCGTTGCTCTTTGCCTTGGGTTGTTCCTGTCGGAGACGTCATAAACTTGTAAAAACATGTCTCCGTTTTTGTCTGCCTTACCGAATGCTAGGTGACTTTTCCCTGAACCGAGATTAAAACTCGCTGTTCCAAATCGAATGCCATAATTTTTTTTACTTCTCGAAATGAAAGCGTAGCTTCCCGGAGGGTTTGTTTTCTTGTCGAATGGCATGGGGTAGCTTTGGATGGCATCTCCGCTAGAAGTAATTAACAGCAGTACTTCTTTCGTGTTTTCCGGAAAGGTAGCTGTACCCACGAGTTTCCTGGTACTTTCCTTAACGTCGACTATTTCGCCTTCACTATCCTCATAGGTCTGGGCTTGGTGGTAGATCTCAAAAATTTTGGGAGCATCTTTACGACCATAAAAGGCATAGGGCGATGATATTTGATCAGGGGCAATTACAAGAGGCTCCCACGAGGCGTTTTCGTCCTCTCCGTTTCCGAGAGGAAAGTATAATAGATCCTTCAAGTCTGCGTTACCCCATCCGACTACGGAGAAGGTGATTTGCGGTTCCAAAAACTCTTCGTCTTTAACTTCAACGATCGGTGCATCAACACCCGTTGTATCAGACGTCGATGGATTTAACTGCCCGAATATGAAGGGATGGTGGATTCCAAATAAAAGAATTAAAAACGCACCGATCTTAGTTAGTGAATCAGTCATTGCTTCCTTCCGGCTTGGACACTCGGGATATTTAAGTGGGTCAGACCTCTTCTTCCGTCAACCATCTGAATTTTATGATGCGGAATTTGCGACCGAACTTGCGATTGGTCAAATTCAAGATTTCTCGATCGGTATTCCAACCAGGCAGATCCGGCTCCTCTTCCTCATTGCCCTGAGCTCGGCCGAGTTTGGATGTGTTGGGTGAGTTTTGATTCAAGTCCAGCCAAGGTTCTCCATCCGTCCATTTGCCGTCGCCATTCCAATCGTCAAAAGGTTCGGTGGGGCGATGGTGGGCAGGATCTCCTGCGGTCGGGGCGGACGAACGCTGCTCGAAAGAAGCGTCTTTCTCGTTGATTACATAGTTTGGAATTCGTTGCACTACTGCTTCACAATATCGTTTAATTCCCGTTTGTTCATCGGGTTCGCCATAGGTGCGAATTAGAAAGGTGTCTGATCTTGGAGAGATTACAGGCGCTAGAGGTGTCAATACGTCCCCTTGAGTCAGCCAACCTGGCATCATTGCGGCAGTTGTGGAATTCTCGATCGCTTGCAAATTGTCGGGAGCTTCGCCAAAGTCATATGCATCTTTGTATACAGTTCTAAGTTTTCTTATGTCACGATCAGCTCCGAGACCATCAAAGGATCGATGATCCCAGTACTTTTTATTGTTTTCGAACATCCAAATGCCTCGTCCCCAGTAAGGGTTGCCAATTAGTTCGTTCCTATTGGAGACTTGTTCTCCAAAAACGCTTCTCGGAAAGCTGAAATTAGTTTTGCCTCCCATATTGTCGTGATTTATGGCTCGAGTTATTGTTTCTGTGATTGGCGCATTATTGAAGCCGGCATTTGCAATTGCCGATTGAATAGTACCTCTGAATCCCGTCTCGGTCTCCGGAGTTTCAGCAGGCCAAATATTTGCCTTGAGAGATCTTAGGTCGTAATGATGACCTGACTTTCCCGGTACCTCAGGGGATTTTGTTATTCTTCGATTAATAAAATCCGCCAAAGAGAGAAAAGGGCCTCGGGTTTTTACTTCGGAGACCATCTTTTCGGCTAGCAAGCGGAGTTGATCTTTGTTCAGAGCGACGTAGCCCGTCCAATAGTCATCGTTTGGGTTGGCGCCTTGTGATGCAGGAGGAATCGCCTCACCAAAGGGGGCTGTATGTCGAAGGAAAGGAAACTTTCCCGTTGAAAAATTTATGGTTTGGCTGCTTGCCACGGATCCGGAAAGCAGGTGCTGATCTTGGACGTCGAGCATTTTAGCAGTTTTACCGGAGAGGCTTGCGAGCTGGGCCATCCATGCCGTTACAGAGGTCGAATTGATGTTGAACATGCCGTTTACAAGCAGGTTCGAATTTGCCGTTTCGGGGTCACGTAATTTGCTTATTTCAGGTGGTTCTCCTTGATCTCGAAAATAGAGCAGGCGACCGTTTCGAAGAGGAGTGTTGTCATTAATTTCTCTTTGGGAAAATGAACTGTCGACCTCAACGGTGGGAACGGATGAAAAGTAGTATCCGTCAAATAGGGTCTCATTGGCGTATAGACTTTGATCTATGGTTATGTTTTGATGCTCAACTTCCGAGTTTGTATCACGAAGAACTCCCATCCCATCATCGTAATTTCTTGTGTCCCACCACCACCCGGATCGATCTCCTTGAACATGGTTAAATTGGGATCCCTCTGCGGGTTTGGCTGTATCCATGTAATTTTTAGGAGATTCCGGAGCTTCCGGTTGCCATATGATTCTAGATACTCGGCCCCATTTTTTATATCTGGCTACTTGGCCCGTCGCGTAGGAATTTCCGACGACGTATGCGGGTGAGTGAGAGTACCAACTGAGGTTTGCGTGTTGAAACTGGGCGATGGAAAGCATCGGCTGTCGAGGGACGTCGAAAAGAGCTAAACGGGGAGTAGTAGGAAGATTAGCCGGTGATGACAAATTGTGCGAATGGCCTAAGTGACCGTAGTAACGCCCTGCATCCGGAGTGGGTATGTCGATGGTGAACTTGTTGCCTGTTGTTGGCCCTATGTTCCACTTAGATACGTTGTCGAATTTACCTGACTGTTGCATCGACCATTTCTGAGTTGAATTCCCGTCGAACTTGTAGCGCGAGTAGAACTCGATGTGTTGTCGACCATTCCTGAATGGTTTTCGCCGGTTGCCTCGTTTTGCAAAACTGTTCACTTGCCACAGGTCTCCCGAACCATCTTGGTAACTGTCTATCAGGGCCCTTGGATTAAATTCGTGGAAAACAATTCTCTGTGACGTAGTGGACAGTCTACGCCGAATTCTAAACCCCAAACCCTCTCCGCTCAGTATTCTTTGCCCAAGTTTACTTTTTGTGAGATCATTGGCTCTTCGGTAGTCTTCACGCCATATTCGGAGGTGTGATCCGAATTCTTTGTTTACCTTCTGCAATGGCCTTCTCACGCTACCGTCCATCAAGTAAAGTACTGTGCCCTTAGCTAGAATCGTTGGTTGGCTTATTAACGCGTTATGCGATTTTTCAATTGATCCGCGGTTGAAACCTGAAGAGCCATGTAGGATATGACGAAGGGTTATGGGATCGTTCCCCGGAATGCTGAATCGAGTAGCGTCTCCTTCGAAGTAGGTGTGATGAAGAGAAGAACTGCCGTGATGGTTTACCATGTTGATGGTACTTCCCGCTAGATAGGGCTTTGGTCCTGGTTCTACGCAAAACAATAATTTTTGGCCGGGTTCGAAAGATATGAGTTCAGTTAACAGCTTGAGAGGAAGATTAGGATTGGTCCTCCCTCCCTTGGTAGGGTCGGACCTGTAAGGTTGGAAGTGCTGAACGCCATTTCTGTTGTCGACGTATGGCATGAAGGTTGGAAAAGTTTTTGCCTCATTGCGTTTTCTGAAATTCAAGAAATTGTCTGAAGCTGCTTTTAAGCCAGGTTGAAGTCCGCCGCCGACTGCCAACCAGTCGTCTCCGTCGAGGTCGGCTCCGTTGCCATATTTTTTACTCATATCGGCATGCCATAAGCGATTTTGAACGGTCCACCATTCATCATTGCCTCCACCCCCGCCATCGTGGTTACCGTTTCCGTTCTTGTCGTTGAAGGGTTCGCCCGGGTCGTAACGATTGTTTAGGTTGATGTCCATGTACGGCTCGCCCGTGTTTGGATCTCCCCAGTTATATCGGTCCAATCCCCAGAAACCATAATGGTTTCCGTTTTTGTCTATTTCTCGATTGCGGAAGATGTGATTGACGAACCTTGGGTCGGGATGGCGAGGGGCATTGCGTTGGCTGTGAATACTCCATTTGTAAAAAATTTCTCGTTCCTTTGTGTTGTAGGCGGCGACGGTACAACCTTTGACTTTGTATTCCATTTGGTATCGCGCCGCTGAAAGCTTCACGTTGTATGGATTCCAGAGGGCAAACGTAGGCATGATCGCCAATCGTAGAACTTGCCCCCCTCCAGACTGGGAAGTGTAAACGATTTGCCTATGTTGAAGCTCGACGAGAACCGGACCGATAGGGTGGTTGGATGGTTCCTCTCGTTGATGTGTCATATTGTAGGAGTTCGGGCTGTAATTTGAAAACTGAGCACGATGCCTTAAATAAGGTTGCATGCTATTTCCACTTGTCCCGCCTTTGTTCGTGGGTCGTGAGTCAAAGGTCACGAAATGATCCCCTACGCGTTGTGGAAAGCGATCGGGGGCTTCAGGTGGAACTGACATGAGGTAAGGATCATTGCCGGAGAAATGCTCGTACAATTTATAGTAATCTCTCAATACGTTCCACATCGGGCCAAACATGAAGCCGTTTTTTGAATCAATAGGAGCGTCAGTCCCATAGCGCCAGAAATTTGCTTTGTCAGTCCCTGCCGCGAATTCCTTGAGGTAGTGAACTTTTTCGTGGTAAAGTGGAAGCTCGTTCATTTTTCCGACGCCTTTAATTTTTGTTCCATCGGGATTGACTTTCAAAGTCCATTCGTCATCGGGTTTTCCGAAATAACTCGTTAGGTCTCGTTTTAAGCCACCATGGGATACGTTCGACAGTATACCTGCGGAATGTGTGGTTAGAGTGTGAAATCTATACTTGAGTTGCTCGTCGTCGGAACCGGTGAATTGCCCTTGGCGGGCGTATGTTGGTGAGAGGTTCTCAATATCCTTAATGTTGATTGCTTTCCTGCGTTTTCCGTCATAGGCGGGGGCGACGACTAAGTCGTGACCATCCTTTAAATTTGGTTCGGGCGAGACAATCAGGTTGCTTTCCGCTGCCCCGTAATTTGATGAAATATCTGCATCTTTATTTGGGTTCACTATGTTTGCTTTCGTTTTCACCCCTTCGTCCCCAACCCAATAGGCATATGCCCCGGCAGCCTTTTGATTCTTTTTCGAAGAGGTCGGTAGAGAACTGGTTGGAGAAGAATTCGATGGGACGATCAACTGAGAGTCGTCAAGCGTCATATCCGTCTTCATTACCTTGACCTTGCCGTACAAGACTGGATCTATGTTTTCGGGATCGAGTACCGAATCGTTCACTAACCAAACGCTTTTCGACCCACTTGAGTCAGGGTCGGGCACATCGTCGAAAACGGGGTGGAAGTAGTCCGGTCTTCCGTCGCTGTCTTTGTCTTCCCGAATCCGACTGTGGTATTGGTCGTCGGTTTCGTCAACGTCGTGAAGCCATTTATACTGCATTTTACCATGGAATTCTTTGCCTTCGTTTCCACTCACCAACCACGCCACTTCGTTTGCTGGGTGATCATCGAATTCCGAGTCGTACATGACGTCGGGAGGAGGTCCTATAAGCCCCCCGTTCTTGTCTACTTTTGGAGCGATGGAACTGCTTTCCAAGTTCTTGGGTGAAAGAGGAGGCGCTGACTGTCTCTTCCAAATACCGGTCCAGTAAGGATTTGCTACGTTTTCCAGTTCCGGCGTATTGGGATCGTAATCAAGTAAACTCGCAGTCCCAGTCAACCGTGTATCAAGACCGGCGTGCTTTTGTAGTTCTCCAATCGCCACCATGAGGCCCATACGTGCATTGCCTGCAGCCAAAACCTTTTGTTTGCGTAACTCCGTTAATCTCAACTCCGCGCCGACGTAGGTGATTAGAGTGACCACCAATAAGAAAACAAGGCTCATGAGAGCCAAGGCGAGTACAAGAGCGAAGCCTCGACGGTTGTTATGAACCGGAGGCATGGGCTTAATATGATTCTTGAGCAAATTTCCTAAGGATTTATTGAATCCCAGCTTAAGACGTCTTTACCAGTTGGCGCAAGTACTTTGGCAAGCAATTGAACTGCACCTGATCTCTTCTTTGTAGGCTATGGTTGTTCTTTTAGGAAACGGAGGATGATGCTGGTTGCTTGTTCGAGTTGCTTAAGGTCAATCCATTCGTCGGATGAGTGGGCTTGGGCTATGTCTCCGGGACCGAATACGATGGCGGGAGTTCCGCCCATGGCTATGGGGGAGGCGTCTGTGAAGTAATCGACACCTTTGGATTTACGGCGTTTGGCGGCTTTCAGGAATTGCCGAACGACAGGTAGTTCCGGATCAGTTTCTAGTGGCGGGCAGGGTACGCCTCGGGATTCCCTGGCGTTCACTACTTTTTGCTTTCGCTTGGCCAGAATGCGATTGATTTCCTCGTAGACGGATTTTTCGGTCTCACCGGGCAAGGTTCGTCGGTCGATCTCTATACTGCAACGTTCTGGTACGACGTTAGTTTGGCTACCCCCTTGTATTGTTCCTATGTTTATGCTCGGATGCCCTAACAGGGAGTGCTTTCGCTTCTTGAGTTGATCTGCGTACTCGGTGAGAAGTGTTTCGGTGATGCGAGCCATTTCATGGATGGCGCTCTTGCCTAGGTGAGGTGTGGCTCCATGGGCGGCTTTCCCCCGAGTCTCGAATCGTAGCCAGAGGTTTCCCTTGTGGGCCGTCACGACCTGCAGTTGGGTTGGTTCGCCCGCAATCGCCAGATCGGCCTTAGGTCCTCGTTCCCCAAAGATACGAGAACCTGTTTGCCCATACTCTTCGTCGACTAGGCCCACGAACAGAATTTCAGTTTCCGCCGGTCGATTCTTATCTTTGGTCAGTTCAAGTAGGGCATGAAAGAAGGCTGCGACGGACCCCTTCGTATCGCAGGCACCGCGTCCATGTAGGCGGCCGTTTTTGACATTAGGAGTGAACTGCTTGTCTTCGGCGGGTACTACGTCGAGGTGTGGTGCGAGTATGATACGACGCTTTACCTTGCGACTAGGTTTTAGTCGCACGAAAAGGTTCTTGCGCTCGGGCAGAACGTTTTGCCGAGAAATCTCAAGACCTTGCTTTCGGGCATGGTCGATTAAATATGAAGCGACTCTTTCCTCTCCCGTCAGCTCGGGCTCGTTGGGCAGAAAAGCCGGATTTATGCTTGGCAGGGCTACGAGGTCTCGCAGGAGTTTGGCGACGGTGGAAAGCTTGGCCATAAAAGGTGACGGGTTAAGAAGCGAAGTTCATCACTTATCAACTATGTCGTCTTTCATTATCCGGTCAGCCCGAATCCATGTCATACTGCCGGAGTGTAACGGGAGTCGTTCAAGGTAGCTCGGCGACCTTCATGTTGCGGTAATCGATCCCCATGTTTCGATTGCCGTGCAGTTGGATACCAATGGGGCCTTCAACGATCGCGGAGGAGGACTCGTAATTCATGACTTCTTCACCTTGCAACCAGACGGTGTACTTCTTTCCAATGGCTCGTATCCGTATAGTATTCCAATCCTTTGGCTTAAGAAGTTTTTTGATGTTCTTTGCTTCTACCGGATAGCCCTTTCCGGGAATATATGGCGAGCAGGTCATGTCACGCTTGAGGGAGCCCGAGATACCTATTTGTATTTGGTCACTATTGCGAACATGGACGCCCGAATCCACCGTGCCCTCCCCGAAGCGAAAATCAAACTCGACCACGAAATTCCGAAACTGCTTTTTGGTCCAGAGAACCGAACCTTTTTTCTTTGGGCCACTTCGAATTTCAAGCACACCATCTATCATCTTGTACCAACCTGCTTTGTCGTTGCCGCTTGGAACTTTCCATCCAGTTAAGTCTTTTTCTTTGAGGATGGGTTTGAATTTATGTTCCGCCAAGAGACCAACGGAGAGTCCAATGAAAATAACCAGATTGATAAGTAGATTTTTTTTGTTCATGTGTTTTTTTAGCTTTTAAATTTTATTGTCGTACTCTTATTCGTGAGCATCTCACTTTTTGTTCATTCGGTGTATGCGTCCAGTTACGCTGTATTCGGCTACAAACAAGTCGCCTTTGGCATTGAAGGCGACACCGTGGGGAGCCGTTACTATACCTGTTCTCCAAACAGATTTTGGTGTACGGTTGGTAGCTACCTCGTTAGGGCGATCATTGTAGCCCAATTGATTCGCCACATTGCCGTGCTTGTCGAGCAGGGTT
Source organism: Opitutia bacterium (assembly GCA_002730975.1). GTDB lineage: Bacteria > Verrucomicrobiota > Verrucomicrobiia > Opitutales > Seribacteraceae. The sequence goes on from PCBO01000116.1 coordinate 18,263, forward strand.
ACACGCCCCTTGATTTCGCCGATGGCGGCTAAATCCCCGTGTATGGCGACGCAGGCGGGCATCAATAACCCCGTTGCTACTTCGCCGATGAACTTGCCGTCTGTGGACATGTGTACAACTCTGCCGTTTGCCCGATCTGTTCCTATTATTCGGGGTGGGGAAAAGCGTGTATCCACTGCGATCTTGTGGAGTGTGCGAAACTTGAATGGTGCTCCTCTGCCTCCGAAGGAATTGATGTATTTGCCCGACTTGTCAAAGTGATGAACATAATCGGAGGAGTAGCCGTCCACCACGAAAAGATCGCCGTTTGGAGCCACGTCCATAGCAGTTAGGCGTACTCGGTTGCGATTCTTGAACTTGTTCGGTATAGCGGACGCGGGAATGCGGAGGATCTCTTTGCCTTCGAGGGAGAGCTTGAGGATTTCCTCCCCGCCGAGACGCGGACCATAAATGAACTCACCATCCTTGTGCTTGCGAATGACAAAGCCATGGAAGTCGCTTGGGGCGCCTTTTACGTTTCGGATCCACTGGCCATCTGAACCATAGACTTGGATCGCGGTCTTTGAATCTTGTACGCTGACGTAGACCTCGCCAACCGAACTAACGGCGACGTCCCCGTGCATGTTACCGAGTTGAACTCGACCTTCGGGTAACTTCACCCAATTTTCGACTGCTTTGTATTCGTGACTCCCAAAGATAGGAAAAGCCCAAGTGAGGAAGGTAGTCAGAAAAAGATTTTTTATCATTGGACTGGAATCAGATATTTCTTTACAGTCTGTAGTCAGTTTTGCTGGAAACGGTAGACGTGAGTCTTGGTGCGAATAACTAGTGAATCTCCAATCACCGCTGGAGAGGCCAAGGAACCCGCATCAAGTTTGTTGCGTGCTATTATTTCGAATTTCCGGCCAGCTTTTAGAACGGGAAAATGTCCTTCACTGGAAGAAAAGTAGATATGACCGTTTGCATGGATGGGCGAGGCGGCGTATTGACCCTTTCCGCCTAAACGTTCCGCCCATATTATTTCACCTGTTTGCGGGTTCGAACAGGATGCAACGCCTTCGTCGGAGGACATGTACAGGAGGCCGTCGAGAAGCAATGGCGACGATTTTTTTGCGACGACCTTGCGTCGCGTCCATGCCATGTGGGTCTTGTCTATGTCTCCCGTTCCACCCGGCTTGATGGCGGACATGGAGCCCATGCCACTGAATACGTATACGAGGCCGTTCCGGTAGATGGGGCGCGATGAACTGTTCATTCCCCCAGTCCTCGCTGTCCAAAAGAGTTCGCCCGTGCGTGGGTTTCTCGATTCCGTGGCAGCGGCTGCCGGACTGATTAGCTCCAGGCGATTATTGTGATTTATAACCGTTGGCGTGCAGTAAGCCTTTTTATTGTCGCCGTTGTTGGTTCTAAAGTCGAAGGCACGACCTTTTCGCCAAAGCGTTTCGCCCGTATCTTGGCTGAGACTGACAACATATTGAAGGTCGAACCCGTCGAAGTGAATGATGAGAGATTTCTCGAATGGGATGGGTGAGGCGGCGGCACCTCTGTGGTGATTGCATTTGAAATCCCTTCTCTGCCAAAGTTTCTTTCCCGTTTTGGCATCGAGTGCCGCGGTTCCGTGCGTACCGAAGTGAACGAATACGCGCCCGCCCTCAATGACAGGAGTGGATGTGGCATAGCTGTTCATCGGGTGACAGAATTGTGGTTTTTCATTTTCGAAAACCAGAGTTTCGTGAAGCATTTTGCCCGTTTCAAAATCTAGACAAACGGCCCACATCTTCTTGCCGTCAAGCAATGCATTCGTCATCCAGACCATCCCGTCTCGGACAACTGGCGAAGACCATGCCTTCCCCGTTACCGGCGTTTTCCAAGTTATGTTTTGATGACCTTCATTGAATACCAGAGGCAAACTGGCGTCACCTGCGTCTCCATCTCCGTTTGGGCCACGAAATTGGTTCCAATATGCAGGTTTTGCACAAAGGCTCGCAGTTAGCAGAAGCACTGAGAAGGCAGAAAGTGTGGGAGGTGTATTCATGGACGGAAAACAAATATCGTTTTGTTTTGTAAACGAGAACCGTTGTTTTTCAAAGTTCCTTTATTTTGATGTCACGGAATTGGATGAGTGCCGAAGCGGAACTCCATGTCTTGTTCTTTTCGTTGTAACCACCATGGTGCTGCAACACGATAGGACCCTTAGTTCCCACTCCCGGCATCTTGGATTGATCGAGCACGGTCTTGTCGTTTAGGACGACGGTTACGGTCTCTCCCTTCATGGTGATTTGCATTTCGTTCCATTCTCCGACAGGTTTGTCAGCGTTTATCTTGGGGAGGGCTCCCTTCCTGATGGCAGGGTCCTTGCTTCCGTGAAAGCTCCATAGTTGACCCGATCCGCAAGGCCAGCACCACAGGTTGACTTGCGACTTTCCCGAGCCTCGCACAAAGATTCCGGAATCTGCGTTCTTGACCGGTTTGTTTCCTATCACGTTGCCATCCGCGTCGAATAGTTTGGCGTTGTAGGCCGAGCCTGCGGTTCGCTTGAAGCGCCAGTCGATGCGCAAAACGTAGCTCTCGAAGTTTTTTTCAGTAGTCAGGTTGCCTCCTTTGGCTTCATAGTCGATTACCCCGTCGATCACCTTCCATGCATGCTCGCCCGATGGCGTCTTCCAGCCCTTTAGATTCTTGCCGTTGAACAGGCTGACAAATCCCTTGTCCTTCTTGGCGAAGGTCGGCGAGGTTGTAAAGATAATGATCGAGAGGGTTACCGCGATGGTGGAAAGTAAGGTTTTCATGGGGTTTTGTTTGATCGCCGGAATTATTTCAATTTAGCCAAGCCTTTGTCACAGGCCAGTCGGACATGGGATTCGTTGTTGGAAGTACGGCTTTTCTTCAAGTTTTGGTAAAGCTTGGCAGCTTCCTTTTTCTTGCCCGCCGCGGCCAGTGCCTCGGCTAACTGGAGGCAGTAGCCGGTTGCCTTGATTCGACCCCAGCCTTCTTCCTTTGCCGCCGTGTCCAGCAAGAACTGCATGTCTTCCGTCGAAGCTATCCGCATCAAGCCCCAGAGGCCGGCCAATCGGATTTCCAAGTCTTTCTCCTTGGACGCCGAACGGAATACCTTGACGGATTTTTCGTCACGCAGAAAACCAAGCCCCTGCAAGACGGTCAGACGAGGGGCTCCCTTGGCCTTCGGATAGGCCTTGCGGAAATGATCGGTGGTGCTGGGGCCGATCGCTTCCAATGCTTGGGCGGAGTATTCATAGAGGTGTTCGTCTTCATCGGTCAGGAAGGAGGCGATGGCGGCAGCTTGCTCGTTTCCGGCGCATATCTGTAGTTGGCGCAGGATGAAGCCCTTGACCGCCTTGGGCCGATCGTCGGCTAGGGTGCCGGCGAGGGCCTTGGCGAAGGCTTTTCGTTGCTTTGCCTTGTTTGGTCCGCCGACTCGGATGGCGGTGGCGTGGAGGGCGTGGCGGGCCTGTACGTCGTTTCCCTTGCCGGGTTCTACGAGCAGGTCGGCGAGCTCGTGAAGTGTTTTTTCACCGCCGTCCAGAATTTGGCCGACGGCCTTTTCGCAGGCTTCCTTGTCGATGGTGCTAAGTATGCCTCCGCTTGCAGGTGTAGGAAAGGCTTGGATAATGTCTTTGGCGCTCATTTGATAACGTCTCCTTTAATTTGATGTTGGGGCTTACAGGCGCCAAGGGGCACTCATCGGGGGGTGAAGGAACCGGTTCGCTTCTTCGTCGTTGACGAATAGTTCCTTTTCGGGGTCGTAGTTCAGCTTGCGACCAAGCCTGATGGCCAAGTTCGCCAAGTGCAGGATGCAGGCGGCGCGATGGGCTGCTTCGGCATGCCCGCCGGCCTTCTTTCGTTGCTTCACGGCTTCCCCGAAGGAAAGCAAAGGCTCTGGATCCGGCATGGCCTTGATTTTTTCCTGATCCTCAGGTGATAGGTCGTTCATGCTGACGTCGCGGATCGGCGCTTGGTCGTATTTTGGACCCCATTCGGTGCTTTCCATGACGAAGCGGAAACCATCGGCGTATTTCAGTTCCACCCATGCCCACATACCCGTAACTTCGGGGTGCGAGGGCGGAGCGAAGGGTGTAATTTCTACGGCACTGGTGTAGTCCTTTGCGTAAGTCCACTGCTCGGGGTCGAAGTGATGTTGCCCCATGTCGCACATTCCTCCACCTTCGTAATCCCAGTATCCGCGGTGGGTGCCTCCTGTGCGCCGGCCTTCGTACGGTTTCCATGGTGAAGGACCGCAATAGAGATCCCAGTCGAGTTCGTCCGGAATCGTTTGGGGCGGAATGCCCGGTCGACCGCTCCATTGTCTAATCTTGAGACCACCTCTTTTCATACGCACCGCTTCACAATTCTTTAGAAGGCCGCTCGCCATAATCTTGTGCTTGTCTATGGAACCTCGGTCGCGACTTCTCCCGAAACGTCCGAACGTGCCGATCTGAAACACCCGGCCATAGCGTTCAAAGGTGTTCACGACGGCTCGACCCTCGGCGATGAAGCGGGTCATTGGTTTTTCGCAGAGCACGTCTTTTCCTGCTTCTGCCGCCGCGATTGAAATGCTTGCGTGCCAGTGGGGTGGAGTTGCGATGGCAACAACGTCGATGTCGTCGCGTTCAAGAAGGCGTCTAAAGTCTTGGTACGCTTTTGCCTTCCCTTTGTTTCGTGAGTCAGCGAAGCGTTGGGCTTTTCGGGTGTCGACGTCACAGGC
>PCBO01000117.1 GCA_002730975.1 Opitutia bacterium
GTAAACTTCTCCAAGTTCCTGTCCTTCTGGAAAGATGAAGATGTTGAAACCCAGCCCTTTCATCGTTTTGCGTACGCTGTCTTCATAAACTTTCATCTCCTTGGTGAACTTTTCCTCCATGGCGGAGGTTTCTATATTCATCCTCATCAGCATTTCCGAAGTTCGCAAGTCGTGTGCGCCAAGTAAAGCGACCACTGCTACAAGTCCGGCGACACTCGTGGCGATCGTTGCCACGGCGAGTCCGAAGCTTAGCTTGCGGTGCAAAATTTCCCGCCCGATAAGTCGCCGAAGATTCACTGATCTCGATTTTTGTTCAGTACAAAAGTGCCAACCAGTAAGGTGCTCGAGATCAATACCACGCCAATGATTAGACCGTTGGATACCGGAGGCTCGTCCTTTGTCGTCTTTTGCTTCAGGATCTCCGAAGAAGACGTGTTTGCATCGAGGTTGGTGCTGTTTGCTTCGGCATCATCTTTTGCGGGCTCGTTGGCTGCAATGAGATCTTCGACTCCCGTCAGCGGAGGCAGTTCCTTCTCTGCGATTACGGAACTTCCTTCAAGGGCAGTCCACCAATCGGCTTTTACCAGTATGTCCATACCGGGATTTTGATTCTTAACTTGGCAAGAGCATGCGCCGCAAAGGTACCCGCAGTCGGCCAGAGCGTTTTCCTCGCTTATCCCGGCACCAATAAGTGGGGGAAGGACGCGACCTTTGCCAAATGCCGGGAAAAGCATCGGTTTGTCCTCCATTTCTTTATCGAGCAGGTCGTCCTCCAAGCGCAAAAGCATAGACCTCAATATGGCTTCCTGAGGATCCTTGCGAGAGAGGCGCAAGATTGAAAAGGCGATCTTGAGGGGGACGGAGGATTCGAGAATATTTTCTTCGTCGCCGGGACTGAGGAGAAGGCTTGGGTCGTCAAGAGCGCTTTTCTGAATCACCCCTTTGGGAACCGAAATTTCTTCTTTAGCAATCTTTACGTATTTTTGGAGTGTTTCAAAAAGTACTTCGTCTTCTTTCGAGTTTCCGCTTTCGAGAAAAAGCCAGACTGCCGAATCTCCGGAAAGAATTCGTTTTACCAATTCTCGCCGGATCGGAGAGTCGAGAATTTGGTCGATGTGATTTCTGGTGAAGCTCCCATTCCAGATGGGTTCAGTATCGATTTCGAAGGCTTCGAATGGAAAAAAAAGGTGAATGGAGACCGAAGAATTTTGGTCGCTATGAAGTTTTTTCCATCGAGCAAATTGCTTTTCCTCTTTCGATAGATCGAGAGCTTCGAAATGAAGGTTTATCATGGGCCCGTTCGGTCCGACTCGGTTTTCCTCCAAATAGGTGAGGTTTGCTTGCTCCTCGTCGGTCAGGTTGCCGTCATGAACAATAACCAATTGGTAATGATCGGGTTGCCATCGCTCCAACGCGTAACGAAATACTGGGACCTGACAAGCTTCCGTGATCACCGCAGCAACGAGCAAAATTAAGCAAACTGTGGTTTTACAAGCATTCATGAATTCGATCTTCCCAAAGTGTTTCGTTCGGGATTTAGGAGGTCAAGCAGATCTTCCGCAAGACGACTTTTTCCTAACCGAGTTCCGAATGCACCATTTCCGAAATCCTGGTGGATTAGGGATTCAAAGGAATCATTCGATATCGGTGTGGTGAGATTAAATTTTGAGTATTGAATCTCGGACGGGAATTAATTCGGAAAAGCGGTTTACTTCGTCGAAGTTTTCTTGGTCCCCTTTGTTTTATTAGAGGTTTTTCCTTTTCCCGAAGAAGCCTTCTTAGAGGATTTTTCTGCGGAGCCTAGGCTTACCTTTTTCATATGATCGGGCTTTGTGACCGAACCGCTGCCCGGGGCACCTCTCTTGATCTTGTCGACGAATTCCATACCTTCCACGACCTGTCCCCATACCGTATATTGGCCATCCAGAAAGTTGGCGTTGTCCAAACAGATGAAAAATTGGCTGTTGGCGCTATTCGGATCACTGGATCTAGCCATTGAGCAGGCGCCTCTACCATGTTTGCGTTTGTTGAACTCTGCGGGGATATCGGGTTTATCGGAACCTCCCGTGCCCACGCGACTTTCGTTTAGTTTTTTTATGTTGCCGTGCTGAACGTCGCCGGTCTGAGCCATAAAACCATCTATCACCCTATGGAAGGCGACACCGTCGTACTTTCCAGCTTTTGTCAGTTCTTTTATACGAGCAACGTGCTTGGGTGCAGTGTCGGGATACATCTCGATGACGACTTGTCCGTCATCGAGGTCGATGAGCAAGGTGTTTTCGGGATCTATATCGGCCTTTGTTTTGGCTTCGGTCATTGTGATGGGAAGGATAAACGCGGCTAACGCGAGTAGTTTCTTCATTGTAGTTTGGGTTGATGGTGAGCGACGGGGCTAGAAGAGTTGTTCAACCGGGATACCAGATCTTACGGACATCTTCGGGAGAACGTTGATAATTCCAAGCTTTGTCTATGAGTAGTTTCAAATCAATTTTTGGCTTCCAGTCGAGAAGGAACTTGGCTTTTGAGTTATCGAGCCAAGTGCTGTGATAGGGCGTAGGAACATTCACTGAGGGCAGTCCACGGCTTTCTTGCAGGTAGTCGGCTACTTTGCGGTAGTGTACGGGCTCGTCCATACAGACATTAAAAAGTTGCTGGTGGGCCTTTGGGTTGTCGATTGCAAGCATTATGGCGGATGCTAGATCCTCGACATGAACGAAGTTACGCTGAACAGGTTCTCCCTCTGGATCCAGCATTACGGGGATAGTTTGAGTTGCCTCGTAACCGTCCGCTTTTTCGGTATCAACGAGATTTCGCCAAACAGGGCCTCCAAAGATGTCGTCGCCAAAGGAAAGCGTATGCTTGAAGTCGTCTTTTTCCATGATCCAAGGGGCCCGAAGGCAACAACCCTTAAAATCGTACTGGGAGTAGTACTGCTCCAACATGACCTCTTCCAGTACCTTTGAAAGAGCGTAACATCCAGGGTAAGCCGAATGTTTTTGCGTTTCGGTAACGGGATCGGCATGGGGATAGAAGAAGTGCCCCATGCCGGCATCTCCGCCGATCAAAATAAATTGTTTGAACGATGAGCTCATTCGGCATTCCTCCAGAAGCCAAAACAATCCCTTCACCGTTACGTCCATTACTTCTTCGGGAGTCTCTTTGCAGGTGGCGAGATGCAAGACATGGGTGACCCCGGTTATCGCTTCGGCGACCAGATTGCGATCAGCAATGCTCCCACGGATTATTTCCAGCCGTGATGTCTCTTCCAGTAGTCGGTTATGACATAGTGCCCGTACTGTGGCTTTGGAGAATTTTTCATCTTTCAGGAAACAGTTAAGAAAATGTGAACCTACTTTTCCTGTTGCTCCGGTGAGGAGAATTTTCATGGGCGTTGAGGATAAAAAATCGACAATTTCTTTCCCGTTCAAGGAAAGAGAGGGGGAATGTGAAATGTATCTTCTTCTTACAGCAATCTAGTGAGGGGTTGGCCCTTGTCTGCGAGTGTGAATGGTCGGCGGGTGGGGGAGTAGACAATCTCGTCTAATGGTAACCCCAGAGCGTAGGCAATGGTGGCGTTGAAATCGGGAATCTCGACACGTTGATCCACTACTTCGCGACCTTCGGGGTCAGTTTTACCCCAGACTTGTCCTCCCCGAATACCTCCGCCAGCAAGCATGGATGAGAATGCTTTCGGATAATGATCGCGACCCAAGTTGACGTTGATGTTTGGCGTACGACCAAACTCAGTTGCCAGCACCACTAGGGTTTCGTCCAGCATGCCTCGCTTGTCCAGGTCACCCAGTAGAGCAGCAAGCGCTTGGTCGAGGATGGCGCAACGCTCGGGCGCTTTATCGAAGTTGAGTTGATGGGTGTCCCAACCTCCTAGTTGTACCTCCACGAAACGAACGTGCCTTTCCACCAAACGCCTGGCGAGCAGTACGCCTTGACCGAATGTTTCTTCGCCATAAGCCTGTCGGGTTTCTTCAGACTCCTTATCTATATCGAAAGCCTCGAGGTCACCGCTTTTCATGAGGCGCACCGCATCTGCGTACATGTCCGAATAAGCTCTCACCTTCTTCAAATTGTATTTTTCTCGGAATCCTTTGTCGAACTGATCGGCAAGAGAAAGGCGTTTCTTGAATTCTTCCTCGGTGACGCCTGAGTGCATTCTGCTGTTGCGGAGTCCTTCGTCGGGTTTGCCAATGGCTAAAGGTTGGTGGGAGGATGGGAGAAATCCTGCGAGCGGATGCTGGCTGCCTCCGCTTACGACAACTGCACCGGGCAAAGTGGGATTTGAACGTTCGTCAAGCCGAGTCATCCAAGCCCCCATGCTCGGGTGACGAATCGTCGATCTGGGAGCATAACTGGTATGCATGAAATAATTGCCTTGTTGATGCGCCCCCTTTGTCGACGTCATGCCCCGCACTACCGCGACCTTGTCAGCGTGATTAGCCAGTAGTGGAAGGTTTTCGGCAAGTTGTACTCCGTCTGCATTGGTCTTGATTGCGGTTGTAGGTCCCCCCGTTTCCGTGCCGGGTTTTGGGTCGAACGTATCGATGTGAGTCATCCCTCCGGACATGTAGAGATAGATTACATTGCGTGCCTTTGGAGCGTGGTTTAGCGGGCGATTGAGCCCTAAGCCTGCTGCTTTGGCTTGCTTCGGCATTGCCCAAGGCAGAATGCTTACACCGAGAAAAGCTTTTGCGGCTTGTGTGACGAAGCGGCGCCTGGAGAATTCGTCTGCTTTGTTCAGAATGTTTTTCATGGTGTTTTTCCGGAATGGAGTTCTTGGCAGTATCGGTTTTATTGAATGAATGAAAACTGCCTGGTGTTGAGCAAGGTCCAAGCGAGTCCTCGAATTCCTGAATTCATGCCATATGATCTCTTACTTTTAGCTCTTTGGGCATAATACTTTAAAAGCTTTCTCTTTTTCTCCGGGGAAATATTGGCGGGAATTCTCAAAGAGTAATCAGGGGTTTCATCTTTTGCCCTTCCAATTTCATCGAGACAGGTCTCCAGTTCCTCTTTAGTTGGTTTTCGGTTAAGAATGGAAAGGAATAAAATGTCTACTTTATCCTTTATCGCATCAACTCGAGAAAGGTCTTCGGCGAATGGTGCGGCAGGTTGTTTCAAGATGGCTTGATAAATGGAGCCATTCAGCAAGCTGAGAGCTTGGGGAACGGAAGCTTCGCGACTTGCGTTTTCTATGACTTCTCTGTCCGACTGACCAAATTCTCTTAGGAAATGACCGTTTGGTGCGGGTGATGGCATGTAGGAAGCTCTGACTAACTGTCTCGAAAAGCCTTTCCAGCGATCCGGCGACAAGTCGCTTGAACTTTTACTGATTGGCGCTTTGCCGTAAAGGGCTCTGCCATCGAAACCTTTCCCCATTATGAGAGAAGCATAAGAGGCTCTTTGCTTATTGCGAAGTTGCCCGTACTCACGGCGCAAGCGAGACACGTTTTCTAGTTCGTTATTCTCCTGAGCCGCACGTAATTTTTTTTGAATGCCTAACATTTCATCGTTTGAGCTTTTGCTCATGCGCGCACCTTTTTTGGCGACGGAAAGCATTTCTTTTCCTTTTAAATCGTAAACCTTTTCCTCATAGGCGGAGAGTTGTTCTTCCCGTGATTGATGACGACTCAAATCAGGCTTTCTTTCATCAACATAGGGAATCGACAAGGTGACAAACGAGTCCCACAGCTGCTCCGCGCTCATCCGTTGGAGGATGGGACCGGGAAAGTGGTAGGGTTCGCCGGATACGATTTCTTTCGTTGAAGTCTCGCGACGAAAGGCTTTTACGTTGTAGAGGATTCGAAGGAACTGCTTGATATCGTAGTTGAGACTGACCATCAGCTTTTCCAAGTGCGCCATTAATTCCGGATTAGAGGGGATCGTGTCGTCTCTAATGTCATCCACTGGTTCGATGACACCGAACCCAAATACACGCTTCCAAAGACGGTTTGCAATGACTTTTGAAAAGCGCGGGTTTTCTGACGAAGTCATCCACTGGGCATAGCCTTCCACCGGATCCGTTTCCTCATCAAGCTTATCACTTTTTCCGAAAATCGGAGCTGCAGAAATTGAAGTTTTAGGCTTTGCGTCTTCGTATTGGTAATCGTGGGGCAGTTGCAATTTTCGGGGATTGTGGGAGGCTCCGTATCGAAGGGGGCGCATGATCTCACTGGCCGCTCGTCGCAAGAGTTGGCCTTCCTTCGACTTGTAAGCCTTTTTTCTTTTTTCAGCATCGCTTCCCTTGGATTGGCTGAAAAATGCGTTCTGAATTTCCTTTTGTTTCTCCCCACCCATTCGCGCCTGAACACCGTATGTGTAGGCTGCCATTTGGTAATACTCCATCTGCGTCCACTTGTCGAAAGGGTGGTTGTGACACTGTGCGCAAACCATCTGGGTCCCGAGAAAGACTTGGGTAGTGTTGGACATGTTGTCCAAGGGCATCCCTGCGTCTCGCATGTAGTAGCCCACGGCGCCATTGTTCCACGGATATCCTTTAGCCGTGATGAGCTTTCTAGCCACTTCGTCGAAAGGGATGTTTTGCCTGATGGCATTCATCATCCAAATGGCATAACTTAATCCACCGCCCACATTGTTGGCTCCACCGCTTCTTGATGGAGATTGAATGCGAAGTAAATCCGCCCACCAATTGAAGGTGTGACTGTCATATGCTTCGGAATTAAGAATTCGGTCGATCAAGTCGGAGTGCTTTTGGGGATCGTTGCTATCAAGAAACCCCGTTGTCTCCTGATAAGTGGGTATACGACCTCCTACTTGAAGGTGTGCCCTGCGGACAAAAGTCGCATCATCCGTCAATGGCAAGGGTTCGATTTTATTTGTTGCGTAGCTTTTGGCCAAAATGGCGTCGATCGCCTTGGCATTCTCAAGAACTTCTTTTAGCGTTCGAACCTCGTTGACTTCTGGAGCTTTTGCGTCGAGCGGAACATATGCGTTGCCAAATGCGTTTGCCACGCATGAGAGCAAAGCAACAAGTTTCGAGCCCATGCGGGCGTTGATTATTTTCATTCTGCAGAAGGATATCAAATTATCTTCTTAAACTATGTTTCTCGGACAAAGTTTCAACAATGTTTCCATATTCACGCCCAAATTGAATTTTTAGGGAGTTTGGCAATTGTAGATGCTTTTCTACTCAAAACGAGCTCGACAAGGATAGGATGAAATTACGACCGGGACCGTTGAGGCCGGAACCGTGCACCCGGTAGTCTTCGTCTCCGAGGTTTTCGGCAGCCAATGATATCGCAAAGTTTTCGCCGATCGACCGTCCGCCGCGCAGGCCTAAAAGAATGTAAGCCGGGGTGCCGTTTGTGGGTATACGGGAGACGTCGCTTTCGTCCTTAAGGGAAAGGTCGTCGGCCTTATCGACTGCAAGAATGGACAATTCTCCCCACCAAGGAGATGCAGGCGAGGCGTAGCGAGTAAGGAACTCCGTTTGAATAGGCATCAGGCGCGTAGTGGCACGGTCGACTCGCGTGTAATTCCGCCCATCTATGGATACTGTTCCCGTTGCATTGTCATCCAACAACTGCTCAACCTCTCCGTCCATCCAAGAAAAACTCAGTTCAGAACTCAATGATGAAGTCCAATCGTAGCCTAGTTCGATCTCGATTCCTTGAATGAACCCGTCCCCGTTAGCCTTTAGAACATCGGATTTACCGGATTCGACTGGGGATCGAACGATCATATCTTTGATCCAAGTTTGATAAGCGGAAACCATGAATTTCCAATTTCCCGAGAGGTTTCTTAAGCCGATTTCCAATTGGAGGAAGTTTTCTGAATCAAGTGAAGTGTTGGGGCTTTCCACGGCACTGGTTTCATCCGTTGAGGTCAGGTCGTATAAACTTGGTGGTCGAAACCCTTGAGAAAGTCCCCCGAAAAGGAAGGTTTCATCCGCGATTTCCTTGCTGGTTCTTAGCGAACCAATCAACTCTTCGTATTTCTTTGTTTGTGGATTTTGTATCGTCGAAGTATCGCTGTTCTTTAAATAGTATCGGTCAAGTTCGGCCTGGACGGAGGAAAAGCGGATGCCTGGCTCGAGGGTCCATCCGGAAGCAACCTTATAGGTGTCGTTTAAATAAATGGCGTAACGATGATACTCAGCTTCTGCTGCCAAGGGACCTTGAGCATAGTAACGTCTTATTCCTGAAGAATTGTTTAAGTCCGATCCAAAAGAAGACACGTCCTCTAGGTGATATTCAAAGCCATAGGCGAGTCTACCACCCCATGGATCTTCGGTTTCAAAGCGCGAAGAAAACCCGAAATCATCAAGATTAAAACCCTGCTTGTCGTCAATATACATACCAGTCTTTTCCCTTCTGCGATCCCGCTCTTGGCCATGTTGGTGGAAGCTAAAAGTCAGCAAGCCGGCATCTGCCAAACCACCGGAGCCCTCCCACTTGAGCCTACTATAATAAAGGTTACGTTCTTGATCGAGTCTTCGCCATATCTCGGCACCTTTGGAGAGGCCTTCCCAATCTAGTCCGGATTTCGTTTTGTGGGTGCGGGGCACATCGTCCATAAAGACACGCTGAAAGCCGAAAGTTAAGCTTGAGTCCTCTCCAAGTTTTCGCGCCAGCCTAAAATTGGTTCCATGCGTATCGTAGCCTGTGTTCAATTGCTTGCCGATGTCTCTTCCTCCTTCTAGATCCCCAAAGCTTCGTTCCGCGTGGGATAGTTGGACAAACCAATTTTTCATGGAAACTTCTCCTTCGAGACGTCCTGTCCAAGAGGATTCGGCTGTGGACATGCGAGCGAATGCTTCTCCTTGAGATCGGACTCCTGCAGTTGCGAAATTCGTTTTGTCGGATATGATGTTTACAACTCCTCCTATTGCATCTGCTCCGTGTTTGATTCCATTTGGTCCACGTACAAGTTCAAAGCGGTCTGCACCTAGAATTTCGACCGTACTCCAGTATTGGTTGGGCCCGGAGCGCATGGCGGAATGATTGAGACGAATCCCGTCCAGTAGAAGTAGGTTATGGTAACCCGTGAGGCCCCTAAGGTAAGGAGAAGACTGACCCAATGCGGTTTTTTGCACCATGACTGATGGTAAACCCGACAGTGCCTCGGGCATAGACCTTGCCGTAAGTAATTTATCGTTTACCTCCATCCTTTCGATTGACCATGGCGAGCGAACCATGGGTTCAGCGAAGCCTCCGCGAGCAGTTACTACCATTGGCGCTAAAGCCTCAGTTTCATTTTTGTCAGCAAGCGAGAACTTGGCAATGAACAGGTTGTAGATGGCGACACCAATCAGTAGAAAAGTCCGTGAGTGAATACTGCCAGCGAAAGCGAGGCCCATTCTGATTGTAATTGGGTACATTTTGTTCGAAAATATCTTTAGGTCTGTTTTCCATCAGTTTCTGGATGGAAATTCCAGTAATAGTTGATTAAAAATCGAAATCTTTACGAACCCATAAATTTACTGAGGAAGTTGACAATCTAAAATATAGGGTTTTTTTTATTTAAATGAGCGATGACCCTTTTAAGCAAGACGAGCCTCCCAAGCCCACAGGCCGACCTCCCAAGCCTGGAAAGCCCCCGATGTTTAAGGATCGCCGGGCACATAGGATCGAGTTGCGCAATAAGATTTCCGGATTCAAAGAAGAAATCAATGAACTCAAGGCTTTCAAGACGGACGACGAATCCAAGAAAGCCGAGATTCAACAAAAAATGTCCGTGTTGAAGACTCGACTCAAGGAATGCGAAATGGAAAAAGAGTCCATTGAGCAATTCAACCATACCCAGTTCGTAAAGAACGTTGAGAAGAGCCGAGAAGACGAATCGCGTTTCGATAAGGAGTCACATGGTCAGACTCGTTTTTTCGAAAATCTTACCAAAGGTACGGAATCCGAGGACACACCTGTAGATGCACGATGGGATCCAAACGGGGATGATAATAAAGAGGCGACTGATGCTTCAATTGAGGAAGCAAAGCCGGAAGAAGTTTCCTCGCCAGAGTCTGAAGTTCAATCCACAGAACCCTCTACGGAAGAGGAGACATCTCCAAAAGTGGAAACCGAGGCACCCTTGCCTCCAATCGAAATACCTCCGAATACAATTGTCTAAGTTTGCTCGAAACACCTACTCGTAGCGCCACTTCATGACCCACGGATCGTTGGTCTGTTCCTGAAAGGCTTTCAGCTTTGTCTTTAGTCGGCCAAGAAGCTCCTCATGTTTTGAGGAGCTGGCCAGATTATTCCCTTCGTGAGGGTCTTCTTTCAGGTCGTATAGCTCGAAGGCGGAACGATGGATGTAGCTTCTTACGGTCTTTGCTCCGTAGGAAGCGCTCATTCCCTGCTTCCACTGTGCTTGCCACGTAGGAGCCGCCCAAAGGTCTGATGCGAAAGGGTAGGGCAGGCTATGGGCGATGTTCCATATCAACTTGTATCGCCTTTCCCGAACTACCCGCATGGGGTAATACATGGTGATTTCATGAAAGGTATGGGAGGCGTTTACTTGATCCCAACCAGTGGTTTCTTCTTTGTCTAAAACCGACAGGAACGAGCGACCATGGAACTTGCCCGGTGCCAATGCCCTACCGTTTTGCTCCCCTTTGATCTTCTCAATACCAAGGCTTTTTTCGGTAGATGGAGTAAGCTTGCCCTTGCCGTCGAGTACATCGGCAAATTCAAGAATCGTTGGTGCCAGATCCACCCAGCTGACCATGGCATCTGCGACAACACCCCTTTTTTTCAAGTAAGGGTTTCTTACTATGCAGGGAGATCGCATACCCCCTTCATAAAGGGTGGTTTTTGCTCCCGGCATAGCGATGCCGTGGTCGGCGATGAAGAGGAATAGGGTGTCTTCCCATTTGCCCGTTTCCTTTAGGATTTCGATTAGACGACCGATACCTTGATCCACTCGTGAAACAGACTGATAGTACTGTGCGATTTCGGCTCGGCAGGTCGGGGTGTCCGGCAAAAAACCCGGAACATTTACCTTTTTGGGATCGTAGATCACCTCCTTGATTCCCGGATAGCCCTTGGATCCTGGTTTTGGATTGCCGAAGCGGTCAGGCTTGTAGGGAAGTTCATTTGCGGAACCTCCTCCTCGATGAGGGTCGGAGGTGCAGATGTAGAGAAAGAACGGTTTTTCAGAATCCTCTGCGAGAAAAGCTTTAGAGTTTTCGGCCATTTCGACGGGACTACGGGATTTTCCGGGGATGACTTGCCCGAACTTGTAGATACTTTCAGGCGCTACATGATATTTGCCGCAACGAGCTGTGCGATAGCCGCCATGAGAAAGGTATACGGGAAGGCTGATGAGGTTTTCGTAGCTGTTGAATTTGTGGTAACTATGTTGATGTCCGTAATGTCCGTTGGCATGGTTGTGTAGTCCCGAGAGGATGACGGACCGGCTGGCCGAGCAGCTGGCGGTCGTGCAGAAGGCGTTCTTGAAGAGAGTTCCGTCGGTGGCAAGAGCATCGAGATTTGGAGTTTTTAGCACAGGGTTTCCGTATGCTCCGAAATCGGGACTCTGGTCGTCGGTTACGAACAAGACGACATTTCTTTTTGCGGCTTGGGCGATGCCTAGGCTGAGCCAAAGCAAGAAAATCAAAGATGTAAAAGTTTTCATGGTACTGATATATTAGGGATAGCTGACGATTAATTAATTCCCCATGGTGTCTGTCGAGTTCCAATCGACTTTGAAAACGGAAAAACCGGCGTCGAGTGACGCCGGCTTTTCGGGATGTGGTGGAGCTTATTCAGCCTTGCGGGATAGGCTTTACCGAAATTTATTTCACTTAAAATTTATCCAATCTCGACAGGTTTCCCGATACGGGCGGATTCGTAGGTTGCATCAATCGTTTTCATTAGAGACAAAGCCTGATCCGGAGTGTTCAGGGGCGCTTCGGTGCCTTCTATGGAAAGAATGAAGTTCTGGGCAGCGCGGATACGTCCCATATCCTCGTTCGCCTCGGTGATAATGGAACGATTAACCGAGCGGCCATTCTCCTGTACGTAGAGTTCGCAATCGTCGATTGCCGTCTCATCCAGACCATCCGAACCAAAAAGCCTGCGAATCATTCCGCCTGCTTTGGTGCCTTGAAAAGTAACGGAGACTTCCTCGCGTTTGTTCATCTCAGCCCAAGAGACCTGAAAGGAAAGAACTTGTCCGGTTGCGAATCGCACGAAACCTTGGGCCGCAGTTTCGACGTCCGTGGCGCCATCGACGACGTCCGGTATTCCCCAAGGTCCCTTGAAGGCTTTATTCGTAATGAAATCATCGAAGGTTTGAGCGAGAACGTATTGCGGTTCAGGGTAGTCCATGTAGTACATGGCGAGGTCCACCATATGTAAAAGGTCGATGAGAGGACCTCCTCCGGATAGTTCCTTATTGGTAAACCAACCGCCGAACCCGGGTATGCCCGTACGTCGAATCCACTTGGCTTGCGCAGAATTTATGCGACCTACTTCGCCTCCCTTGATGTAATCCCGCAAGGCGTAGGATTCAGGTCTTGCTCGGTTGTTAAAATTAAACATCAAAGTCTTACCCGCTGTCTCTGCGGCATCTTTCATTTGAGAGACTTCTGAGGCATTCAATGCGGGCGGTTTTTCACAGAATACGTGCTTGCCCGCTTCTAGAAGTTGGACGCTCAGTGGTTTGTGAAAACGATTGGGGGTGATTACGCTGACGGCTTCCAGTTCGGGTTGCCGTTCAAGCATTTCCGCGACGTCGCTGAACACATTTGCCACCTCGTATTCTTTCGCTGCATTTGTGGCGGCTGCTTCATTCATATCGCAAATTGCGATTATTTCGGCATCGGCTTCTCGAAAGCCAGCCGCGTGGTATTGGAGCATGCCGCCCGCGCCGATGATTCCTACTTTGGTAGACATAGTTTTCAGATGCGGGGAAATTTGACCCACTTTTCCTTTGCCTTTGAACTTTTTACGACAGTCTCGATGAAAGCCATTCCAATTATGCCGTCCCTAATATCAGGGAAGTCATAGCCACTTTTGCGAGGGAACTTGCCCGCGATCTCATCACGAATGGCGACGCCGGCGGCGTTGTATACGTTTGCAAAAGCCTCTATGAAACCTTCGGGGTGACCAAATGGAATGCGCGTGTTTGCGGCAGCGGCTCCAGTTATGTAATCGTTGCCTCTCCTATAAATCGTGCGCGGGACTCGAGCATCTTTGACTAAAAGTTCGTTTGGATCTTCCTGATGCCATTCGAGAGACTTTTTGGTGCCGTACACTCTAATGTTAAGGTCGTTCTCGTCGCCGTTGGATACTTGCGACGCGTAAATTATACCCCTGGCACCACCTTTGAAGCGGACGAGTACGTTTCCATCGTCGTCAAGGGTGCGACCCGGAATGTTGACGGACAGGTCGGCGCAGAGCTTGTCTATTTCCAAACCCGTTACGTAATGAACTAAGTTTTCTGCATGTGTGCCGATATCTCCCATGCAATTGGAAATACCCGCTACTTTTGGGTCGGCTCTCCAGTTCGCGATCGCCTTGTCTTCACCTGTCAGCGCCGTGATCGCATACCCTTGCGGGTATTCGCATACAATTTTGATGATTTCGCCGAGCTCCCCCTTGTTGACCATGTCACGGGCCAACTTTACCATTGGGTAGCCGGTATAATTGTGAGTAAGCGCAAAGACCTTTTTCGACTTTTTGATGATTTTGCGAAGTTCACGCGCTTGCTTGAGGTCGTAGGTTACGGGCTTGTCGCATATCACGTTGAAACCAGCCTCGAGGAAGGTTTTGGCTACTTCAAAGTGCAAGTAGTTTTGAACGACGATGGTCACGAAGTCGATTCGCTCGTTTTCGGGTAGGGCGGCTTCCTTTTCGGCCATCTCTTGATAGCTTGCGTAAGTTCGCTTTGGATCGACGTAGAAGTCCTTGCCGGAGAGCTTTGATCTTTTTGGGTCAGAGGAAAAGGCCCCTGCAACAAGTTCGAATTGCCCATCTAGGTTTGCGGCTGCTCGGTGAACACCCCCAATGAAGGCTCCGCGACCTCCACCGACCATTCCCATGCGTAGTTTACGTTTCATATCATTATTTTCGGTAGACTATTTATACGGCTTGATCGGACATCGCTACTGGTTGTCTTTGTCAAATGCTGAGTCGAATGCCATTTCATTGGGCTTGAAAGCAAGCTCCCTAACGAAATCGCATGATTCCTCGGCCCCATGAAAGCGATCCATTCTGCTGTCTTCCCATTCGACCGAAAGCGGACCCTTATAGCCGACGTCATTGAGGGCTACGATAATCTCTTCGAAGTCGATGTCGCCTCGACCGACTGACCGAAAGTCCCAAAAGCGCCGAGGGTCGGCGAATGTTGTGTGGCCTCCGAATACTCCAACGGAACCATCTCCATGACCCCACCAAGCATCCTTCATGTGGACATGATAGATCCGGTCAGAGAAGTCTCGAATGAATTTCACATAGTCTACTCCTTGATATCCTAAGTGAGAGGGATCGTAGTTGAAGCCGAAACGCTTGTGGTTCTTGAGGGCCTTGACCGCTCGTTCGGCACTGGCGATGTCAAAGGCTATTTCAGTTGGGTGGACTTCCAAGCCGAAGTTGACGTTATGCTTTTCGAACTCCTCCATGATGGGCCCGAAGCGTTTGGCGAAATCTTCAAAGCCCTTTTCCCAATAAGCTTGGTCGGTTGGCGGAAACGCATAGATTGAGTGCCATATGCTCGACCCCGTAAAGCCGTTCACAACCGCGGGGAAATCATCCTTTTTGCCGCGCCCCGGTTTGCAATTGATGAAATTTCGGCAAGCCTTGGCTGTTTTGGCCATCTTCTTTGCTGCGCGACGACGCACCTTTTCGGGATCACCTTCGCCCCATACGTCTTCCGGCAAAATAGCTTTGTGGCGATCGTCGATGAGGTCGCAAATGGCTTGGCCGACAAGGTGACTGGAAATGGCGAAACTGGTCAGTCCATGGTCGCTCAGGATTTCCCAACGCTCGTTGCAGTACTTCTTGGAGACGGCTGCTTTGTCCACGTCGAAGTGGTCGCCCCAGCACGCCAGTTCCAAGCCGTCGTAACCCATTTCAGCTGCCTTTGCAGCTAAATCAGGAAGTGAAAGGTCGGCCCACTGGCCGGTGAATAAAGTTACTGGTCTCGCCATAATTCGAGTTGTTAGGAGATGTTTTAGAGGTCGAAAAAAAAAGGGAGAATCATCTTGAGGGAAAACAAATCGCCTGCAAAGACTTTTTTTTCTCTCTATTTAAATACCAATTGCTTCAAGAACTGCTTTTGACGACCTGTGGGGGCTATGCCAATTATCTAAAATCAGCTTGAGACTAAAATCTTTTTGGCTGCTTTCGAGCCGAGAGTGAAAGGCTTTTTATTGCCAACTCGCAATTCTACCGCATCAGAAATTAAATCGCGGTTGGTAACTTCCACTGAGGTTCCGGGTACTAATCCCTTCCTTCTCGCGAAGTTCAGAAAATCGGTGCTCTGGTCAGTCAAAAGTTTGATTGTGCGCAGTTTTTTACTTTGGCATTCCAGCAAGTTGCGGATTCGCCTTTCGGCAAATTTTCCTTCCTTTGTCGGTATGGGGTCGCCGTGAGGATCGAATTCAGGTCGCCCGAGGAATTTGTCCAGACGATCGAGGACTTTTTCCGAGATTGCGTGCTCCAATTCCTCGGCTTCTTGATGAACTTCCGTCCAATCCAGCCCTAAGCTTTCCACCAAGAAGGTTTCCACGAGTCGATGTCGCCTCAGCATGTCCATACCCAACTTTAGACCTTTTGCGGTGAGCGTTACTCCTTGTCTCGATTTGTAGCGAACCAACCTTTCTCTTTCCAAAGTTTTAATCATTGAGGTGGCGGTTCCCGCTGCTACCTCAAGTCCCTTGGCGATTTCTCCCATACCCACTTGCTCCTCGCTAGTATCTAGAGACAGTACGAGAATCTTTTTGACGTAATTTTCTACCGTTGCACTGGGCATGTGAAGTATCGATCAAAGTGCACTAAAAGGGTTGACACAAGATTATTCGATGGCAAGACTTTGATCAATCAAAATGAAATCTTTTAATGCAAAAAATCCACTGCTTCTTTTTTTTGTTTCGAGTCCATTTTTGGCCCTTCGTGGACTTGGCTTAACCTTTACGGTTTTGTTGTTGGCCGGATGTGATCGTGGGAATTCGGACGGGAAGCTCGTAGTCGTTTCAACGACCACTCATGTTACGGACATGGTGAAGTTTGTAGCCGGTGACGGTTTGAATGTGATTGCGCTTATGGGCCCCGGCGTGGATCCCCATTTATACAAGCCATCTGCGGGAGATGCGGCTACCCTGGCCAAGGCTGATTTGATTTTCTTCAGCGGTCTGATGCTCGAAGGTCGTATGGCTGACGTTTTTGCAAAAGTTTCTCGCAGAGGAACCAAAGCTTATGCCCTAACGGAGAATGTGTCCGAGGAATTACTCCTCGAACCTGAAGAGTTTGAAGGGCACTGGGATCCTCACGTATGGTTCGATCCTACGATCTGGTCCCAGTGCATCGACGTCGTCAGTAATGCACTCGCTGAAAATGATCCTGATGGGAAGGCTGGGTATACCGAAAGAGCAGAGGCACTTAAGGCAGAGTATCTCGCTGTGACCGAATGGGCAAAGGTGCGTTTTAGGGATTTGCCTGAAGAATCTCGTTATCTTGTTACCAGTCACGATGCCTTCAATTACTTCGGGCGCGCTTTTGGTCTCAACGTCCTTGCCGTCCAAGGCATTTCCACTGCTACCGAAGCAGGCCTTGCCGATCGAGTCGCCATGGTCGACTTCGTGAAAAAGCATGACGTGAAGGCCATTTTCGTTGAAAGCAGCGTCAATCCTGCGATTATTCAGGGGATCGCCAAGGAAGCCGGCGTGAAGATCGGAGGAGAATTGTTTTCCGACGCCATGGGCCAGCCGGGTCGTTTGGAAAAGGGACCTGATGGCAAGCAGTACGACATAGGCACCTGGTCCGGCATGATGAAGCATAACGTGAACACTATCGTTGAAGGGTTGAGGTAATTGTATGGTTGATATTCCCCCTCCCCTTGAGATTCACGACCTCACGGTTTCCTATGATCGAAAGCCAGTCCTTTATGGGGTGGACATTGTTGTTGAGACCGGTTCATTGGTCGGCGTGGTAGGGCCGAACGGGGCTGGTAAATCTACCCTGATCAAGACTATCATGGGCATCGTGCGGCCTAATGGCGGATGGGTGAAGATATTTGGCCAGCCATACAGGAAAGCAGTCACGCGTGTCGGTTACGTTCCGCAGCGCGAATCGGTTGATTGGGACTTTCCCGTGAGCGTTATGGATGTCGTTCTCATGGGGCGATATGGCCATGCCGGACTCATGAGGAGAGTCAGTAAGCGAGATCGCCTGATTGCTTCCGAATGTTTGGAAAAAGTGAATATGCAGCCTTTTGCAGCTCGCCAGATCGGGAATCTATCAGGCGGGCAGCAGCAGCGAGTCTTTCTTGCCCGAGCTCTTGCTCAGGAGAGTGACCTTTATCTTATGGACGAACCTTTTGCCGGCGTAGACGCCGCTACCGAGACCGCGATTGTGGAGCTGTTGCGAGATCTGAAGGAGCGGGGCAAAACCCTCATTGTAGTCCATCACGACCTTTCCTCTGCCCGCGAATATTTTGATAAGCTTTTGCTGCTTAACATGCGACTTGTTGCTTATGGAGAAATGGAAGAAACCTTCACTCCCGATCTTTTGCAAAAAACCTACGGAGGTCGTCTCACCATCCTATCGGACGTCGCCGGCCAAGCAGCTGGTCGCTCGGAGTTTGAGCAAGAAGGCGATCCCAAGCTATAAATGAAAGTCCCACGAATAAGCCCGGTTTTTGTATTGCTGGTCTTTTTTGCCTTTCCTGCGCTAGTTCATGCCACTCGCATCGGGGACGTGACCGATTTGGATTGGAGTGAACAGACCTTTCGCTTCCTCAGCTTGCGGGACGCTGCCGTCCGCAATGCTGTTCTTGGTTCCGTCTTTATGGGCATCAGTTGTGGTCTTTTTGGCGGCTATGTGGTTGCCCGACGTTTGGCATTGTTCGGCGATACCTTGTCTCACGCGGTGCTCCCGGGAGTTGCTCTCGGTTTTCTATGGAGTCGAACCAAGGATCCCGTGGCTATTTTTGTCGGTGCTACTGTGGCTGGTCTATTGGGAACGGTGGTGGTTGCCTGGATACGCAAAACCACAAGGGTTAAAGAGGATAGTGCCTTGGGTCTAGTGCTTTCCGGGTTCTATGCCGTGGGCATTTGTATTTTGACAGTTATTCAGGAAATGGAATTCGGCAACCAATCCGGCATCGACAAATTTCTTTTCGGGCAAGCCGCTGCCCTTTCCTCAGCCGACGTCGGCTTGATGGGAGCCGTTGCCATGGGGGCCCTTATGATGGTCACTCTTTTAAACAAGGAACTTCTCGTAACAAGTTTTGACGAAGGCTTTGCCGGCTCCGTGGGAGTACCCGTTGAGTTCATGCGTTACGTACTCCTCGTAGGTCTTACTTTTGCCGTTGTCTCCTCGCTGCAGGCGGTGGGCGTGGTTCTTGTTTCCGCTCTTCTCATTACGCCTGCAGCAACCGCCTACTTGCTGACCGACCGAATGGGAACTTTGCTGTTGCTTTCTGCACTGTTTGGGATCGCGGGCGGATTGCTCGGTTCTTATGGCTCTTTTCTCGGCAATAATTTGCCAACGGGTCCTTTCATGGTTCTTGCCTGTACTTCTTTCTTTGTCGTCGCCTTTTTTGGCGGACCCAAGCATGGATTGATTTCCAAGTGGCTTAGGCGTCGAAACCGAGTTCGCCAAGTTAGTTTTGAGAATACAATGAAGGCTGCCTATCAAGTCCTCGAGTCCGGCGATTTTTCTAAGGAATCCGTAACCGTTGGAGCTCTGGCCGACCGGAGACGCACAAGTGTCGCCGAAGCTAGGCGAGAGGCGGATGATCTCGTGAAAGCCGGGTTCGCGAGTATGGTCTGTTCCGATAATGCCGGTTCTCTTTATTCCCAAGACGCCAGACTCTCCCTTACTCCCGCCGGTTGGGAACGAGCCTGCCAAATTGTTCGTAACCATCGCCTTTGGGAGCTCTACCTGACCAACGAGGCGTGCTATGCAGCCGATCACGTTCATGAGGATGCCGAAAAGATCGAGCATGTTTTGGGTGAAAAAGTCGTGCGTCATCTCGAGCGCATCCTTAAGGACCCCCGACGGGATCCTCACGGGTCGGCCATTCCAAGTCTAGAGGACATAGAACGTGGTGCCGGTTTATCCACTAATCCTTCATCCGCCACAGGGTACTTTCGGCAAAATTAAAAACGATGCGCGAAGAGTTTTTTCCGCCCTTTGACTATGGTTCCGTTTTCGTGAATCCTTGGCTGTCTGATTTCGAGAGCACCTTTCAAGTAGTCCTAATGGGTTTCTTTGTATGCTTGGCTTGCGGAGTCATCGGAAATTTCGTGGTTGCGCGCCGTCTTGCCTTGGTGGGAGACGCCATCAGTCACAGCTTGCTGCCGGGTATTGCCATTGCCTTTGTTTTCACTTCCTCACGCTCGTTGCCTGCAATGTTGATTGGAGCTGCTGTCGCGGGAGTTCTCACTACTGTTCTAATCGAGCTGATTCACCGCAAGTCAAGGGTGAAGCCCGACGCAGCCATTGGCATCGTCTTCACTACTCTCTTTGCGATTGGTGTGGTGATAATCAGCATTTGGCTGGACAATGTCCACCTCGATGCCGATTGCGTGCTTTATGGTGAGATAGGCCTAGTTCCCTTGCGGGAAAGCTTCATTTTGGGCGTAGCAAGTCTTGGTCCGTCGCCAATCGCTACTATGGGTGCAGTAGCCCTATTGGACATAGTTTTAGTTATAGTTTTTTACAGGGTGCTCCTTGTGACATCGTTCGATGTAGGGCTTGCTCGATCACTCGGTATGCCCGTGAATGCTGCTCATTACGGGCTTATGATTGCCTTGGCCCTTACCATTGTGGCGGCCTTCGAGGCAGTGGGAGTGGTTCTAGTTGTTGCCATGCTTATTTTTCCTGCAGTCACCGTCGGTTTCTTTTTTGAGCGATTACCTGTTTTGCTCATTGGTGTACCCCCTCTTTCCTTGGCATATTCATTCGGTGGTTTTCACCTCGCCAAGTGGTTGGACTGTTCCATCGCAGGCGCTATGGTTGTGATTGCCGGCGCATTATTTGTTGTGGCTTGGCTTTTGGGGCCTAAGGGTGGTTTGTTTTGGCAATGGTCGCTTAGTTCTTCTTTTCAAGGAGATAGGAAATCAATTACCGAAGTCGGTTCTTGATGATCGTATCCGTTCCTTGGGAGTCTTTGTGTTCTAACAAAAAAGCCCCCGGTTTCCCGGAGGCTTTTATAATTACGAAGAAAATTTTGTTAGCTGTCTTTCTTATTCTTACCTTTTTTACCCTTTTTGGTGATTACTGCCAATTTGGTAGCTTCTTGTACTTTACCTTTTTTGGTCGCGCAATTGCAGCCGTGGATTTCAAGGGCGGCACCAGCTGTAAGTTTCGTTGCGCACTCAAAGCCAACCATTTGAGTCTTGCTGCCTACTTTGACTTTCAGGTCTTTCTTGCCAGCCTTGAGACTCAAGGTCTTCGATTCCTTGTCAAAACTTACGAGCTTTGCCTTGAACGCTTTGGACGGGCAACCTGCGAAAACGGCTCCTGCTAATGTTAGAGATGCTATAAATACTAATAGTTTTTTCATATTGGGTATACCTTTGAGTTTGATAATGTTTAAATTTTCTAAGAAATATTGGTTTTAGGATTATTCAAGAAGGAATCGCCATTAATTTTAATTTTTTTTCGGACGTACCCTCTTCTACTTTCAGTGACTCTTCATGAGATATCTCGTTTTAGTACTTTCTATTGCCGCTAGCTTTGGCTTTTTGCAGGGGCATCCGATTCCTGACATCCCCGTCCTCGGTTCATTCGATTCGAATGGTTCAATGACCATTAGCGTCGAAATTGATCCGAGGGGCTTTTCCGAGGACCCTGAAAAGGAACCTTTTCTTCAGCGTGAAGCATTCGACAAGTTGGACGCCAATGAACGCAAAGTTCTTGTGGGAAATGCTCAAAACCTTATGTCAAGCGCTCTTAGAGTCCGCTTCGACGAAGGCGTCTGGTTTCTTCCTGAATTCCGCTTCGAATTTGTCGGCAAAAGTCACGAGAAATTCGAACTGGAAGGAGAGGTGTTTTTTCTTCGCGGATCTTACAACCATTCGCCAGATGCTACTGTAAATTCATATCAAATCAAAGCTCAAGAAACCGCTGGATACGATCTCGTATTCATGAACATTCTCAATGGTAAGGCCCAAAAGAGGGTAAATGTTTTATGGCCGGGAGAAGAGAGCTTTACTTTGGACCTGACGTCTTTTTTTTCTGATTCCTCTACTTCGCAAATTGCCACAGAAGCAAACTCGACTGCCCTCTCCTCAACCGATTTCGCCTTGCCTGCAGGCAAAAGCAGCAGTCGAGACGACACCATCAGCACCTTTCTTTCCTTCCTTCGGCAAGGGTTTGTGCATGTTGTTCCGTTGGGTGTTGATCACATTCTTTTCGTGCTTGGGTTGTTCTTGTTATCGAGGCAATGGAAACCCCTTTTCCTTCAAGTCACTATGTTTACGGTCGCTCACACAATTACTCTTGGGCTGGCTACTCTTGGCTTCGTTACACTTGAATCCTCGGTTGTCGAACCGTTAATCGCCGCCAGCATTGCTGTAGTCGCCTTGGAAAATATCTTCTTTCCCGGCTACAAGCCTCGTCGTCTTGTCATTGTTTTTGCATTCGGTCTTATCCACGGCTTGGGCTTTGCCGGTGCCTTTAGCGAATTAGAACTTCATCCGACTAGCCTTTTTGCGGGTTTGTTTGGTTTTAACTTAGGGGTGGAAGCCGGCCAGTTGGCCGTTCTCTCCATTGCCTATGCTTTAACCGTATTTATCCAAAAACAGGAAGACTTCAGGACATATATAGTCATACCCGGTTCGACCGTAATAGCATGCATGGGTGTTTATTGGACGCTGACACGCATTTTTTCGAGTTGATCGATAATTGCTAGTTCGATCCTCCACAAAACTTATAATCCAAGGTTCTTTGCCGTTGAACTTATCTCAACTTTTCTTTTCATAAAATTCTTTTACTTTTTTTATGTTCCGCAAAACCTGCATTCTCTTAGGTCTTTTCGCTGCGGTTTCCGCAGCTAGATTACCTGTTGGCGTCGTCCAGTTCGGTGCATGGGTGGACATGTTTTCCGACTTAGTCGAGCGTACGGGATCTATTCGCGATTCCTTTAGCAATACTTTTAACGGGGATTACCGTTGCGCAGGATGTGATTTCGTTAGCGCTTCGACTGCTCAGACCGAAGAACAAGAACAGTCCGCGACCTTTGAAACTTCCTTTGCAAAAATAACTCTCGTGCTTTTGTCAGCGGATGTCTCGGTTGTAGCTCCATCTCCAATCCTTGGGAGTTTGGTCGATGATTTATGGATTCCCCGTTTTAGTGTTGGGGAAACCGCTGTGCCTCCTCCGCGATTCGCTTGAGGTCTGTGCTGCCCTAGGCGAACGACTTCGTCCTTTCTTGGTTTCGAAGTCGTGCATGATGCCAATCTCCGCTCGGGAGCTTTCTTGTTTTTGCCTAACGCTCGAATGCGTTCGCATCGTATGATCGAAAGGTCCACTCAACTCCCAACCCATTTCTGCCAACTTAACTTCAATCGAAATTTCTAATGAAAAAACTAACGACAAAACTTCTTCTCCTTGCAACGACTGCAAGTACTCTTAATGCCCATGAAGGGCCTTGGACCGCTGTACGTCCCGATGGTCATGCCCCCATCACCGTGATGGGCGATCACATGCACGCCATGGGCGAGTGGATGCTCTCCTACCGTTTCATGTCAATGGACATGGAGGGTCTTCTTAGAGGTTCCGATAATGTAAGCACTAACTCGATGCTGACCAAAAATGGCGGGGATTACGCTATGCTTCCCGAAAAGATGTCCATGAATATGCACATGCTTGGTACTATGTATGCCGTTTCCGACAAGTGGACTCTTATGGCTATGTTAAATTACCTAGATAACGACATGGACATGAATATGGAGATGGGTGTGATGAAAATGGTTATGAAGTCTTCCGTGGAATCGTCTGGATTTGGAGATATTAAATTCAGCGGACTGTATGACCTCGCTTCTTGGGACAATGGCCAACGCATTCATTTCAATGTTGGCATAAGCGTCCCCACTGGTTCCATCGACGAAAAAGCATCTGACGGTAAAATTCTCGGGTACGGGATGCAACTTGGTTCAGGCACTTGGGATTTTCTTCCTGCAATTACTTTTCTTGGCCAAACCGACAACTATTCTTGGGGAGCTCAAGTTGGAGGTGCTCTGCGTATGGGAGATAACGATCGTGGCTACAGTCTCGGCAACCGCTTTGATGCAATTCTATGGGGTGCACGAAAGCTAACTGATTCTTTCAGCCTTTCGGCAAAGTTCGACTATGCGACTCAAGGCGAGATTGATGGGAAGGATGCCGACATTTCAGCAAGAAATATGATGATGAAGTCCCCTGGTTTCGATCCTGCTTCACAAGGTCGTGACCTGAGCACCTTTGGGCTCGGTTTGAATTACTATTGCCGAAACGGAACTTTCAAGGGTCATCGCTTGGCTGTCGAGTGGGAAACCCCGATGAGCGAAGACGTAAATGGCGTGCAGCTCGAAATGGATTCCATTTGGAGCCTCGGTTGGCAGTACGCCTGGTAGTGCTTTGCCTTGGCTTAGCTAAGGATATTCGAACAAGTCGTTTGGGGTGGGGTCGTTAAAAGCTGCTCCGCCCCTTTTTTTTATGCCGTGCTTGAATCTTGCCATTGAGCTCATTTTTCCTATTTTCTGAAAGTTTCCCCAATTTATAAAACCATGGGTACTCAATATAACAAGGTTATCAAGCGTAAGCGTCGCAAAGCTTATTTGGCTCGCCGCAAGGCAGCATTAAAAGAATCTTTCCCTACCTCCAAGAAGGGAGGGAGAGCTGCGGTCGTAAAACCAAAGTCCAAACGCAAGGCGTCTTTAAAGAAGGCTGCCCCCGAGGAAGTGAAGGAGGAAGTCGTGGAGGAGGCTGTTGCCGACAAAGCCTCGGCGGTCGATATTTTAGGAGTAGATTCCGTGGAGGAGAAGGAGATTCCGGGCGAAGAGACAAAGTCTGCGGAATCGGAACCAATAGAGGAAGACGATGCAGATGTAACTCCTGCTGAGGAAGCAGTCGAGAAGGAAGAA